>NZ_JBQSUN010000002.1:0-328494 GCF_052384325.1 Streptococcus sp. cx1 | reverse complement strand
GTAATCTTAAAGAGACCCGCTAGACGGGTCAGCTAGCAAAGGTGGTGCTGAAGGGAAACCATTCGGTAGGCCTTTAGGCCTCGGCCGGTAGCAGAGGCTTTCAGCCGAAGAGCAAGCCACCCGTTCTCACGGGTGGTTTTGACTTGATATCTAAATGAAGTTTTTAAACAAATAAAAAATCCACCGACATAAATCAACCGATGGAATTTTATTCTGATTTACTCCTTTAAAAGGTAGTTTAGTCAATTACACCACTCGACTCTTCACATAGTCAGAGTAGCATAGATAGGTGTTTGCTTACTTAGTGAAATCCAATACTTTACGTCCTTGAATTTCACCTTTTTCCATTTGGTCAAAGACCTCTACCGCTGTATCAACAGGAACAGTTTCAACAACTGGCACTACCAAGCCTTGTGCACCGAAGTCGAAGGCTTCTTCCAAATCCTTACGTGTACCTACAAGAGATCCAACAACACGGATACCATCTAGAACTGTTTTGACAATTGAAAGCTCCATATATTCAGATGGGAGACCAACCGCAACGACTGTTCCACCAGCACGTACACTATCGACAGCTTGATTGAAGGCAACTTTAGAAACAGCGGTTACAACAGCACTGTGTGTACCACCAGTTTTTTCTTGGATATAACCCGCTACATCTTCAACTTCTTTACCGTTCACAACTAAGTCAGCACCAGATTCTTTAGCCAAATCAAGTTTATCTTGGTTGATATCAACGGCCACTACTCGTGCATTGAAAACTTTCTTAGCATATTGAATAGCCAAATTACCTAGTCCTCCAGCACCATAAATAGCTACCCATTGACCAGGTTCAACTTTAGCTTCTTTAATAGCTTTATAGGTTGTAACTCCCGCACAAGTAATAGATGAAGCTTGAGCTGGATTAAGTCCTTCTGGAACTTTCACAGCATAGTCTGCAGTAACTAAAGCATAGTCACTCATACCACCGTCAACACTATAACCAGCATTTTTTACAGAACGGCAGAGTGTTTCGCGACCAGTCGTACAATATTCACAATGGCCACACCCTTCGAAGAACCAAGCAATTGATACACGGTCACCTTTTTTAAGTGTTTCAACACCTTCACCAACTTCTTCGACAATACCAATACCTTCGTGACCTAGTATACGACCTGGTACTTGACCAAAGTCTCCATGAGCTACGTGAAGGTCAGTATGGCAGACACCGCAATATTCAACTTTAACCAAAGCTTGACCATGACCAACTACAGATGGTTTTTCATGATCAACAACTTCAACACCTGTACTTGCTTGATTAACAACAACTGCTCTCATCTTAATTACCTCCATATGATAACTTTAACACCTTCATTATAGCACTCACACAGACAATGTCAACGCTTACATAAAGCTTTTCTTAGCTTGCGAAAACTTTCTTGAAAACTCTCTATACAAGTGGAATTGCTACTATTTCTGCTGCTGATATTGCTTTGTTTCAATCATTTCCAAGATACCTATACTGTCTCACAAGTGTCTTGGAATCCGGTAGACTGACTTCAAAATGGAAATAATGATTGCGTCCATCTCTGGCATTCTCTTTATTTAATAGAAAATAATTCTTTTGACTGATAGCCATCTCCCTCATAATATCATCCGTCAAAAAGGTTAAGGGAATATCCATGGCAGAATAGCGATAAAAGTCTTCTTCAAATTTTAAATAGCTATCAGAAAAATAGTCAATTTGAAGTTTATCATCATAAATTTTTCTCTTCCTCATCTATGTTTTCAACCCCCAAACTAATTTCTAATATATCCTTTGTTCGAATACATTTATGTCGCTTGCAAGATTTTATAGTAACTTGATTAAAATCCAAGTCAACCACATAGCCACTACATCTACAGCGCCTACCTTGATCCTTTATCTGGAAACTTCCCAATAATTGACCTGAATAAAGCTGGTTTAATAAAGTAAACTTCTCTAAATCATCCAAATGACTCCTAAGATTTTCTTTAGTCTTATCTTCATGTAGGGAGCTTGTATGTTCTGATAAGAAAAAGCCCATCCACTTCATCATTCCCCTGTCTTGATGTTCCCTAGCTGATTGAAAGGGAAGGTAACTACGGTCTATCATTTTAAGCCATCTAATCCTCCAGCAGAGTGCCCACCAATAAGCTTACTTCGAGCAAGACTCCTAGATGCCTCCTGTAAAGCAGTTGCTTTTTGAATGGTCGTAAAGCCAAATTCCTGTCGAATACTATCTATAACTGCCTGAAGTCTTTCTTCTTTATCAATGTCATCTGGATTATCAAATAAAGAAAGAATCTGAAGCCTTTCATCTACAAAATTTGCATAAGAGACACTGACACTTCGAACAGCCCCTCCTTGATATTTCTTCCTAAAGAGTTCAATGACATGGCTTATTAGTACTCTTGTATTATTAGCGGGTTCAATCTTCATCTGTGCTTGTAGCGAACGCTTGCCCTCTAACTTTGAAAATCCAATGCTGATGGAAACTTGACAAGCTTTCTTATGGGCTCGTCTTAACCTAATAGCTACCTGTTCTGCCATCTCTCTTAGAATCAATTCAATATCAGCTTGACGCTCATAGTCTCGTGGCAAGATTTGGGAATTCCCTAAGCCATGTGACTTTGGTTTATAAGGTTTATGAACATTACTCTCATCGATACCGTTGGCATGAAAAAAAAGATCTAAACCCACAATACCTAACTCCTTTTTAAGAGTATCAGGATTGCTATTAGCAAGTTCTCGAATAGAGAAAATCCCCAACTTGTTTAAACGCTTCTCCATCCGCTTTCCAATCCCCCAAAAATCGGTCATATGGGGAATATTCCAAACCTTAGTCTCGACATCTTCATAGGACCAGTTGGCTCTCATAGTAGCCGTATGTTTGGCCTCATTATCAAGAGCTAACTTGGCCAATAAGGGATTGCTGTTAGACATCCCAACTGTCGAGTAAATGCCTGTCTCCCTCCAAATATCTCTTTGAATACGCCCTGAAATCATATCTAACTTATCTTTTCTTGTAACTGTTCTATCGGGAATAAAGTAATTCAGTGACGACGTGAGATCAATGAAACCCTCATCAATGGAATAAGGAAGAATGTCTTCAACACTGGCATAATTCTGGAAAATGTGTTGAATTTGGATATTCTTTTTTATATAGAGGTCCATTCTAGGAGGAACGATAAAGGTAACCTTAGCCCAAGATTCGATGTAATCTACAAAAGCTCTATCCGTTGGAAGTCCCTGCTTTTTGGCATTATAATAATGAAACTTACGAGAATGAATGTCAAAAGGTAAGTCATAAGAACGACTAACATTTGACTTGCCAAAAACCTGCTTAAATATGGGGGAGGAGGCTAATATCAAACCATTAGCATTTTCAGCCCTGCTCATCACACATAGAGAAGTCTTAAGAGGGTGCAGCCCACGTTCAACACACTCTACACTCGCATAGAAAGATTTCATATCTACAAAAGCAATATCACTTTGCGGTTCTCTTGAATAATCAAAATATCCCATGCTCACCCTTTCGTTAGTTTATAAACTAACACTAGTATAAAATATAACTTGTTTTATTTCAAGTATTTTCCACAAAAAAATAACAACATCCCTTCTAGAATGTTGTTATCCTTCTATTTTTTCCCTTTAACTTGGTCGGTGGCAACATCTTCACCAAACCATTTGTCAGAAATCTTTTGGAATTCTCCATTTTTATAAAGGGTTCTAAATCCTTGATTGATTTTTTTGATCAGTGTCTTATCTGCCTTACGAGCACCTACAGCAAAGCTTTCACCCTCGTAACCAGCAGGCATAACGTTATACTGATTCAGAACTCCTGATTTTTCTAAGTAGTAATTAGCATATACACGGTCAATCAATAGACCATCAATACGTCCACTATCAAGGTCAATCAAGGCCTGAGTAAAGGTCGAATATTGGACTGCTTTTTGGTTGGCGACGATATCCTTCAAAATCTTCGGAGAAGCATTGAAAGCATCATAACCAGAAGAACCCGCTTGAGCACCTAAGGTCTTACCTGCCATTCCTGCAACAGAATCAATTCCCGAAGACTTTTTGGTTACCAGTACTTGTTCATTGACCATATAAGGCACTGTAAAGTCTGCAGACTGCTTACGCTCATCCGTGACCGAGTAACCATTCCAAATGAGGTCAATTGTCCCATTCTTCAGTTCTGTTTCTTTCATATCCCAGTCAATAGCCTGCCATTCGACATCAATACCATACAATTTAAAAACTGCAGTGGCAAGATCAATATCAAAACCAACATAGCTACCATCCTTTTCCTCATATCCCATAGGAACAAAGGTCGCATCAAAACCAATTTTGATTTTCTTTTCTTTGGTATAGGTTTGCCACTGATCTTTCTGAGTTGCAAAATGTGAGCGCGAGCTACAAGCTGATAGCGCAAACAAAGGCAAAATGACAAGACAGCCTAGCAAAATCGTTTTTACTATTTTTTTCATGGAAAATCCTCACTATTTTGGATTGATAGTGACAATCTCATCGGCGATGTGCTGTGCAAACTGCATATCGTGAGTGATAACGATTTGCGTAATCCCAGTCTCACGATTCTGCAAAATCAATTTCTCAACTTCTTGACGCAACTCAGGGTCAAGAGCTGATGTTGGTTCATCATAGCCGACAATTTTCGGATCAATCATCATAGCACGCGCAAATGCAACACGTTGTTTTTGTCCCCCAGAAAGAGAGTAAGGATAAGCATTTCCGTGAGCTCCAAGACCTAAACGGTCAAGTAGGGCTTGAGCTTTTTTCTGAGCATCTTCCTTAGACATTCCCATCGTCTTAATTGGTGAAAGCATTAGATTGTCTAAGACTGTCAAGTGCGGAAACAGTTGGAAATCTTGGAAGACAAAACCTAGCAAGTTACGACTTTCCATTTGATCCAAAGGAATCTCTTCATTTTCATAAATAATTTGTCCTGAATCAATGGTTTCAAGTCCTGCTAGCATACGCAAGAGAGTCGTTTTACCACCACCAGATGGTCCGACAATAGCTAAGATTTTCCCTTCTTCGACAGTTAGGTTATAGTTATCAAAGATTTTGTGTTGACCAAATTGCTTGGAAATATTTTTTAATTCTAACATAAGGTCTCCTATTTATAATAGTTGAATTTCTTTTCGATGTGTTTCGAAGCCACAGTCACCACACCCACAAGGATAAGATAGATAGCTCCAGCCACAAACATCGGTGCTAGGGTAGCATCACGGTTCGCAGCGGTACGACTTTCCAAAAGAAGGTCTCCAACCCCAAGCACATAAACCAATGATGAATCCTTAACCAAGTTAATAATCTCGTTAAAAATACTTGGCAAGACAATCTTGACCACCTGAGGAAGGATAATGTAGCGGATAGTTTGGAAAGGACTAAGTTTAAGCATTTTCGCTGCTTCATATTGTCCTTTCGGAATAGCCAAGATTCCTCCACGGAAAATCTCTGCGAAATAAGCTGCATAATTAAGCGTAAAAGCAAGAATAGCAGCTGGCAGACGGTCAAAGACAATCCCAACACTCGGAAGAACGTAATAAACAAAGATCAATTGTAAAAGGAGGGGGGTTCCACGCATAATCCAAACGTAAAGGGTTAGTAACCAATTTAAAGGTTTGAATTTAATCTGCATTAAGAAAGCAAGTACAATCCCTAATGGAATCGACAGTACGATAACAATGAAGAATACTTGAAGTGTGACTACCGCACCGTTCAAAAGGGCTGGTAATACTTCCAAAACGTATGACATATAAACTCCTATAATTATTTAGTATTGTTGAATATTATACCAAATTATTTAAAAAAATGATATAAGATTTTGAAAATAGTAAAAAGGAGTGCGACTAGACCCAATTTTCAAAATGAGTTCATAATCACACTCCTGGGAGACTTAAATAGTCTGTCCTGAGAAACAAACAAAACTTAAGTCTATCATCCCTAAAGCTTATTTTAGATTTTCTTAACAAATTCAGATTTAAGTTTCATAGCACCAAAACCATCAATCTTACAATCAATGTTATGGTCACCTTCAACCAAACGAATATTTTTAACACGTGTGCCTTGTTTAATATCTTTTGGCGCACCTTTCACTTTCAAATCTTTAATAACTGTAACAGTATCACCGTCAGCAAGACGTGTTCCATTGCTATCAAGAACCACAAGTCCTTCTTCTTCTGCAACTTCGTTTGGATCCCACTCATAGGCACATTCAGGACATACAAGCAAGATTCCATCTTCATAAACATACTCTGAGTTACATTTTGGACAATTTGGTAATGACATAATTCTCTCCTAAGATTGTGATATAGATACTATTCTACTTTAGATTCTCCAATTAAGCAAGGGTAAAAAGGATAAAAACAAACAACATCCCTTACACTGTAAGAGATGTTAGTATTTTTATTCAACAGTAACTGATTTAGCCAAGTTACGTGGTTTATCGACGTCAAGTCCACGATGAAGTGTTGCAAAGTAAGCAATCAATTGTGTCGGTACAACCATTGAAATTGGTGACAAGTAAGGGTGAACATTATTAAGAACGATGTCATCACCTTCTTTAGCAACATTTTCCTCAGCAATAGTCAACACTTTAGCACCACGAGCAGCTACCTCTTGAATATTACCACGAGTGTGGCTAGCAAGAACAGCGTCAGACAAGAGCGCAATAACAGGTGTACCATCTTCGATCAAAGCAATCGTTCCGTGTTTCAACTCACCTGCTGCAAAACCTTCACATTGGATATATGAGATTTCTTTCAATTTAAGACTGGCTTCCATAGCAACATAGTAATCTTGACCACGACCAATATAGAAAGCGTTACGTGTTTCTGCAAGAAGAGCTGCCACTTTCTCGTCAATAACTTCTTTTTCAGAGAGTGTTGATTCGATAGATTGTGCTACAAGTGACAATTCATGTACCAAGTCGAAAGCTTTAGCTTTTTCATTACCATTAGCTTCACCGACTGCTTTAGCCAAGAAGGCAAGAGCTGCAATCTGAGCGGTGTAAGCTTTAGTAGAAGCTACGGCAATTTCTGGTCCAGCATGAAGAAGCATTGTGTGGTCAGCTTCACGAGAAAGGGTAGATCCCGGAACGTTTGTCACTGTCAGACTTGGAATACCCAACTCGTTAGCTTTAACAAGAACCTGACGGCTATCTGCTGTTTCACCTGATTGGCTAATAAAGACAAAGAGAGGTTTCTTGCTAAGGAGTGGCATACCATAACCCCACTCAGAAGAAATACCAAGCTCAACTGGTGTATCTGTCAACTCTTCGAGCATCTTCTTAGAAGCAAAACCAGCATGATATGATGTTCCTGCCGCAAGGATATAGATACGATCAGCCTCTTGAACAGCCTTGATAATATCAGCATCTACAGTCACTTGTCCCTTGTCATCTGTGTAGGCTTGGATAAGCTTACGCATCACTGTTGGTTGCTCATCGATTTCTTTGAGCATGTAGTAAGGGTATGTGCCTTTACCAATATCAGAAAGGTCAAGTTCAGCTGTATAGCTATCACGTTCTTTAACAGTACCATCATAATCTTGGACTTCGACACTATCAGCTTTCACGATAACTAACTCTTGATCGTGAATTTCCATGTATTGATTAGTTTCGCGAATCATAGCCATGGCATCTGAGCAGACCATGTTATAGCCATCACCAAGACCAATCAAAAGTGGTGATTTGTTTTTTGCCACGTAAATTGTTGAGGCATCTTCAGAATCCATAAGAGCGAAGGCATATGATCCACGGATAATGTGAAGAGCTTTCTTGAATGCTTCAAGAGTTGACAAACCATCTTCTTCAACGAATTTTCCAATCAAGTGAACTGCAATTTCAGTATCAGTTTGGCCTTTGAAATGGTGACCAGAAAGGTATTCTTCCTTAATTTCAAGATAGTTTTCAATAACACCATTGTGAACCAAAACAAAACGTTCTGTTTCTGAGCGGTGTGGGTGAGCATTATCCTCTGTTGGTTTACCGTGAGTTGCCCAACGAGTATGTCCGATACCTGCAGTACCTTCTACTCCTTCAGTTTTAGCAGCAAGTTCCGCAATACGGCCAACAGCCTTAACCAATTGACTAGATGCATCGCCAGCTACAAAGATACCAGCTGAATCATAACCACGGTATTCTAGCTTTTCAAGTCCTTGAATCAAGATATCAGTTGCATTTGTGTTACCTACAACACCAACAATTCCACACATATTTTTAATAATAACCTCTGATCAAAGAGGTCATGTCTCCTTCATTTAAAATTGGTATAGTCAATAAGCTCTTTAAAAAGCTTAACGAGGACAGTATATTCGATATATTCGACATTGTCAAGCATAAAAATTGGTATAGTCCTAAAAAGACCTTTTAGTCGCTCCTTATCCTAAGGAATAATCCTTAAAATATGCTATAATAAGGCTATGCGAATTCAACAATTACATTATATTATCAAAATCGTCGAAACCGGCTCAATGAATGAAGCTGCAAAACAACTTTTCATTACGCAACCAAGTCTTTCAAATGCTGTTCGTGACTTGGAAAGAGAAATGGGAATTGATATCTTTATCCGTAACCCCAAGGGAATCACTTTAACCAAGGATGGAGTTGAATTTCTCTCTTATGCACGTCAGGTAGTGGAACAAACGAATCTCTTGGAAGAACGCTACAAGAGTCACACAGAAACACGTGAATTGTTTAGTGTTTCCTCTCAACACTACGCTTTTGTTGTCAATGCCTTCGTCTCACTTCTCAAGAGAGCTGATATGACACGTTACGAGCTCTTCTTACGCGAAACACGTACTTATGAAATCATTGAGGACGTTAAGAACTTCCGTTCAGAGATCGGCGTTCTCTTCCTTAACAGCTATAATCGAGATGTCTTGACTAAGATGTTTGATGACAACCGCCTCACATATACCAGTCTCTTCAAAGCTAGACCCCATATCTTTGTCAGCAAGTCAAACCCATTGGCTAAGCATGAAGTTGTCTCTTTGGAAGATTTAGAAGAATTTCCATACCTTAGCTATGATCAGGGGATTCATAATTCCTTCTACTATTCTGAAGAGATTCTCTCTCAGATTCCCCATAAAAAGTCTATCGTAGTTTCAGACCGAGCGACACTCTTCAACCTATTAATCGGTTTGGATGGTTACACCATTGCTACAGGTATTTTAAATAGTAATTTGAATGGTGATAATATTGTCTCTATCCCACTTGATATTGATGATGAAATTGATATTGTTTACTTGAAGCATGAAAAGGCAACCCTCTCTAAAATGGGAGAAAAATTCCTTGATAACCTCGTTAAAGAAGTCACTTTTGACAACTAATAGATGTTAGACCCCAGCACATAATGTTGGGGACTTTTTATAGCCAAAACTATCCAATTCAAAGCACAAAAAAGAGCCTTTCGACTCTCATCATTATTTATAATTTTTATAGCTTGCCCAAGCTTCATCTATAGATAAGGTCTCAGCATCTGTGTATGAGCCTCTATAGCTGTTCCAAACAAGGCCACTTGTTGAACCAGTTGCTTGGGTAACTGGAGCTTGATCATAGGCAGTCAAACCATAGTATGCAATAATGCTATTTAATTTAGAAGCGTAAAGACTATCTGTAGCATAAGTCCCTGTCAGTGCCTGAGTGGCATCTGCATAACTACTTGTATTTGATTTCCAAGTACCTGCATAATTAGATGACGTCATCAAAGCAGCATAATCTGCTAGGGAATCACTCAGACTTCCATAAGAACGGAAGGGTTCATCAATCTCATAAGTCTTTCCTGTACCGTCATCTTCCCAAGTACGCATAGTAACGGAGTTTCCATTATAAGAGCCCTTAATCCCAAAGAAGTTGTAATAAGGAGCTTGACTCAGACCTGACTGACCTGAATTTGATTCCAGAATAGCTTGAGCAATTAGAACAGAAGCATAGATATTGTAATCTTGACCAATCTGTCTCGCAGTCTCTCCGATACTATCAATAAAAGCCGTCGTAGTTTGATTGTAGGCAGCTTCAGCTTTAGCATTAACACTGTTATCATTTTTTCTATCTGTTGTAAAAGCTAGAACCAAAAAAAGAGAACAAATGAAAGCTCCTACGATAAAAATCATATACCTTTTTAAATGACGATACATACAACCCTTCCTTCATAAAATCTTCAATTATAATATTTTAATACTATTCTATCAGAAATAACACTCCTTAGCAAGTTATAGGGATAGTTTCCCCTCAAAACTATCCCTAACAACACCTTTACATATCCTAAATAATAAGATATAATGTGGGTAATTTTTAAGGAGATGAAAAATGAAAATCAAATCATTCTTACCTGGTATAAGTATTGCAATACTTATTTCGCTTGTAGCCTGGACTCTTGGAGTCTTATTTCCTATTATTGGTGGGCCTGTCCTTGGTTTATTTATAGGACTTCTGCTAGGAATTATTCTAAGAGATTCTCAGAAACTTAAAGCAGGAATGCAATTCACATCAAAAAAAGTATTACAATACGCTGTTATTCTTCTTGGATTTGGACTAAATCTTTCTCAAGTCTTTAAGGTTGGCGTAACATCACTTCCCATTATTCTAGTGACTATTGCTACGGCACTCGTTACTGCTTACTTCATCCAAAAGCTATTTAGGTTAGATAGCGAAATTACTACTTTAGTAGGGGTTGGTTCTTCAATCTGTGGAGGTTCTGCTATTGCTGCAACTGCACCTGTAATCAAGGCAAAAGATGAATCTATTGCAACAGCAATCTCGGTAATTTTCTTTTTTAACATCTTAGCGGCTTTAATCTTTCCTCACTTGGGATCTTGGTTGGGACTTAGTAATCAAGGCTTTGCCATATTTGCTGGAACAGCTGTCAACGATACTTCTTCTGTAACTGCTACAGCTAGTTCTTGGGATAGCTTACATGGAACATCTATCCTAGAGCAAGCAACAATTGTTAAATTGACTCGAACACTTGCTATCATCCCTATAACTCTTGGTCTATCTGTATGGCAGTCACAAAAGGATAATACAAAGGAAGCATTCTCGCTAAGCAAAGCAGTGCCTAACTTTATCCTTTGGTTCCTTTTGGCCTCACTGATTACAACTGTTGCAATGTCACTCGGTGTAACACCTGCCGTCTTTTCACCATTAAAAGACCTTTCAAAATTTATGATTATTATGGCAATGACAGCTATCGGTTTCCAAACAAATCTCAAAAAACTAATCACTAAAGGAGGCTCAGCACTTCTAGTGGGAGGAGTCTGTTGGTTATTAATTAGTCTTGCTTCTCTTCTCATGCAAAAGATATTAGGACTTTGGTAAAAGACATCTAAAAAACTCACAATCTGGCTAAGACTGTGAGTTTTTATTATATAATCATTTTTTATACTCAAAGACATAGGTTTGGATAACCTTATCCCCATCGTTTGTTACTTTCAAATCTACATTGTAGCTCTTAGTTTCACCACTAATATCCTGAACCTTATAATCACCATCTTTTTTTACAGAAGAGGTGGTCTGTCCTGAATAATGCCTAACTTCAAGGCCTGAAGCTCCATCTAGAGAAAAAGGAATGAGCCCGTTTAAAGAATATAGCCCATACAAAATAAGACATAAAAAGCTCAGCGACACAAGGCTCACCAAATAATATTTAACAAAATCCCCCAATTTAAACCCCTGCTTACTCACTTAGTTATTATCTTCCTTTAACTTAACGTTATTTTTATTAGAGTATTTTCAAATTTTATTTTACACACATTTGGGTATTTTGTCAAATTATTTGATATTTAAAATAGAGCCTATTTTTTCTATATACTAAAAGCCGTTAGTCATCTAACGGCAATTTTTTATTTCTGAAATAACGTATTCAAGACGGCTATAGAGACCAAGTAATAAGTCGTAACTTCGATTTTCATTTTCTTTCAAAACAGTGAAAACTGTTGTACTATAGGTAAATTCAAAGAAGTCATCTAATTCCTTGAGCCAGTCATCAATAACCCCTAAATTTTGATCAATGATTGCAAACAAACTTGGCTGATACCAGATTGTACCTTCGATATAAAGGTTTTTGTCAGATAATTTAGATAGGGATACTTTCAAGTCAGCAAGCTCTCTTTTAGCAAGATTTGGTTCAATCTTTAAATCAAAAAGCAAGCGTGCATCATGATTTAGAATATCGAGTTCTGCTTGAAGCAGTTGAATATAATGTATCGCTACTAAATACTGGTTCATGGGTCTCTCCTGGTCATCTGAAAATCGTACTATTATTGTACCACTAAAGAATGAAAAAATGTAGTAATTATTTAATTTTTTACAGGATTTTTTTAGAAAAAATACGATGCTTTAAATTTCTGTTTAAAACTAATGACACTAGCAATTTTCTAAGAGTTTAAGAAATGAAAGATTTTTTAAAAAAGAAAAACACTCACGAATGAGTGCATTTCTAGTATCAATGGCTAACCATTTCTTGTGCAATTTCAAAGCCACTAAGTTTTCCAGGATAGTAAGTTGGCCAATTATCCATTTCTTTTAGAATCTCATCTTGGCTACTATTTCCAAAGAAAATATGGAAATGTGCTGAAGTTGTTGGATCTATTTGATGATCTGAAAATTGGACATACTGGTAAGGGTTATCTGCTGCTTGACTATCAGTTGCTGTAAAGAGATAACGAACACCTTTTTTACCAGAAGCATAGGTTAGAATCTTATAACCATCATAACGATAAGTGTGTGTCACACTACTTCCATCATTCTTTGTGAAAGTCATGGTCATCTTTTTACCATCAATGGCAATTTTAGAAACATCTGTTTGATAGCCCTTAGTGTAGTATTCTTTGTACTCTTGTGCAGTTTTATCTTTATTTAATAGAGATTTGTATTCAAATACTTGATCTAAAGTACCATCTTGAAGATAAGGATAAACCGATTGCCACTCACCAGACCAATCCGAAAGTTCTCTATCTTTAACATCTTTGTCATCGAAGTAACCATTTTGAACCGTTTTCTTGTCATCACTTCCCGTTTCAGGTTGGATAGCTTTACCTTCAACGTCCGTTGTTAAACGAAGATTTTTTAGGTTCTCAGTCATAACACTGATATAGTCTTCACCTTTTTTCAACTGTTCCTTAGTTAGTGATTCAATTGGATTTAAAACTGCTGTCTTAACTCCTACTTCGTTAGCTAAGGTTTTAGCAACACTACTTGAAGCATTTTCCTCAAAATAGATATAGTTAATATCATATTCTTTGACATACTTAGAGAGGCTAGCGATACGTTTTGCAGAAGGGTCGGACTCAGCTGAAACACCTAAAATTGGTACCTGTGTCAAACCGTAATCTAAGGCAAGGTAGGCAAAAGCTGCGTGCTGAGTAACAAAACTTTTCTGTTTTGCTTGACTAAAGGCTTCAGTATACTCCTTATCCAAAGTCTTTAATTTTTTAAGGTATTTCTCGGCATTGGTTGTAAAGACTGCTTTTTTATCTGGATGCTGAGCAATCAAACCGTCTCTAATAGTTTCAACTAATTTTTGAGAACGTTTAGGTGAGAGCCAAACATGGGGATCATATTCGTGGTGATGTTCTTCTCCACCATGATCATGATCTTCTTCCTCTGTTCCAGGTAAAAGAACCATGCCTTGACTTGCCTTAATGACTTTTGTATTTTTTGTGTTGATAGACTTTTCAACTTTTGGAACCCAGGTTTCCATATTTTCATTTAGGTAGACAAAAGTGTCTGCTTTTTCAATGTCAGCGACATTCTTAGTAGATGGTTGGAAATCGTGGGCTTCACTTCCAGCAGGAATGAGATAAGACACCTCTCCCTCATCTCCTACAACCTGCTTGGTAAATTCATAAACAGGGTAAAAGCTCGTCACAACTTTCAAATCACCATTTCCTTTTGAACCGTGGTGACTAGTCGTATAATAAATACCTGCACCAGCAGCTAAAACAACTGCTGCTAATCCTGCTAGGCCAAAAATGCGTTTCTTTTTCATGATATTCCTTTCAAAATACTTAACCAGTTAATAGTTTACTGGTTAAGTATATCACACTTCATTTATTTTGCAAGTCCTAAAATAAAAAAATTGAAATATTTCGACGAGAAAGAATTATTTGATATACTGGAAATATCATTTGGAAAGTAGGTTATACATGTTTCGAAAATTAATCCTATATCTTTTTTTATTGCTTTCAGCCATAGGCCTGACTTATGATACGCAATCATACACTTCAGGCGCTTTGTCTGGTTCGGCATACGGTATTATTGGACTATCAACACTGATTGCCTTATGTTATATCGTACCAGGAATATTTCTGATTCTGTACTTAGGCAAGAGATGGCAGGTGAAACCACTTGTTCTCATATTTGCTCTAATTGGTGGAGTCTTTATCACAGGATGGATAGCTGGTTATGCCAATACCATTTCTCACGACTGGGTGACTGCTCATCTTTCTTCAAAGAGTTTCTTCTACCGCTTTGAGGATGCTCTTATGGCTCCCCTAGTTGAGGAACCCCTCAAACTTGCAGCTTTTCTCTTTGCTATCTATATGGTGCCAACGAAAAGTTACAAGGGGCTCTTGCTTGTCGCTATTACGGCGGGTCTGGGCTTCCAGATTAGTGAAGACTTCTCCTATATTCTTTCAGATTTGCCTGACGGTTTTTCTTATACGATTTCAGGTATTCTTGGTCGAACTATTGGTGCTGTATCGTCTCACTGGCTTTACACATCCTTCCTTGCTATGGGGCTAGTCCTTATATGGCGTTCCCGTCAAAAACTCATTAATTCTAAATACAGTCTTATTGGTATACTTTATGCTTGTGGTGCTTTTGCTGCACACTTTGCTTGGAATTCACCTCTTCGAAATTTAGAAAGCGATTTGCCATGGGCATCAGGCCTTCTCATTTCACTCAATCTTTTCTTCTTTATTACGCTTTATCAGCTCCTATCGAAACTGGATAAAGAAAACAAGTAATGTTTACAATACTAAAAAACCTTTCCAATTTTATGGAAAGGCTTTTTTAATGACTTTAATCACTCATAGAAAAACGATTGGTCATCAAATTACTTGCATCATCTAAGACTTTTGCCAATAGTTTATCTGTTTCTGACTGAATCTTATCACTAATCTTTTGATTTTCAGCTTCAAAATCAATACTCTCACCATTTGCTAAAGCAGTATCTACATGATTAATCATAGCATGGCCAAGAGCCATAGTTGTTTCTACATAAGCATCCAAATCAGCTTCATGCTGTTGGAAATGAGGATCACAGATAGCGGCAATCAAGCGATTACTCCAGTAGAAATTACCTGTATCCACTTTATCAGTTGTTTGACGGAAATAAGCAGGTGTTGTTCCGACTTGAGTCCAGAATGGCACCATTGTACCAAATGGCATTGATCCATAGGCTAACCACTGAATTCCTGTCGTTTCTGATGGTTTGTTAGGACGCATTTGCAAGAGAGCTGTTTGACTAGTACGGTTGATACCGATTGGACGGAATTGGCGTTGACTCACCGCATCTCCTTGAGGTCCATAAGGATCGTAAGGTGTATCTTGGTAATGAAGACTCAAGACATATTTAACATCTTCAACTGTAATTTTGCGGTATGGTTTTTGGCACCATGGAATAAAGAATGATTTTGGATCATAGTCTTTTTCTGGGTTCAAAAATTTCTGCATAGCCCAGGCGCGTGGTGTATTATAATGACGATCCTTATCTCGTTGGCTACCAAAAGCATAACGTGGATTAAAGTGTTCATTAGAATAAGTCAAATCTAGGTGATGTTTATTAATGAAGTTTCGAATGTCTGGTGAGGCAAGATAGTCGTCTGGATTTTCAAACTCATAGTGATCGATACCAAGTTGGTTTGGGTTAGTAACATAGGCATCGTCTGGAACACGTCTTGCAATCCAATGGTGACCACCAATTGTTTCCAACCACCAAATTTCTTCAGTGTCTGAAAAAGCAATCCCATTAGACTCGTAAGTTCCGTAAGTTTCAAGGAGTTGTCCCAAACGAAGGACACCTTCACGCGCCGTCTTGATATATGGCAAGACCAAAGTCAACATATCCTCTTCTCCAAAACCATCTTTAACAAGAGGATCAGCGCCGAGAACACGCGCATTAGTCGTGATTGTTTCTGTTGCACTCATGGCAACATTAGCTGAGTTAATACCAGCTTCACCCCAGATACCGTCTTTCCCAAGCGCATCTGGGACAGAGGTATAACGTAGAGGATTATCTGGCAAATCAATTGAAAAATTGCTAAGCACAGACTGGTAATGACGCGGTTGGTCTTCAGGGGTCACGACGAGAAATTCTTTGGGCGTAAAAACGCCTGATTGAGAATCCTCAGTACGTGCAATCATGGTAGAGCCGTCATATGAGGCTTTCTTACCTACTAAAATCGTTGTACAAGCCATAAAAGCTTCCTTTCTACTTACAAATCGTCCGCAATCTTATTGATTTTTCTGAGACGATGGTTAACACCACTCTTGGTCAGAGGAGGTTCTATACTATCTGCGATCTGCTGGATAGAGTAATCTGGGTTGGCAATACGGAGTTGGGCAATTTGGCGCAGCTCCACCGGTAAAATCTCCAAGCCAACCGTATCCATAATCTTGATAATATTATTAATTGTTTTCATGCTAGCACTAATCGTTCTAGCAATATTGGCTGTTTCCGCATTATTGGCACGATTCAGATCATTTCTGGTTTCTCGCATAATTTTGACCTCTTCGAAGGTATCCTTAGAGTTCATTGCGCCGATAACAAGGAGAAAATCCATAATGTCCTCAGCTTTTTGAAGATAGGTCACAAACCCATTTTTATGACTCAAAACCTTAGCATCGAGCATAAATTTTTTCATGAGAGAAGCTAAGTCCTCTGCGTGGTCTTGGTAAACGGAAAAAATTTCTAATTGATAACGGCCTTTTTCAGGATCACGTACTGTTCCAGTCGCCAAAAAAGCGCCTCGTAAATAGGATCTTCCAGCCTCGTCATCTTCCATTACTGATGTTTCAATGCCTGTTTCAAAGCCAAAGAAAGAATCCGCCAATTGTAAATCGGACAAAATATCATTGACATGGTCAGCGACAAAAACCGTGTAAACACGATTTTTCTTGAGATTGGTCTTGTTGTGATGTCTCAATTCAGGATTACTCTGATAACGACTTTCCATTAATTGGTAGATATGTCGCGCAATCTTTGCATTTTCTGTTGAGATGGAAAGAGTCAAGCCTTGATTAGTCAATCCAACCGAACCAGACATCTTAATCAATGCTGACAATTCCGCCTTGTCTTTACTTGAAGCAGCAATTATCTCTTCTTTAACCTTAATTGTGAAACTCATGACTTGTTCCTCACTAGATGCATGAGCTCATCCACTACCAAGTCACCATGGTGGAAGGCACCACCATTTTCAAGTCGCAAAAAATTAGAAGACACAACTGTTTTAGCTTCACGACGTAAGCCCTCAAAATCATGCTCAACCTGAACAAGGTATTCATCAAATTTATTACTAGCCATGTATTCCTTAGGCACTTTCTTGATGTTAACTAAGACATTGTCAATCACATCAGAGCCAAGATGACGATTAAGAACAGCCACATGGTCGGCATCTGAGAATTGTTCAGTTTCTCCGTACTGAGTCATAATATTACAAATGTAAGTCACATCAGCCTTGGTCTCGATAAGAGCCTGACGAATCTCTGGTATAACTAGGTTGGGCAAAATCGATGTATACAAAGATCCAGGACCTAAAACAATCATATCACTATTCATAATAGCATCAACAACCTTACGACTGGCCTTAGGCTCTTCGTCATTATAGGTATTGGTCACATAAACGCGTTCAATCATGCCATCATACTGGGCAATACTACTCTCCCCTGCTACTTCATGACCATCTTGAAAAACGGCATGAAGCGTCAAAGCTGTCTCACTAGCAGGATAAATTTTTCCTGTAACGTGGAAGAACTTCGTCAAAAGCTGCATGGCATTATAGGTAGATCCCTGCATTTCTGAAATTCCAGCGATGATTAAATTTCCGAGTGGATGACCAGCCAAAGCACCATCGGTTTTATCAAAACGATATTGGAAAACTCTTTCATAAAGTTTAGGCATATCACTCATAGCTACCAAAACATTACGCAAATCCCCTGGAGGTGTCAGCTGCATGATATCACGCAAATCTCCCGAAGAACCGCCATCATCAGCTACAGTTACCACAGCAGTGATATCAACATCCTTATGACGCAAACTACGAAGAATGACTGGGATACCAGTTCCCCCACCTATTACTGTAATTCTTGGTTTTTTCATGAACGATTCACTGTCTCCTTACGTCGATCCTTATCACGATGTGTTTCATTGACTGTCCAATCATTTTTCAAATCTTGGGCCAGACGATGTGCAAAGGCTACACTACGGTGTTGACCACCTGTACAACCAACAGCAATGGTAAGAACAGACTTACCTTCTTTCTTGTATCCAGGCAAGATTGGTTTAATAAGTTGTATCAAATGATTGTAAAACTCTTCTGATTCCTTATGTTTCATGACATAATCAAAAACCTCTTTATCCAAACCTGTGAGGTTACGAAGTGCAGGATCATAATAAGGGTTTGGCAAGAAACGGACATCAAAAACCAAATCTGCATCCAATGGCAATCCATATTTAAAACCAAAACTCAAAACTTCAATACGGAAAGAAGATTGGTCTTGTTCAGATGAGAACTGTTCAGAAATAGTCTTACGCAGCTGGCGTGGGGTTAATTCTGTCGTATCAACCACGTTTTGACTCAAACTCTTAAGCGGTGACAAAAGCTCACGCTCAAGCTTAATACCATCCAAAACACGGCCATCTGCCGCCAATGGGTGGCTACGACGTGTCTCTTTATAACGAGAAACCAATTCACCATCCGTAGCATCCAAGAATAGAATCTTGAAATTAAGTTCCTCATTACTTTCCAATTTATCCAGAATATCGTTAATCTCATCGAAGAACAAGCGACTACGCATGTCAACAACAAGAGCAATCTTGTCTGTCTCTTCACTATGTTTTACCAATTCGATAACCTTAGGTACCAAAGAGGGGGGCATATTATCAATGGTGAAGTATCCAATATCCTCAAAGGATTGAATTGCTACAGTCTTACCTGCACCACTCATCCCTGTTACAACAACTAAATTAATTTTTTTCGTTCCCATGAGACTCCCTTTCTAATCTTTCTTCTTTCAAGACACGAATAACGTCTGACATCTTCTCAACTTGTTGGCTAACCCCCATAATCATTTCTGTCTGCAATTTTTGAATTGTCAGAAGATCTGATTGGTCTTGTTGAACCAAGTGGTCTATTTTTTCATGCAAAAGTCGGATTTCTTCCTTAGACTGGGTATTGACGTGATAGTCGTTACGCGCTTGTAAACGGTCATAATCCGATGCTCGATTCTGACTCATCATAATCAATGGTGCCTGAACGGCCGCTAGAGTAGACAAGGCCAGATTCAACAGAATAAATGGATACTTATCAAAGGCAATCCCAAAGGGTTGAACAACATTCAGCCCCATCCAAATAGCCATAAAAGCAACGAATGACAAGATAAAAGTCCAAGATCCACCAAATCGGGCCACTTCATCCGCCACTTTTTGACCAAAAGTAATCCTACTATCCAACTGTTCCTGGATGTCTTGATCCTCGTACAATAAACTCTTGGTCACATCGTGAACGGTTTCCCGAACATGTTCGTTTTTCTCATTAGCATTTGCAATAACTTCATCAAGAAAAACCAACCTATAATCCAAAAGACTGATATTACTAATAAAATCATGTCCTTGTAAATCAGGGTAATCTTTTTTCAAAAGCACCTGCAAACGACTATTTAGACGTTCGAAATAAGAGCCATCGGTTTCATCGAACCACTCTTTAGAGATATAATCCTGAACTCTCTTAACCTGCATATTTTCGCCTTCTTTCTAGGCTCTATTATACCATATTCAAAGCTTAAACGTTCAATAGATAAAGGAAAAGAGTCCAAGACTAACCTCAGACTCCTCAATTATTGGGACAATTAATTTAAACTCTTCTTATTGGTAATTTAAAGTCCAGTAGTAAGTACCGTCACCAGCGACAACACAAGCTACTGCTGCTTGAGTAGCATCTGGACTCATGAGAAGTTCACGAATACCACTACTCAACCATTTATTGGCTACAACTGAACCATCAGATTCACGACGGTAAACAATACCATCACTGTTGTAAGTGTGTGAAATATCTTTGGCATGTGGAAGGGTTGTGCTATTGTAAAGATCATCAGACCATGTAAGTGCTGGCAAACCAGCAGCTGTACGTTGAGCATTGATTTCATTAAAGGCAGCCTTAGCTGAGTCAACTTCAACATAATCAGAGTTTTCAGTTGGTTCTACATGATAAACAAATTTAACATAACCAAATTCAACATCACTATATTTTTTGTCGTCAACACCGCTCTTGAGATTAGCTGTAATAACATAGTCACGTGCCCAAGCACTGCCCTTAGAAGCGTTGAAGTTGTCAACATCTTCAATTTCCCAAGTTACATTACAATCCCAGCCAGCATTATCTAAGAATTTTGGAGCAAAATTCTTAATAACATAATCTTTGAATTCATCCACATTTTGGAATGGAAGAGCTTCACCAGCTTTACCAGTACCAACTACATTTTCAGAATACAACTTAACACTTGATGCATTATCATCGTACATGTATTCGTCGTTTCCTGCTGGTTTATGGAAATCTGGATCAAGCTCAGGGTCATCATTGGCAGTACCATTGTAGAGTTTCCATTTACCATCAACCCATTTGTAGTAACCATCGATACCACGCGCATTATCTTCATCTGTCAATGCCACACGGTAGTAATAGGTACCGTTGTCATCTACAAATCGTGGATCTGAATACATGCGATAATCTGTTGGTGGCAATGTTGGTTTTGGCAACTTGTCATAGTCAATGTTGGTTTCAGGTGCATATGGTGGTTTTTCAAGTTCAGGAGCTTCTGAACTTGTTTCTGATGTAGAACCTGTTTCTGAACTTGCAACTGAGTCTGAGGTGATTCC
Organism: Streptococcus sp. cx1; assembly: GCF_052384325.1. Lineage (NCBI taxonomy): Bacteria > Bacillati > Bacillota > Bacilli > Lactobacillales > Streptococcaceae > Streptococcus > Streptococcus sp. cx1. Next base: position 307,371 of record NZ_JBQSUN010000002.1, on the reverse strand, counting down.
TGAAGTTGAATTACCTGTTGAAGCAGCATCTGAAGTTGTGGCTGAGGTTGAATTACCTGTTGATGGTGCTTCTGAAGTTGCTGATGACGTTGAATCTACAGTTGATGGTGCTTCTGAAGTTGCTGATGACGTTGAATCTACAGTTGATGGTGCTTCTGAAGTTGCTGATGACGTTGAATCAACCATCGATGGTGACTCTGAAGTTGCTGATGATGTTGAATCAACTGTTGATGGTGCTTCTGAAGTTGCTGATGACGTTGAATCAACCATCGATGGTGACTCTGAAGTTGCTGATGACGTTGAATCAACCATCGATGGTGACTCTGAAGTTGCAGACGAAGTTGAATCAACCATTGATGGTGCTTCTGAAGTTGCTGATGACGTTGAATCAACCATTGATGGTGCTTCTGAGCTTGCTGATGACGTTGAATCTACAGTTGAAGTTGTTGGAGCTTCAGAATCTGTGCTTGAAGCCTTAACAAGCACCCACTTACCATTTGAATAATAGTAATAATCGCCATTATCTTTCAAATAATAGTGAGTACCATTTTCATAACGGTAGTGAGGGTCATTTCTCAAAACCTCATAACCTGTCGTTGGTGTATTGTTAGAACCACTATTGTTGTTATTATAGTCACCACCACGAACCCAACGACCGTTATAGTTAACATAGTAGCTACCATCACTCAAAATGTAGTACAAATAACCATTGCTATAGCGGTAAGTACCTGATTCGTTGTAGTTGTTGTAACCAGGATTATAGTTGTTATAGCCATAATTATAGTTATAATTATAGCCATAGTTATAGTTTGGATAGTAATTATTGTAACCGTAGTTATAGCCATAATTGTAAGTATAGCCTGGATAATAGCCATTGTAGCCGTAGTTATAACCATAGTTTGGATAATAGTTGTTATACCATGAGTTATAACTATAGTTATTAGAATAACCACGTCCATAATAACTATCGGCCTGTGCATGATTGTTGCCAACTACCGTTGGTGCTAAAATAGCTGCCCCTAGGACAGCACATGAAAATAATCGTAAACTCTTTCTCATTGTCTTTTCCCCTTTTAAAAAAATATACCTTTTATAAGCAATCGCTTACATTTCCATTTACACTTTAATTGTAAGAAATAAAACTTCTATTGTCAAATTATTTTAATAATAGAAGTTTCTCAGACTAAACCAATAGAAGACTAACAAAGACCTAACTTTCTTTGTGAAAAACGGTTAGGCGGACCTCTTTTAGGGCTTAAAGGCAAGTGTTTAAACAAAAAAGCCCTCTATTTGTATAAGGACTTTTAGCGTAACATTAACGATTATCAATATTTTCTGGGTAAAGATCGTGATTAAAGAGACGTTGCTCGGCCATCTTCTCATACTTTGTTTCAGGACGACCGTAATTATAATAAGGGTCAATCGAAATACCACCACGAGGTGTAAATTTACCCCAAACTTCTAAGTAACGAGGGTTCAAAAGTTTCACTAAATCTTTACCAATGGTATTAATACAGTTTTCATGGAAGTCTCCGTGATTACGGTAACTAAAGAGATAAAGCTTTAGAGATTTAGACTCAACGCAGAGCTGGTCTGGAATATAAGAAATATAAATACTTGCAAAATCAGGTTGCCCAGTAATAGGACAAAGTGATGTAAATTCTGGACAGTTGAATTTGATAAAGTAATCATTATCAGTATGACGATTATCAAAAGACTCCAAGACTTGTGGAGAGTATTCAAAAATATAAGGTGTCTCCTTATTACCAAGGAGAGTGAGGTTTTTCATTTCTTCTTGTTGTGACATTTTTCTTCCTTTGTTGTTAATTTTTCTAGACCTTTATATGGTCAATTTTTAATCTAAATTTCTAATGTTAATCATTAAAAAAGTAAAAATACTATCAATTCTAAGCTTATTGAATGTGAAGATTAGACTCCGCGCTCATTATCATAGAGTAGGGTATGAAGCTGAGGGAGAACACGCACATTTCCCCACGAGTCATCAGCAGCTACTGTCTCCCAGAGCTCTTTGAGGCGATCTAACTGATGTTGGACGATATTACCTTCTGCTTTCGGTTCAGGATTACCAGCCGAAAGAAACATGACATCTGGCTGATAACGTTCCTGAATCATTTTAGCAAAGGCTAAATCATCATCGTCGAAAACAGGAACCTTAAAGGTAACTTTGTCAGGATCAAGTTGTGAAACAATAAAGTCAAGGGTCTCCATATTGACTTCCATCTTGGATGATGGTGGTTTAGGACTTAAGGTTACTTGATCAATATCCTTTAACCACTCCTGCCAGCGAGAACCCTGTGTCTCAACGGCCAAAGTTACTCCTCTAGCCTTGAGTTTTGAAACGAGTTCAGCCATATTTGCCGCTAAAAGAGCTGGGTTCCCTCCAGACAGAGTAACATAGTCGTAAGTTCCTAGCGCATCCAAAGCTTCAATAACTTCATCAGCTGTCATACGCGTTGGCTTCTCTGACCCATCCCAAGTAAAGGCAGAATCACACCAATCACAATGGTAATCACATCCTGCCGTCCTTACAAACATGGTTTTTTGCCCGATAGCTCGGCCTTCCCCTTGAAAGGTCGGTCCAAAAATTTCAAGCACTGGTAGTTTGAGTACACGTTCTCTAGTCATCCAACCACTCCCGTCTAAACTCTGCAAAGGCTGTTGGTGTTTCATAAAGACGCACATATTCCAAACGAAGTCCTCTCTCCTCAGGCAGATGTTGACTCGTCGTCTGGAAAATCCAGAAAACCATATTTTCTGCAGTCGTATTCATATAAGGCAAAGTCTCATTGAGATAACGGTGATCCAGATGAGGTTCCAAATGATCCTTGTAAATGCTCTTAAGATCACCAAAATCATAGGTCATGCCACGCTCATCCAAGTAACCACTCACTGCTATTTGAAGATGGTAGGTATGACCATGAAGCGATTTGCATTTGCCTTCATAATGAAAGAGATGGTGGGCAGCATCAAAAGTAAACTCTTTAGAAACCATTGTACGGTGAGAATTGTAAACCAAAGACTCACCTGTTTCTTTTTTGATTTCTTTCGGTGCAAAGAACATTAAGCTTCTCCTCTTTCTGCTAGATATTTTTCAAGTCCTTTTTGACGTAAATGGCAGGCAGGACATTCCCCACAACCAGTCCCAATAATACCGTTATAACAAGTCAGCGTTTTTTCACGAACGTAGTCGAAAGCTCCAAGTTGATCAGCCAAAGCCCAAGTCTCAGCCTTATCTAACCACATAAGAGGTGTTTGAATAACAAAATCATAGGCCATAGCCAGATTAAGTGTGACATTAAGTGATTTAACAAAAACATCACGACAGTCTGGGTAACCAGAAAAGTCCGTCTCACAAACCCCCGTAACAATATCAGTGATACCACGTTGCTTAGCTAACACAGCAGCAAATGAAAGGAAGAGATGATTGCGCCCATCTACAAAGGTATTAGGAACTTCTCCTTCTTCTGCCTCAATCTCAATATCAGATGTTAGGGCATTTTCAGTAATTTGACCAAGCAAAGACATATCCAAAACATGGTGTTTGAGGCCTTGTTCTTGTGCAATCTCTTTAGCTACTTCAATTTCTAAGCTATGACGTTGTCCGTAAGCAAAAGTAACTAATTCAACTGTTTCATAATGTTTTAGAGCCCAAAAAAGGCAGGTAGTAGAATCTTGACCGCCACTAAAGACGACCAAAGCTGATTGACGTTTCATAATATTCCTCTTTATTCGTGATGTTTGAGACACATAAAAAGGCTCCTTGAGGGAGCCAAAAAAAAACGCCAGTAATGGTTTTTTTTAGCGATGGTGTCTCCCAAACATCGAAAATGATTTATCTTTAATAGTTTATCATAGTTGAGAAAAAAAGAAAAGAGCCAAGGCTCCCTTCCTTAATCAATCTCAGCAATAACTTCGATTTCAATTTTAACATCTTTTGGCAAGCGTGCCACTTCTACTGCAGAACGTGCTGGAAAATCAGATGTAAAGGCAGTTGCATACACTTCGTTAAATGGAACGAAATCGTTAATGTCACTTAGGAAGCAAGTTGTTTTGACAACGTGGTCAAAGTCTGTACCAGCTTCTGCCAAAATAGCCCCAACATTTTTAAGAACTTGTTCTGTTTGTTCTTGAATTGTTTCGCCAATGATTTCACCTGTTTCTGGTGACAATGGTACTTGACCAGAAGCAAACAAAAGATTGCCAACAATTTTACCTTGAACATAAGGTCCGATTGCTGCTGGTGCTTTATCAGTATGAATAGTTTTTGCCATGATAGTTCTCCTTTGACTAATATGTTGCTATTATAACAAAATATTCTGAAAATTGAAACATATAATTCCAAAAAGAAAAGAATCAGCACAAGGCTAATCCTTCTCCTACTATTTCAGATACTTTTTAACATAGCTATAGTAGTCTGGTTTTTCTTTTTTATTAAGTGCAAAGAGCATTTGGCCTAAAGATTTCATACGACTCGATTCTTATTGTAAAGGATGTGTCTACTTTACCACAATTTTTAAAGATAAAAAAACGGCTCTATAATTTCTGTAGTGGGTAAAACCACTGTAGAGGATTATGGAGCTTTTTCAATGTACACAAAAAGTCCCATAAGAACTATAATGAAAAGCGACCAAACCATCATTAGGAAGAACTCATGAGACTTATTAAGAATACCACAGAATTAATCGGAATTAAAGACCCTAACATCATTATTTCTCTTGTTTTGGAAACTAATACTCATATCGAGATTCATGCAAAACTTGATTACCCTGCACCATCATGTCCTCATTGCCATGGAAAGATGATCAAGTACGACTTTCAAAAGCCTTCTAAAATCCCTCTTCTCGAGCAAGCGGGAACTTCAACACTACTACGTCTGAAGAAACGTCGCTTCCAGTGTAAAGTGTGTAAGAGAGTAACAGTGGCTGAAACCTCAATCGTTGAGAAAAACCACCAAATCTCCAACCTTGTCCGACAAAAGGTTGCACAACTTCTAACTGAGAAGGTATCACTAACGGATATTGCCAGAAGACTTCGTGTATCAACGTCCACCGTTTATCGTAAACTTGATCAGTTTACTTTCAAGGAACATTATGACAAACTCCCAGCTGTTATGTCCTGGGATGAGTTTGGGTTCAAGAAAGGTGAACTCGCTTTTGTGGCTCAAAACTATGAGACCAACAAACTCATAACCATCCTTGATAATCGCCGTCAAACCACTATTCGAAACTACTTTTTGAAGTATCCATTGAAAGTACGACAACAGGTACAGTTTATCACGATGGATATGTCAGGAGCCTATATGCCACTAGCTCGAAGACTTTTTCCAAATGCCGAAATCATTATTGATCGTTTCCACATCATCCAGCACCTTGGTCGAGCCTTTTTAAAGACAAGAATTGCGATTATGAACCAGTTTGATAAGAAGTCACTACCTTATCGAGCTTTAAAAAATCACTGGAGACTCTTCCAAAAGGACAGCCGTAAGTTATCTCTCAACCCTTTTTACTCAAAGACCTTCCATCAAACATTATGCCCACATGAAGTCGTTGAGAAGACACTGAATTTCTCAGAAGAACTCACCAATTATTATAATCTCTATCAGCTTTTGCTTTTTCACTTTCAGGAGAAGAGGGGGGATGAGTTTTTTGAACTCATAGAGGAGAATATAAGCAAGGTCAATCATTACTTCAAAACAGTCTTTAGGACTTTTCGTAAACATAAACAATACATCAAAAATGCACTAGAAACACATTACTCAAATGCAAAATTGGAAGGGACCAATAAGCTTATCAAAGATATTAAACGTCTGGGCTTCGGTTTTAAAAATTTTATCAACTTTAGAAAGCGTGTTTTCATCACTCTGAATATACAAAAAGAGAAGACCTATCTGGTCCTCTCTAGATGTTAGCTTTTCGTCACCCACTACAGTTGACAAAGAGCCAAAAAAACTCTCCCTGCACAGCAGAGAGAGTTCGTTCGGATTTTGTTAAGCAAGATGCTATTATCCAATTTAAACTTATGTAGACTAATAAAAGTCTGGAATATTAATCCATCTTTGTCCCTTTATTTATTATCTTGCCCATTTTCCACAATCCAATCAGTAAGAGAGGGAAAGAGAATAGCGTTACAAGGCCCAGGATGATAAAGACTACTACAAATCCATAACTATCGATGAACCAACCCGTCAGTGGGAAGATGACAATCATGGATAGACTAAACATCATCGAATTGATGCTCAGCATGGTTGCCCGTACACTGGATGGTAAATAGCCTTGTAAATCATTGTAGTAAATGGGTTGATAAACCGCATAAAGTGCATTGGTCAAGAGATAAACACTTAGATAGGCGAATGGAGTTCTCAACCATACCAACAGCAAGGCCAACCCTGTCAGCGCAACCAGAATTGGAAAGACTTGATTGCTATTCCATTTTTTCCCGATTTGACTAGCTAGATAAACAGCTAGAAGATTTAAGAGACTACCAACAAGCATGATGAGCGATACTTGCCAACTGGCTAGGTCACTGATTTTCTGTTGGTAGTAAAAATAAAACATGCACATGATGGTTCCTAGCAGTTGATAGGTGAGCATCCAGTAAAATAAGACCGGTTTCTCCTGCCATTCTTGTTTCACCACCACCAATATCCGTTTTAAGGTTAAGCGATCTCTTTCATCACTCTTAGTTTCTGGCTCCTTCATCAGAAAAATCAAGAGAATGGAAACTAATGAAAGGCCAATCGCAATATGATAGGTCCAGGCCAAGGCTCCGTGAACAAAGAAACCAGCAACAACTGTACCTAGAGTTCGGGTGACTTCTGCCACACCAGACAAAAAGCTAGAAATCTGAAGATAGCGGTCCTTTTGACCTACTTCAACTGCTGAATCATATAAGAAAGCCGTACTGGTCCCCGAGTCAAAATTGTAAGACCAAGCATTGACCATCATGGCAATCGCATAAATCCAAAAATTTCCCTGACCAAGTAAGATCAAGACAGAGGATCCAATACTGGCCAAGCGAGCCAAATAGAGATTGGTCTTGTAGCTAAACCGATCGGCCAACATACCTGATGGAATCTCACACAAGAGACTTGTCCCATGAAAGATACTTTCTAGTAAACCGATTTGAAGTAAGGAAAGACCATTCTGAATGAAAAATAAAATCCAAAAACTGGTGATTCCAAAATATGATGTGAATTCCAGTCCTGCTAGAAGTGGAATATTGCCTTTGTAAGTTCTTTTAAACATCGTTTTCTCACTTTCAATATGTAATTTGATTGTTTCTAAAAGACTTACTTAGAGTTGCCTACATTTTCCTCACCCTCCTTAATTTAAAGTAAAAACGCCAGTTGGCGTTTTTATTTCAGATACTTTTTAACATAGCTATAGTAGTCTGGTTTATCTTTTTTATTAAGTGCAAAGAGCATTTGACCCTTATGGGGCTCTTTCTCATCATTTGGTTCTAGAAAGAGAGCAACCTCTTTGGATTGAGTTGGGAAAAATACCGTATAAGTCGTCTCTTTCCCCTGATCTTTTACTTTAAGCGAATAATAGGTAAAGTCATCTTTAGACTTGGGACCATCCACTGTATAGTTATAATCCTGCTCACCAATCTTGACCTTATCTTTCTTGAAGACAATCGTATAATCCTTCTTTAAGGCATCTTGTGCATGCCATTCACCCTCTAGTGAGGGAGCAGACTTGCTGCAAGCTACTATTGAAACCATACAAAGTAAGGCCAAAAGACCAAGTAACCATCTTTTCATACTTTTGCACTCCTAAAGAATTTTACTTATGGTTTGATACGGTGCAACATACGTGGGAATGGAATAGCTTCACGGATGTGTTTTGTTCCAGCTACGAAAGTAACCATACGTTCAATACCGATACCAAAACCACCGTGTGGTACTGAACCATATTTACGTAGGTCAAGATAGAATTCGTATTCTGAACGGTCCATTCCGAGTTCATCCATTTTAGCTACAAGAGCATCGTAGTCATCTTCACGCATTGAACCACCGATGATTTCACCATAACCTTCTGGAGCCAAAAGGTCTGCACAAAGAACGCGCTCAGGATTACCAGGAACTGGTTTCATGTAGAAGGCCTTGAAGCTTGCTGGATAATTAACAACGAATGTTGGAACACCAAAATAGTTAGAAATCCAAGTTTCGTGTGGTGAACCGAAGTCATCCCCATGTTCAAGGTGCTCGTAATCAGTATCTTCATCATTTTCATGTGCTTGAAGAAGATCGATAGCTTCATCATATGACACGCGCTTGAATGGCTCAGCAATGTATTTCTTAAGAAGATCTACATCACGTTCAAGGATTTCAAGAGCTTGTGGCGCACGATCAATAACACCTTGAATAAGAGCTTTAACATAAGCTTCTTGCAAATCAAGTGACTCATCATGTGACAAGAATGAATACTCAGCATCCATCATCCAGAACTCAGTCAAGTGACGACGTGTTTTTGATTTTTCGGCACGGAAAACAGGACCAAAGTCAAATACACGACCAAGAGCCATGGCACCAGCTTCAAGGTAAAGCTGACCAGATTGGCTTAGGTAAGCAGGTGTACCAAAGTAATCCGTTTCAAACAATTCCGTTGAATCTTCAGCTGCATTTCCTGACAAAATTGGACTATCAAATTTGATGAAACCATTTTTATCAAAGAATTCGTAAGTTGCGTAAATAATCGCATTACGAATTTGTTGGACAGCCATTTGTTTACGTGAACGCAACCAAAGGTGACGATTATCCATCAAGAAGTCAGTTCCGTGTTCTTTTGGTGTGATTGGGTAATCATGTGATTCACCGATGACTTCTACTGCTGTCACATCCAACTCGTAACCAAATTTTGAACGTTCGTCTTCTTTAACCACACCAGTCACATAAACTGATGTTTCTTGGCTAAGGCGTTTAACAGTATCAAATTTTTCAGTACCTTCTTCTTCACCGTATTTTTCGATGAAGTTAGGTTTGAAAGCTACCGCTTGGAAGAAGGCAGTTCCATCACGCAATTGAAGAAAGGCCAATTTCCCTTTACCTGATTTGTTAGCTACCCATGCACCGATAGTGATTTCTTCGCCCACGTGTTTAGGCACATCAATAATTGAAACTAATTGTTTAGACATGTAATTACTTCTCTTTTCTTTTGATCTATATTAATTCTATTTTTCCATAAAGGCTTTGATTCGGCGGACTGCTTCTTTCAAAGTATCTAAGTCTGTTGCATAGCTAAGACGAATATTTTCAGGTGCGCCGAATCCTGCACCTGTTACCAAAGCGACTTCAGCCTCCTCAAGAATAGCGTTTGTAAAATCATTAACATTTGTGTAGCCTTTGATTTCCATCGCTTTTTTAACATTAGGGAAGAGGTAAAAGGCACCTTGAGGTTTGATGACTTCAAAGCCAGGCACTTCAGCTAGGAGTGGATAAATTGTATTCAAACGTTCCTCAAAGGCCTGACGCATTTCTTCGATAGAAGACTGATCACCAGTTAAGGCTTCAATAGCAGCATATTGAGAAACTGCTGTAAGATTTGATGTCGTTTGACTGATAATCTTAGCCATACCTGAAATAATTTCTAGATCTCCGACAGCAAAACCAACACGCCAACCTGTCATAGCATAGGTCTTAGAAACACCATTAATCACAATTGTTTGCTTACGAATGGTATCTGAAAGACTAGAAATTGGAGTAAAGGTGTTGCCATTGTAAACCAAACGGCCATAGATATCATCTGCTAAAATCAAGATATCGTGATCAACCGCCCAGTCACCGATTGCTTGCAATTCTTCCTTGCTGTAAATCATTCCTGTTGGATTTGATGGAGAATTAAGCAAGACAACTTTAGTTTTTTCAGTACGGGCCGCTTCAAGTTGTTCAACCGTTGCTTTAAAGTGATTAGCTTCAGTCGTTTGGAAAGTGACCGGAACACCCTCAACCATTTTAACTTGGTCTACATAAGAAACCCAGCAAGGTGTTGGAATAATGACTTCATCACCAGGATTGATGACCGTAGCAAAGAAAGCATATAAGATAAACTTCGCACCAGTGCCGACAACAACCTCATTTGGTTTTACAGCATAGCCATAGAAGTTTTCCATGTAAGTGCTAATCGCATCCTTAAGTTCTGGAAGTCCAGAAGCTACGGTATAGAAACTTGCCTTACCATTTTCAATAGAGGCAATGGCAGCATCTTGAATATTCTTAGGTGTTACAAAATCTGGTTCACCAAGTGTCAAACTCAAGATATCACGTCCTTGAGCTTTAAGAGCTTTAGCACGCGCACTGGCAGCTAAAGTAACACTTTCTTCCATTTGTAATACACGATTTGATAATTTTGTCATTTCATTATAGTCCTTCCACTTTAATAACCTGACCTGAGATAAAATCAACCAGATAATACTGGGTTCCTGACTTCACTTCCCAAATAGGAGTTTTGCCATACTTTCCTAGGTGGACATAGGATATATCCTTAGCACCATAGGCTTTAGCAGCTTTCTTAGCCACTGACTTACTAATACCATCCGATTGCTTGTAGATATCAACCTCACCTGAATCATGACTCACGATAACAGCTAGTTTCTCACCTTGACCAGACTTTCCAAGAAGTCCGTAGTAGGTTGCCTCACCATGGTAGATATCAAATTCAGTAACAGTCTTAATATCTGCTTTGCTCTCTGCTATGGCAATAACCTTCTTTTCAGCGTCTACATAAGGCTTAGTCGCTACAATAAGAATAGCAGTCAAAGAAGCAATTAAGGTCACAACGATTACAATTATTCCAAAAATGAACTGTTGCTTTTTGGTCCAGGGTGAACGTTGTTTACGCATAATGCCTCCTAAAAAAGTTTCTGAATTTATTATATCAGAAAATGATAAATCTTTACATAGCAATATAGCTAGTATTGAGCAATTAAGTCTATCTTTTTTATAAGTCAGTAAAATTTATAAAACCTAAGTAATCTTAGAAAAGGTTGGTTTTAAAAAGTTAACTTTCTTGTTCTAAGAAATCCTGAATATCCTCTTTGACTTCCTCGAACTTAGCGTGCTTAAGCGCAACTTCTTGTGTCACTTCTTTTAGAAATAGTTTTCCATAACTCTTAACGAGCGGGCGATTATCCATAAGAAGAATAGCCGAGCGCTGTTCTGGACGTCTTTGAGCACGTCCAATAGCTTGTTTAAAACGTAAAACCGTCATGGGAAGACTGTAACTATCAAAGGTGCTCTTTCCTTGCTTAGAAAACCAAGATTCAATCTTTTGATAGAATGGATCCTTAGGATTGTCAAACGGCAGACGTGCAATAACCTCAATTACCCTATCTTGTTGAGCAAAGTCCACACCTTCCCAGAACGACCCCATACCCAGAAGGAGATTGGTCTCACCTCTATCAAAACGTTTTTTGACATTAAAAGCAGTCCCATTTTTCTCTTGAGTTAGGTGACGAACTTCCCTATGATCCAATAAATCTGAAACAGCCATCATACTCTTTCGAGATGTAAATAGTACTAAAATTGGATATTCCATTCCAGATAGCTTCTGGAGACGCTTTGCAAGAGCAACTTCATACTCTTCCTCAGAAGCAATACCAATCATAGGCATGCTTTGATCAATCCAAATAGCTTGATTGGGTAAAGTATCCATTGGGAGGCTAACCTTGCGTACTTGATCTAAGCCCAACAAATCAGCCACATCTACATCAGGTCCCACATCAATAGTTGCTGAAACAATTATCACTTTTTGGGCACTTGGTAGATAAGCTGAAAGTTCTAAGAGCTCTTGGCGTGATGCCTTTAAATAAGTCACACGATGTTCCTGATAATAGTCTGTTTCAAGCCAGAAATGGCTGTAAAGGGGTGTCTTCAAGGGAGACAACATCTCCATCAAATCACTTTCACCCTCCAGTTCAGAAATGGTTTGTAGCAAACGATCTAATTGCTGGCGATTATACTGCTTCTGAGGAAATTGTTGATGTTCTTGGATTAGATGGCTAACTTCAAACTGCAGATTTTCGAGCAAGCGTTGTTGAAGCAAGCTTTGACTACCACTATCAAGAATTCGATGAATATGTTGCAACAGGACAGTAAGATTGACTTGATAACGTGAAAATTGTTCCAAAGCCAGAACCATCTTTTGTCCCTCATCAATCACAAGAGTCTTTCCTCGAACAAAATCATGATCATCTTCCATACGTGTCAAAAGATAAGCATGATTGGTCACAACTACCCTTGCTTCTTGGGCTTTTTGATAGGACTGTTGCCAGAAATCATATTCAGTAAAAAGACTGTCAGCTTTTAGCTTACCATCGTGCTTAATCTCATCGAAATAAGCCATATAGCGCTGCTTTTGTCTGATTTCGTCAAGATCCCCTGTCTCTGTTTCAGTCAACCAAACCAAGAGTTGCATTTTGTAACGATTAATCAAACGGTTACTATCCTGACGAAGTAAGGTCTGGTAGAATGCATCTAATTTGATATAATTCTGAGGTCCTTTGAGACTATGAAAGTTAATATTAAAGACATCCGATAAGGCTTTAGCTTCCTGATTCATAATCTGATTTTGAAGGAGCTTGGTCGGAACAGCCACTACCACTTTATCTACATCAGATTGCGCCAACAAAGGAAGCAAATAGCCATAGGTTTTTCCGATTCCAGTCTGAGCCTGAATCATGGAAATATCAGTATTATCAAGCTCCCTTCTTACTGCCTCAGCAAACTCTCTTTGTTTAGGTCTTGATTCCAAATCTAAGAGAGCAATATTGGTATCAAAATCTTGAGACAGTTTTCGTTCTGCCTTATAAGTCAAAGGTCTACGAAGAACAATTCCAGATTCTTCAAGCGTGACATATTCTTTTGATAGACCTAAATTTTGACCTCTTATAGCATCACGAATAACCAACTCAGTTTCAAAAAGAAGATTATCTGAAAAGGTCAAAAGCATCTCAATTGTCTGTCTAGGTAAGCTAGCAATCTTATCCATCAAATGAAACAAAAGCTGTCCGGTCGCTCTCGCATCTTCAATAGCGGTATGGGCCTGAGCTAGGTCAAGATTAAGAACCTTGGATAAATGAGATAGCTTATATTGTTCTAACGTCGGATAAAAGACCTGAGCCAATTCGACAGTATCCACACGAGGAGTCCTTAGTTCGAAGCCCTCCATGAAAAGAGCCTCTGCAAGCAAATTGGCATCAAATTTAACATTATGGGCAACAAAAATACAGTCCTCAATCAGTTCAAAAATGGTTCTAGCAATTTCTGAGAAATCTGGGGCTTGAGCCAACTGCTGATCGGTAATCCCTGTTAAATGAATAATATGATCATCGAGTTCTTGGTGGGGGTTAACATCACTCGCAAATTCGTCAATCACCTGACCATTTTGCATAATGACAATTCCCACCTGTATAATACTAGCCGTTGACGAAGCGGAGGTAGCTTCCAAATCAACAATGGCATATTTATTCGTGTTTTTTTCACTCATAGTGACCTTATTATAGCATATCCAAAGCATCAAAAAAAGATAAAGCCTTCATTCTGAGATTGGAAAAAGCCTCGAATTCGTGCTACACTAGAACTATGAAAATTAAACGAATTTTAAATCCTGTTGCTCAGGAAAATACCTATATTTTAGAAAACGATACAGCCTGTCTAGTCATTGATCCAGGAAGTGATACTTCCGCTATCTTAGCTGAACTTAAAGCAATCGACAAACCAGTTGCTGCTATCCTTTTGACACATACACACTACGATCACATTATGAGTGTTGAGGCAGTCCGTCAAGCTTATAATCACCCTCCTGTTTATGTTGCAGAGGCTGAAAAAGACTGGTTGATGAATCCTATTGATAATTTATCGGGACTTCCACGTCATGATGACATGGAAGATGTCATCGTCAATCCTGCAGACTTCTATTTTGATTTTACTACAACATATAATATTAGTAATTTTCAATTTAAAGTTGTTCCAACCCCAGGACATTCTATCGGTGGCATTTCTTTGATTTTCGATGAAGAAGAAATCGTCTTTTCTGGTGATGCCCTCTTTAAAGAAACAATTGGACGCTGGGACCTTCCAACAGGGAACCACGAACAATTACTCACTAGTATTAAAGAACAACTCTTTATACTTCCTAACCACTACAGAGTTTTCCCAGGTCATGGATGGGACACTACTATAGGCCACGAAAAAAACTTTAACCCACATTTTTCATAAGAATAAAAGCTCAGCAAACTATAAAGCTGGGCTTTTTACATGCATAAAAAAGAAGGTCTAAAGACCTTCTTACTTGAAATACTAGATTGTATTTATTTAGATTTGATATAGTTAACACCATCAGCTTTTGGTGCTACTGCTTTACCAAAGAATGCAGCCAAGACAATAATTGTCAAGACATATGGTGCAATTTGCAAGTAGACGTTTGGTACATGTGAAATAAGCGGAAGTTGTTTCCCGATAATTGCCAATGATTGTGACAAACCGAAGAATAAACTTGAGAGCATAGCTCCAACTGGATTCCAACGACCAAAAATCATAGCAGCCAAGGCGATGAAACCAGGACCTGCAATCGTCGTAATAGCAAAGTTGTTAGAGATGGATTGAGCATAAACTGCACCACCAACACCACCAAGGAATCCTGAAATCATGACACCATAGTAGCGCATACGGTAAACATTAATACCAAGTGTATCCGCTGCCTGTGGGTGCTCACCTACTGAGCGAAGACGCAAACCAAAGCGAGTCTTGAAGATAACCCACCAAGACACAACTGAAACCAAAATCGCTACATATGCAATCAAGGAAACGTTCGTAAAGAAGACTTTACCCAAGATTGGAATGTGGCTCAAAATTGGAAATGATACAGTTTTAAAGTTATGGCTAATAGCTGGTGTTTGGCCGGCACCAAAGATAACACGTGTCAGAAAGACTGCTAAAGATGGAGCAATCAAGTTCAATACCGTACCAGAGACAACATGATCCGCACGGAAATTAATGGTCGCAACCGCGTGGAGCAATGAGTAAACAAGACCAATAAGACCTGCTACAATTGCGGCAATCCAAGGAGTTGCATCACCAAAACTATCTGCAAAATTCAAGTTAAAGAGAACACCTGCGAAGGCTCCAATAACCATGATTCCTTCAAGACCGACATTTACGATACCGCCTCGTTCAGAGAAAGTACCACCGATACTTGTGAAAATCAATGGTGCTGAGTATTTCAGCATAGAGGCAACAATCAAGGCTAAAATTGTAATGAAGTCCATATTAGTTTTGTCCTCCTTTAGCTTTCACTGACTTTTGACGAGGGCGAACCCAATATCTAATAATATAGTTAGCACCGACAAAGAAGATAATCAAAGCAGATACAACGTCGATAACTTCAGGAGGCACACCAATCATACCACTCTTACCTACAGACAAGACACCATAAAGAAGGGCAGCAAACGGAATACCAATAGGTGAATTAGTAGCCAAAAGAGCAACCGCCATACCGTTCCAACCAATTGCCAATGAAGAGTTTTGAACAAAGGCATTTTGGAAGGTACCAAGTCCTTCTACTGTTCCTCCAAGTCCACAAAGGGCACCTGAAATAATCATAGACATGATAATAACACGTTTTGATGACATCCCTGCATATTCAGACGCATGAGGGTTAAGACCTACAGATGTAATTTCAAAACCAGTTGTTGTTTTCTTGAGCATGAACCAAACAAGGAAAACTGCTGCAAGAGCAAGGAAGAAACCAATATTAAAACGCGAGCCACCAGTTAGAGAGGATAAGAATTCTGTTTGATAGCTTGCAGAGGCTGCGACCTTATTAGATGCTTCTGATGAACGCAACATATCGGCTGTAAAACCAAATCGAACAATATTGTTTGCTACATACAAAATTATGTAGTTCATCATGATGGTAACAATGACCTCACTAGTTCCCAAGTAAGCACGTAGAATACCCGGAATTGCACCAGCGATACCACCAGCTACAAGACCGATGATTACTGTACAGAAAACTGAAACCACTTTTGGTAATTCTGGAAATGATAACGCAAACCATACAGCCGAAGTCCAACCTGCTAAAGCCTGACCAGGCAAACCAACGTTAAAGAAACCAGCTTTAGATGCTACAGAAAATCCGAGTGCAATAAGAATCAAGGGACTCATGGCACGAAGAATTTCACCGATATTTTTCAAAGAACCGAAGGCTGTACTGAAGAGATCATAGTAAGCCCAAAATGGATCGTAACCAAAGATTAACATCAATACGGCCCCGATCAACATTCCCAAGAGGACAGCAATCAAAGGAACTGCCCAATTTTGTGTTTTCTTAGACATTTGCTTCCTCCTTATTCAATTGTCCACCAGCCATTAGGATACCAAGATCTTGCTTATTCGTTTCAGCAGGATCTAGGATACCTTGAATTGCACCATCATAGATAACTGCAATTCTGTCTGACATATCAAGAATTTCATCCAATTCAAAGCTGACTACAATAACAGCCTTACCTTTATCACGCTCAGCGATAATACGTTTACGAATGTATTCAATGGCACCTACGTCAAGACCACGAGTTGGTTGACTGACAATAAGAAGCTCTGGGTCACGGTCAATTTCACGGGCGATAACAGCTTTTTGTTGGTTACCACCAGACAAGTCACCACCAGCAATCAACTCTCCAGCACCACGAACGTCAAATTCTTCCATCAATTCTCGAGCTTTAGCATTGATAACATTATAGTTCAAGATACCATTTTTCGAATTTGGTTCTTTGTAGTAGGTTTGAAGAGCAATATTTTCAGCTACTGTCATTTCAAGAACCATACCATCACGGTGACGGTCTTCAGGAATATGACCAACACTCATATCTGTAATCTGACGAGTTGTCTTATGAATAATAGATTCGCCCTTGATAGTAATGTCACCAGACTTAACTTTGCGTAGTCCAGTAATCGCTTGGACAAGTTCAGTTTGACCGTTACCATCAATACCAGCAATACCGATGATTTCACCCGCACGAACATCTAAAGATAAGTTCTTAACGGCAGGAACACCACGGTTCTCATTGACCACCAAATCTTTAATAGAAAGAACAACTTCTTTTGGATTTGAAGGAATTTTTTCTGTTTTAAAGGAGACATGACGACCAACCATCATTTCGGCCAAGTCAGCATTTGTTGATCCTTCAATTGTCACTGTATCAATTGATTTACCACGACGGATAACTGTGACACGGTCAGAAACCGCACGAATCTCATCCAATTTATGGGTGATAAGGATAATCGACTTACCTTCTTTGACCAAAGTTTTCATGATGTTTAGAAGTTCAGTAATTTCAGACGGAGTCAATACCGCAGTCGGTTCATCGAAAATCAAAATATCAGCACCACGATACAGAGTCTTAAGGATTTCAACACGCTGTTGAGCACCAACAGAAATATCTGCTACCTTAGCTGTTGGATCTACCGCAAGTCCATATCTTTCAGAGAGCTCAGTAATTTCCTTAATAGCCTTCTTCATATCAAGGACACCACCGGCTTTGGTTACCTCACTACCCAGGATGATATTCTCAGCAACTGTAAAAGCTTCAACCAACATAAAGTGTTGGTGAACCATCCCAATCCCCAATTTCGTTGCTTTCGAAGGTGAATCAATCGTCACCTCTTGTCCATTAACCTTAATAATCCCGCTTGTTGGCTGTAAAAGACCTGCAAGCATGTTCATTAAGGTTGACTTACCAGCACCATTTTCACCGAGGAGGGCATGGATTTCTCCTGGTCTTACATCAAGATTGATATGATCATTTGCCACAAATTCACCAAATTTTTTGGTAATATCGTGCATCTCAATGACATTTGGCTTCGTCATACAATCTCCTTTCAAGAATTATTTTTATATCAGCAAAGGGAAATATAAACTGCTTCCCTTTGCTGAGACAAAAATTGTCCCAGTTTAGATATTATGGATTATTTGCTAAGACCATCAGTTGGTTTCAATTCACCATTCTTGATTTGTTCTTTAGCTTTTTCTACTGCATCCTTGATATCAGAAGGAAGCTTAGATGTTACGATGTCAACACCACCATCTTTGATACCATAAGTCTTAGTAGAACCACCTTCAAATTTATCGCCTTTAAGTTGTCCGTTAGCGATATCTTTAACAACTGTACCAACTTTTTTGATTGTTGAAGTCAAAACAAAGTTAGATTTTTTCTTGTCTGAAGATGTATAGTTACCTTCTGCATTTTGGTCACGGTCAACACCGATTACCCAAACTTTCTTATCGCTGTCAGCATCAAGTTTTTCGTTAACTTCTTTAGCTGCTGTGAAGACACCAGTACCAGTACCACCAGCTGCTTGATAGATTACGTCAACGCCTGAAGCGTACATAGTTGAAGCAATTGTTGTACCTTTAGCAGCATCTGAGAATGATTCAGCATATTGAACTTGTACATCGATGTCTGGTTTTACAGATTTAGCACCTGCTGTGAAACCAGCTTCAAAACGTGTAATTGTATCTGATGTTTGACCACCAATGAAACCAACTTTATTTGTTTTTGATTGCATTGCTGCTGCGATACCTGCAAGGTAAGCACCTTCGTTATCAGCAAACAAAACGCTCTCAACATTCTTTTGGTCTTTGATGACATCATCAATGATTACGTAGTTAACATCTTCATGTTCCTTAGCAGCATCTGAAACAGCATCATGAAGGGCAAAACCAACACCAAAGATGAGGTTGTAACCTTGGCTTTGAGCAGCTGACATATTGTTTGCAAAGTCAGACTCTGAGTTTGATTGGAAGTAAGTAAAGCCAGAATCTTTTTTAAGTTTGTTAGCTTTACCCCACTCTTGGAGTCCTTCCCATGCTGATTGGTTAAATGATTTATCATCTACCCCACCAGTATCTGTAACGATAGCAGCTTTAACTTTAGAATCAGCTGATGATCCACCGCGTCCGCCACGAGCACATGCTGCAAGACCAAGTGCTGCTACAGCAACAAGGCCAAGACCGATAATTTTCTTGTTCAATTTCATCTTGAACACTCCTCCTATAACTTGCAAGAAAACTTGCTTAATAAAGAATAAAACAACTAGACTATTGTAAGTCTGTAAAAGAGTATGGTAACAACTCTCCGACTGTCATCTCGACTGTCGATTTATCTTCAGCGATAAGAATCACTTTAGAATCGGATTTAAAAAATTCAACCATCACTTGGCGACATGCACCGCATGGTGATATAGGCTCTTTGGTGTCTCCGTATACTGCGAGACATTCAAAGTCTCTATGACCTTCGGATACCGCCTTAAAAATGGCTGTTCTTTCTGCACAATTGGTCAATCCGAATGAGGCATTCTCAATGTTACATCCTTGAAAAATGTCCCCATCCTTTGTAAGCAATGCTGCTCCAACTCTAAAACGAGAATAGGGAACATAGGCATTTTCAGCTGCTTCTTGCGCCGCTTTTATTACTTGATCTTTTTCAATAATTGTCATGGCTTTCTTGCCCTTTCATAATGGCCACTCCTGATGAAGTACCAATACGGGTTGCACCAGCTTTGATAAAGGCTTGAGCCGCCTCAAGTGTTCGTGCTCCACCAGATGCCTTGACTCCCATAATAGGCCCAACAGCTTCTCGCATAAGTTCAATATCTTCAATGGTAGCACCACCAGTAGAAAAACCTGTAGATGTCTTCACAAAATCTGCACCTGCCAGTTTTGCTAATTGGCAAGCTTCGACCTTTTCTTCATCAGTCAATAGACAAGTTTCAATAATAACCTTTACAAGTTTACTTCCACTAGCTTCAACAACAGCTTTAATATCGTCTTCAACTAATTTAAGATTTCTAGATTTAAGAGCACCGATATTGATTACCATATCAATTTCATCCGCCCCATTGGAAATAGCATCCTTGGCTTCAAAAGCCTTAACTGCGGAGGTCGATGCTCCCAAAGGAAAACCAATAACCGTACAAACTTTGACAGAACTATCCTTAAGCAATTCAGCTGCCGTTTTGACCCAAGTTGGATTAACACAGACACTGGCAAACTCATACTTCTTAGCCTCATCAATTAGGGCAAGAATCTGTTCTTTATTAGCATCAGCTTTTAGTAAGGTATGGTCAATATAGCTATTAACAGACATAAATAAACTCCTTGATTAGAATTAAATTAAGGGTTAGCGAATTATCTTTAATATTTCTGTCGTTTCTTTACATTCACTACCCATAATAACATTTTTTTCGAATTCAGTCAGCATTTTTTCAGATAAAATTTCTTGGCTATAGACCTTGGCAATAAGGTCTCCTTGAGTCACAAAATCGCCAACTTTCTTTTCAAATACAATTCCTGTTTCATAATTAAGACTATCTGACTTCGTAGCTCGACCTGCTCCTAATTGCATAGCAAATTTTCCAAATGCCATAGCAGGTAACTCTTTAATGTAACCTGTTTCATGAGCATGAATATCTGTCACGACAGGCGCACTGCTATAACGATAAAGATCGGTCAAATCACCACCTTGAGCTTGAATGAGTTCTTCAAACTTAGCAAGGGCTTTTCCACCCACTAAGTGCTGACGAATCTCTTCCTGGCTAGCTTCAACCTGAGCTAAATCTAATAGAATCTCAGCCAACTCACAGATAAAGTCAGTGATATCTTCACGTCCCTTACCTTGCATAATTTCAATAGCCTCTGTGATTTCTAAACGGTTACCAATAGCCTTACCTAGTGGCTGACTCATATCTGTAATAACTGCAATGGTTTCACGATTGACCTCATGACCTAGTGCAACCATGGTCTCAGACAACTTCTCAGCGTCAGACATATTTTTCATGAAAGCGCCTTGACCAACAGTAACATCCAGTAAAATCTTATCAGCGCCTGCTGCTATCTTTTTGGACATAACAGAGCTTGCGATTAGAGGAATGGAATCTACTGTTGCAGTGACATCACGCAAGGCATAAAGAAGTTTATCAGCCTTAACCAAATGCTCAGACTGACCAATAAGGGAAATCCCAATGTCTTTAACTTGCTGAATGAATTCTTCCTTACTACGCTCAACCTGATAGCCTTTGATAGACTCTAATTTGTCAATCGTTCCACCTGTGTGTCCGAGACCACGACCACTCATCTTAGCCACTGGAACACCAAAGCTAGCTACAAGCGGCATCAGAATGATGGTTACCTTATCACCAACGCCTCCGGTCGAATGTTTATCTACCTTAACACCTGGAATTTCTGACAAATCATATTGTTCGCCTGAAGCAACCATATCAGTGGTCAAATCATGGATTTCACGAATAGACATACCTTGATAATAAATCGCCATCGCCAGAGCAGCTATCTGATAGTCAGGTATTTCCCCAGACACATAGCCATTAATGAGATATGAAATTTCCGCTGTGCTTAACTCCCCACCATCTCTTTTCTTTTCAATTAAATCAACTGTTCTCATATTTTCTCACTTCTAAGGATATAATATCCTTTATCCTTTTTAACGACTTCAGCATTACCAAACACATCCTCCATCTTAGCCTTAGCTGACGGAGCACCTTGTTTTTTCTGAATAACAATAGTTAGGTTACCACCTTGATTAAGATAATCATATGCCTCCTCGATAACTTGATGAACCACCTTCTTGCCCGCACGGATAGGTGGATTAGAAATAATATAGTCAAAACTTCCTGTAACATTTTCATAGATATTTGATTGGAAGATAGTAGCTTCAACCTTGTTTCGTTGAGCATTTTGTTTAGCTAAATCAATTGCCCTACTATTAATGTCAATCATTGTCGCTTTGACTCCTTGAACCTTGGCTAAACTGATACCAAGAGGACCATAGCCACAGCCCACATCTAAAAGCGTTTTGCCAGCTTCCAAATCTAATGCACTCAAAAGCACTTGACTTCCAAAATCAATCATTTTTTTAGAGAAAACCCCAGCATCCGTATAAAACTGAAAACTTTCTCCTAATAAATTTACCTTTAAATCGTGAATATCGTGAGCCGCATCTGGCGTCTCAGCATAATACATTTTTGACATTATTTTTTTCCTTCTAGATAGTCATTTTCTTTATCGTATCATAAATACCAAAGTAAGGCTAGTAATATGACAAGGCTTACATTCAGGCTTTTTTTCTGCTATAATGTTAGCTATGTTAAATGAATTTATCAATTTCGAAACGATATCACGCAAGGAATGGCAACGCCTTCATAAAGAGGACAATGCCC
The DNA here is from genome assembly GCF_052384325.1 of Streptococcus sp. cx1. Classification (NCBI taxonomy): domain Bacteria; kingdom Bacillati; phylum Bacillota; class Bacilli; order Lactobacillales; family Streptococcaceae; genus Streptococcus; species Streptococcus sp. cx1. The sequence goes on along the minus strand of NZ_JBQSUN010000002.1, from coordinate 285,122 downwards.
CATTGACTGCAGAAGAACTGGATTCCATTCGCAGCCTTAATGATAAGATTGATGTGCAAGAAGTTAGTGACATTTATCTTCCTCTTATTAATCTCATTCGTATCTATCAGAAAACTGCCAATGATCTGACCTTTTCTAAAAGTATATTTTTACAAAAATCACAGACTAACCGTCCATTTATTATTGGGGTATCTGGTTCAGTTGCTGTTGGCAAATCCACTACCAGTCGTTTGCTTCAACTCTTGTTGCAGCGTACCTTTCCCCAATCCAATGTTGAACTTGTGACAACTGATGGATTTCTCTATCCTAACCAAGTTTTGAAAGAAAAAGACATCCTTAACCGTAAGGGTTTCCCTGAATCCTACGATATGCCACTCCTTCTCAATTTTTTAGATACTATAAAAAATGGTGGTGATGTCAATATTCCTGTTTACTCTCATGAAATTTATGATATTGTACCAGGACTTACACAAGAAATCAGACAGCCTAATTTTTTAATTGTCGAAGGGATTAATGTTTTCCAGAACCCTATTAACCAACGGCTCTACATGAGTGACTATTTCGATTTTTCTCTCTACATTGACGCTGAAGTTAATAATATTGAATCCTGGTATCTCGAACGTTTCCAAACTCTTCTTGAGCTTGCCAAAAAAGATGAAAACAACTACTACCATCGTTTCACTAAATTTAGTAAGGGTGAAGCTTTATCTTTAGCACAAAAAACCTGGCGTGATATCAATTTAGTTAACCTGGAAAATTATATCGAACCTACACGAAGCCGAGCCGAACTGATTCTTCATAAGGGAGACAATCATAAAATCGACTTCATCCACTTAAAAAAATAGAAAAAGCTTGCCAAGGGGCCTAAAATAACGTATAATGACATAGTTAGATAAATTTTGGAGGTGAAAACATTGGCAAATATTAAATCAGCTATCAAACGCGCTGAACTTAACGTTAAACAAAACGAAAAAAACTCAGCTCAAAAATCAGCTTTGCGTACTGCTATTAAAGCATTCAACGCTAACCCAACTGAAGAAGCTTACCGTGCTGCATCAGCTAGCATCGATAAAGCCGCTTCTAAAGGTTTGATTCATAAAAACAAAGCAAGCCGCGATAAATCACGTCTTGCAGCTAAATTGGCTAACTAATTGAAAGCTCCATTTAGGAGTTTTTTTATTACCTAAAAAACCTGCTAGCGTATCGTCTAGCAGGTTTTCTTTGTTAATTAAACTCCGGTGATTTTAACTTCAAAAATCGTTCCCTTTGGTTGATTATCTTTAACAACAATTGTTCCTTTAAGGGCTATAACAATTTGTTGCGCTAGGGATAAGCCAAGTCCAAACCCACCTTTTTGTCTGGTTCTAGCCTTATCTACGCGATAAAATCGATCAAAGATTTTCTTCTTATCACTATCTGATATTCCAGGACCATTATCAGCTACAGAAATATAAAGATGGCGATCGTTAGTGCGGACAGTAAAGGTAACATGTCCGTCATCTTCCGTATATTTAATAGCATTATCAAATAAGATGGTCATTAACTGTTTCAATAACGTTTTATCAGTCTGGATTGGACGACCAACTTGGTTTTGAGACGTGAAACCTTTCTCATTTTCTTCTGCAATCATGGCATAGTTGGTAAATACTGTATCAAAGAAAGCAGGTTCTAAGGTTTCGATTTCTGGTTTAATACCATCGTCACGACGAGCCAAGTTCAAGAGATTAGTCGTCAAAAGACGCATATTACGAACTTCATCAAGACTTGATGCAATATTCTCTGAATTATCTAAAATAGTACTCTCAGGCTTACGGAAAAGAACCTCTAACCTGTTTTGAATCACAGCAAGCGGTGTCCGTAACTCATGACTAGCATTTTCAACAAAAGCCTTCTGCTTCTCCAAGCTTTCCTGGATAGGACGTCTTGACCACTTAGCCAAATACATACTAGCCGCAACAGATAAGAGCCAGAAGAAACTCATCATGATGACAATGAGCTTAACATAACGTTCAGTAGCTTCTTCCAATTGAGTTGTATTAATCGCAATAACAAGGTACTTAGCATCAGGATAGAGGCTATTGTCTACTTTCTCAGTGATCAGACGATACTTTTCCGTTTGATCGAAATAATTCTGAGCACTTCCCTTGCTGATAACATCAATGTTATTTTTATCTATTGGTAAATTGGATAAGCTTGAAAATTTATCAACGACATTGAGGACTTTTCCATTCTTATCAAGTACCAAGACACTAGTATTTGCCGCAACAGATAAATCGTGAGGGGCATCTTCAATTTTTGATTTCTTCTTAGGTTCTTTCTTAGAGTCACTCGAGTCAGATGTTTCAGTTGTCGCCCCTTTAGTATCATAAGCCTGGTAAATGGTCGTCGTATTATTTTGATCTACCTCAGAAGTCAGAAAAAGTTCCCGTTTTAGCATTTCCATTTCTAAATAAGAATTGGTCTTAGTGGCTGCCATTTTCAGACTAGAGTCCACATTGGAATAAACGCCGTAACTCAGAATCTGTAAAATCATGACAGTCATGATAAGGAAAATACCAGAAAAAGTGGCAAAGAAATGAATGAACGACTTAAATCCGTCTGACTTGATTCTCCTAAAGAGATAATTGAAAAATTTAGTCAGCATGCTTCAAAATATACCCCACACTTCTCAAGGTTTGGAGGTTGGCAGCAAAGTCTGTTCCTTTAAGTTTCTTACGAATTTTAGAAACATAAACCTCGACAACTGATACCGTGGTATCACTATCAAATCCCCAAAGACGGTCAAAAATTTGTGACTTAGGCAAGATGACATTTTGATTTTGTAAGAAGTAAACTAATAAATCAAACTCTTTACCAAGAAGTTCTACTTCTTTATCCCCCACAAAGGTTGAATTTGTAGCAAGATTGACACGAACATCACCAAAAGAAAGTGTGTTTTGGTCAAATTTACCAGAGCGTTTCAAAAGTGCTTGAATACGCATCTTCAACTCTTCTAAATAGAAAGGCTTAGTTAGGTAGTCATCTGCACCAAGTTCAAAGCCGTGGCCTTTATCATCTAGACTTTCCTTAGCCGTCATGATAAGTACAGGAGTTGTTACACCTTTTTCACGTAATTCTCTAAGAACCGTGAAACCATCTTTTTCAGGCAACATAAGGTCTAAAAGAATCAAATCATAAACGCCACTTTCAGCTTCGTAAAGGCCTTCATCACCATCAAAGACTTGCATCACATCAGCAAAGTCATCTAAAAAATCAAAAACTGAGTTCGACAAACTCAAATCATCTTCTACTAGTAGTATTTTAATCATAGTTATCCCCCTTGTTAGGTGTCAAAGATACAAATAACACTTTGACTAAGTTTTATCATTATATCTAAAATAGACGTAATCATCTAGTGCTTTGATCTTCTTTTATTTAGCTTTAGTCTACTAAACTTTCCTTAAGCTTTTCATAACTCAAACAAAAAAACAGCACCAATAGGTACTGTTTTATATCGATATTTCTTTAGAACAAACCAACAGCTGTTCCATCTTCAGCTACGTCCATCTTGAGGGCTGCTGGTGCTTTTGGAAGACCAGGCATTGTCATGACGTCACCTGTAAGAGCTACGATAAATCCAGCACCTGTTTTAGGAACAAATTCACGGATAGTGATATCAAAACCTTCTGGTGCTCCAAGTAAGAATTGGTTATCTGAGAAGCTATATTGTGTTTTAGCCATACATACTGGCAATTTATCCCAACCGAATTCTGCAAATTGTTTGAGTTGGTTCTTAGCTTTTTTCTCGAAGACAACTGATTTACCACCATAGATTTCAGTAACAATCTTAGTGATTTTTTCTTCCAAGCTATCATCATCAGAATAAAGACGTTTATAGTCGGCATTACCATTTTCAACAGCATCAACTACTGCGTTGGCAAGGTCAATACCACCATCAGCACCATTAGCCCAAACGCTAGCCAATTCAACAGGAACATCGATTTCTGCACAAAGTTCTTTAAGGGCTGCAATTTCAGCTTCTGTATCAGCAACAAACTCGTTAATAGCAACGACTGCTGGAAGACCAAATTTACGAACGTTTTCTACATGACGTTTCAAGTTTGCGAAGCCATCACGAACGGCCTGAACATTTTCTTCAGAGAGGTCAGTTTTGGCAACCCCACCGTGCATTTTAAGGGCACGAAGTGTCGCAACAATAACAACAGCATCAGGAGTTGTTGGGAGGTTTGGTGTCTTGATATCAAGGAATTTTTCAGCACCAAGGTCAGCACCAAAACCTGCTTCAGTAATCGTATAATCAGCCAAACGAAGAGCTGTAGCTGTAGCTAGAACTGAGTTACATCCGTGAGCGATATTGGCAAATGGACCACCGTGTACCAAGGCTGGTGTCCCATAAATTGTCTGTACCAAGTTTGGTTTGATGGCATCTTTAAGAATAAGGGTAAGCGCACCTTCAATTTCAAGATCACCTACATAAACTGGTGTACGGTCATAACGGTAGGCAACTACAATGTTAGCCAAACGTTCTTTAAGGTCATTAATATCAGTAGCCAAGCAAAGAATCGCCATGATTTCAGACGCAACAGTAATATCAAAACCATCTTCACGTGGAATACCATTAAGTGGTCCGCCAAGACCAACATTTACATGACGAAGTGCACGGTCATTAAGGTCAACCACACGTTTCCAAATGATACGACGTTGGTCAATGCCGAGAGCATTTCCTTGATGAATATGGTTGTCAAGAAGGGCTGACAAAGCATTATTTGCTGTAGTAATAGCGTGCATATCCCCTGTGAAGTGGAGGTTGATATCTTCCATCGGAAGCACTTGAGCGTAACCACCACCTGCAGCACCACCTTTGATTCCCATAACCGGACCAAGAGATGGTTCACGAAGGGCAATCATTGTTTTCTTACCAATTTTGTTAAGAGCGTCTGCAAGACCAATTGACATGGTTGATTTCCCTTCACCAGCTGGTGTTGGGTTGATAGCTGTCACCAAAATCAATTTTCCTGGCTTATTGTCTTTGACTGCATTGATTTTATCAAATGACAATTTTGCCTTATATTTTCCGTAGAGTTCCAAATCGTCAAAGCCGATTCCAACTTTTTCAACTACTTCTGTGATTGGTTTTAATTCTACACTTTGAGCAATTTCGATATCTGTTTTCATGAGACACTCCTCTATATTTTTCTAGAATCTATTATATCAGAGTTTGATAAAAAACGCATTATTTTTGGTTAATTACTTTTCAATGTTCGGTTTTTGTTTTGTTATAAATCGTTATAACTTTAATTTATAGGGGTACGCCTCAAAAAAATACTTACTTTTATTTACTAAAGACCCAATTTTTAGTACAATACTACTATGAAAATTTTGATTACATCGGGTGGTACCACTGAAAAGATTGATGCTGTACGTGGAATCACAAACCATTCAACAGGTTATCTAGGAAAGGAAATCGCTGAACTTTTCTTGGCTAAGGGTCACCAAGTAACCTTAGTAACGACCAAGACAGCGGTTAAACCAGAACCGAAAGAAAATCTAAAGATTACAGAAATTACGAACGTAGAAAGTCTTCTCAAAAAGATGGAGCCACTCGTCAAAGAGCACGATGTTCTTATACATAGTATGGCAGTCTCTGATTATACTCCTATTTATATGACGGATTTTGCTGAACTGGAGGACACCGAAGATCTCGCTCAATTCTTGCATAAATCTAACACTGAAAGCAAGATATCATCGGCTTCTGATTATCAGGTTCTTTTTCTAAAAAAAACACCGAAGATCATTAGCCTCGTCAAACAATGGAATCCTGATATTCAATTGATTGGCTTCAAACTTTTGGTTAATGTAAGAAAAGAAGAGCTTTTTGAGGTTGCTCGTGCAAGTCTGAAACGCAACAAAGCTGATATTATTGTTGCCAACGACTTGAGTGATATTACTCCAGATCAGCATATTGCCTATCTTGTTGACGAAAAAAACGAGGAGAAAGTTACGACTAAATCTGCAATTGCTCAAGCTTTATTTGAAAGGATATGCCATGACTAAACGTATCATCCTTGCTGTTTCAGGATCAATATCCGCCTATAAAGCAGCTGATTTAACAAGCAGGTTAAAGAAAAAAGGTTATGACGTTCACGTCATTATGACTGAAGCTGCTCAAGCCTTTATCACCCCTCTGACACTTCAAGTCCTTTCGAAGAATCCTGTTCACACTGATGTCATGGAAGAAAAATTGGCTGAACGTATTAATCATATTGACTTAGGTAAAGAAGCTGACCTCTTTGTTGTAGCTCCAGCTTCAGCAAATACCATTGCCAAATTAGCACATGGTCTAGCCGATAATATGCTTACTGCTACTGCTTTAGCTTTACCTTGCACCACACCTAAACTAATTGCCCCTGCAATGAATACGAAAATGTATGAAAATCCACTGACTAAGAAGAATCTAGATACTTTGCATGACCTTGGCTACCAAGAAATTCTTCCAAAATCAGGTTTACTGGCTTGTGGAGATACAGGACGTGGTGCCTTAGCTGATATTGATGACATTATTGAATCCATTGACAATGCTTTAACAAAATAGCCTTGCATAGAATAAAAAGGAGTTTATGATGAATAAGAAAAATAAAGCAAACCAAACGGCTCAGTTATCCCTCTTGATAGCTACAATGGTTGTAATCGAAGTACTCAGTCAAACCATCTTTGCTGCTTTTGTACTTCCAATCAAACCAACCCTAACCCATATCCCAGTTATTATCGCTAGCATCGTCTACGGTCCTAAAATTGGAGCTTATTTGGGTGGCTTCATGGGAATTATGAGTATTATTCGAAACACTGTTATCTATACGGTTAGTAGCTATCTCTTTAGTCCTTTTGTTGAAGGGGGAACTTGGGCATCTGCAGTCATTGCCATCGTTCCTCGTATCCTGATCGGTATTTTCCCTTACTTTGTCTACAAATTACTTCAAAACCGTCTAGGTCTGGCTCTATCTGGGGTTTTAGGTGCTTTCACTAATACATTTTTTGTACTTCTTGGTATCTACTTCCTAATTCCTAACTTCTACACAGCAGGTGGCAAAACACTAATGGCAACCATTTTCACAACAAATTCGATTGCTGAAATGATTATCGCCGGCCTGTTAACTCTAAGTATCACACCTGTGTTATTAAGATTGAAAAAATAATAAAGAAAAAACATGGTGATTACCATGTTTTTTTCCTTTAATTATGGTATAATGTAAGCGTTTAAAAATATAAAGGAGATTGCTATGTCTTACACTGAAAATTATCAAAAATGGCTCGACTTTGCTGAATTGCCTGCTTACCTTCGTGATGAGTTGGTCGCAATGGATGAAAAAATGAAAGAAGATGCCTTCTATACCAACCTTGAATTCGGTACAGCTGGTATGCGTGGATTGATTGGTGCTGGTACTAACCGCATTAACATTTACGTTGTTCGCCAAGCAACTGAAGGTTTGGCTCAATTGATTGACTCAAAAGGGGAAGAAGCTAAAAAACGTGGTGTTGCTATTGCTTACGATAGCCGTCACTTCTCTCCTGAGTTTGCTTTTGAATCTGCTCAAGTTTTGGCTGCTCATGGTATCAAATCTTATGTATTTGAAAGCCTACGTCCAACACCTGAATTGTCATTTGCTGTTCGTCATCTCCACACATTTGCTGGTATCATGGTAACAGCTAGCCACAACCCTGCTCCATTTAATGGTTACAAGGTATACGGTGAAGACGGTGGACAAATGCCACCTGCAGATGCCGATGCTTTGACAGATTACATCCGCGCTATCGAAAATCCTTTCACTGTACAATTGGCTGACCTTGAAGAAAGCAAAGCTAACGGCTTGATTGAAGTTATCGGTGAAAATGTCGACGCTGAATACTTGAAAGAAGTGAAAGGTGTTAACATCAACCAAGACTTGATCAATGAATATGGTCGTGACATGAAGATTGTCTACACTCCACTTCATGGTACTGGTGAAATGTTGGCTCGTCGTGCTCTTGCACAAGCTGGATTTGAAGCTGTTCAAGTTGTTGAAGCTCAAGCTGTTCCAGATGCTGACTTCTCAACTGTTAAATCTCCAAACCCTGAAAACCAAGCTGCCTTTGCTCTTGCTGAAGAGCTTGGTCGCAAAGTAGACGCTGATGTATTGGTTGCAACTGACCCAGATGCTGACCGCCTTGGTGTTGAAATCCGCCAACCAGATGGTTCTTACCTCAACCTTTCTGGTAACCAAATCGGGGCTATCATTGCTAAATACATTCTTGAAGCTCACAAAACAGCTGGTACCCTTCCTGCCAATGCTGCCCTCTGTAAATCAATCGTATCAACTGAGTTGGTTACTAAGATTGCAGAAAGCTACGGCGCAACTATGTTTAACGTCTTGACTGGTTTCAAATTTATCGGTGAAAAAATTCATGAATTTGAAACACAACACAACCACACTTACATGCTTGGTTTCGAAGAAAGCTTCGGTTACCTCATCAAACCATTCGTACGTGACAAAGACGCTATCCAAGCTGTTCTTATCGTTGCTGAAATCGCTGCTTACTACCGTTCACGTGGCATGACTTTGGCAGACGGTATCGAAGAAATCTACAAACAATATGGTTACTTCGCAGAAAAAACTATCTCTGTTACCCTTTCAGGTGTTGACGGAGCTGCTGAAATCAAGAAAATCATGGATAAATTCCGTGGCAATGCTCCTAAACAATTCAACAACACAGACATTGCTAAGACAGAAGACTTCTTGGAACAAACAGCTACTACTGCTGACGGCGTTGAAAAATTGACAACTCCTCCAAGTAACGTGCTTAAATACATCTTGGCTGATGATTCATGGTTTGCCGTTCGTCCTTCAGGTACAGAACCAAAAATCAAATTCTACATCGCTACAGTTGGTGAATCTGAAGCAGATGCTAAAGAAAAAATTGCGAATATCGAAGCAGAAATCAATGCTTTCGTAGGCGAATAATATTTAAGACTTAGAGCTAAGCTCTAAGTCTTTTTTATACCGACAAAACTGTGATTGCGGAAGCAAGCTATCTTTTTTACTACTAGAACCAAGAAACCACCTATAGATTAAACTATAGGTGGTAGTTTTATGATTCAATTATAGAGCGCTAACTTGTGAATGATGCTTAAACAAGGAATGAGTAGCTTCGTGAATATGACGAGCAGTTTCTGCATTATTCATGGTGTAGAGGTGAACGCCTGCAACATCTTGAGTAACAAGGTCGACAATCTGGTCAATCGCATAAGCAAGACCTGCCGCTCTTAGTGATTCAGGATCGTGTTCATACTTATCCAAAATGGCACGGAACTTACGTGGCAAATGGATATTCTCACAAGTCTTAAGCAAACGTAGAGCTTGGTTACGATTCAAAATTGGCATAATACCCGCATGAATTGGTACATCAATTCCAGCCAAGGTACATTTATCTTGAAAATCATAGAAACGTTCATTGTCAAAGAAGAGTTGGGTTAAAAGACTAGAACAACCTGCATCAACCTTTTTCTTAAGGTTTTGGATATCAGAGATTTGATTTGGCGAATCCGGATGCCCTTCAGGATAGCAGGCTCCGATGATATCAAATTGAGGAGCTTCTTCCTTGATAAATTCAATCAAATCAGTGGCATATCTAAAGTCTTTAAGTGGTTCCACACCTGGAATGATATCGCCACGTAGGGCTAAGATACGGTGTACACCAACAGCATCCAAGTCACGTAAGGTATCAGCAACCTTTTCTTTACTCAAATAGATAGCTGGAAGGTGGGCAATCGTTGGGATAGCTAGGTCATTTTGAATATGATCCGCCAAAGGAACCGTCGTCTCTTTGATATTATATTTGTTATTACTAGCTGTCACACTGATAAAGTGTGGAGCCAATCCTTGCATATCCTCAAGAGCACGTAGAATTTTTTCATTACCTACTGCTGGGTTAGGTGGAAAGACTTCAAAAGAGAGTGATGGTGTTTGGCTTGTCATATTTTATACCTTCTTCTTTTTAGATTTTTGTTAAGACGTAAGCTGTTTTAAGTGCCTACTGACTTCATGAGTACAGTTAAACACTTGTTAATCATAGCCTGCTTGCAAAAATCTTTAGAACATTATTCGCTATTGAAAACCTTCTACACTTAAGGAAGAAGGCTTCAACATATAATAACTTCTGCTTACAAGTTTTCGCGAGCCGCTTTTGCAGCTTCTACAAGCTTGATTAAGCTTTCTTTAGTTTCTTTGATTCCGCGAGTCTTCAAACCACAGTCAGGGTTGATCCATACTTTACCGCTTGGTACTTTAGCCAAGATTGCTTCGATAGTGTGGTCAATTTCACCGTCTTGTGGGACACGTGGTGAGTGGATATCGTAAACCCCAGGTCCAACTTCTGTTTGGAAGTTTTGAGCTTTAAGTTCGTCCAAGATTTCAAGATTTGAACGGCTAGCTTCAAATGAGATAACGTCAGCATCCAAGTTGTCGATAGCAGGGATGATATCTGTAAATTCTGAGTAACACATGTGAGTGTGGATTTGTGTGTCTGGTGCTACAGTTGAGTGTACCAAACGGAAGGCTGGAATTGCCCAGTCGAGGTAATCCTCGTACCAGTCACTACGACGGAGTGGCAATTTTTCACGAAGAGCAGCTTCGTCAATTTGGATAATTTTCACGCCTGCAGCTTCAAGGTCAAGGACTTCATCTTTGATTGCAAGAGCAATTTGAAGAGTTGAATCCTTGATAGAGATATCCTCACGTGGGAATGACCAGTTAAGGATAGTAACAGGTCCAGTTAACATACCTTTAACAGGTTTGTCAGTACGGCTTTGTGCGTAGCTAGACCATTTCACAGTGATTGGGTTAAGACGAGTGACATCACCCCAAATGATTGGTGGTTTAACCCCACGCATACCGTATGATTGCACCCAACCATTTTTAGAGAAGAGGTAACCTGACAAGTTTTGACCGAAGTATTCAACCATGTCGTTACGTTCGAATTCACCGTGTACAAGTACGTCAAATCCAACTTCTTCTTGCCATTTAATCCATTCATCAGTGATTTCAGCAAGGAAAGCATCGTATTCTTCTTGTGACAATTCATTCTTACGGAAAGCCAAACGTTTCGCACGAACTTCCTTAGTTTGAGGGAATGAACCGATAGTTGTTGTTGGAAGCAAAGGAAGTTTGAAAGCATCTTTTTGAATCGCTTCACGTTCTGCAAATGCTGGCAAACGAGTGTAATCAGCTTCAGTCAAGCCTGCAATACGGGCACGAAGTTCAGCATTTTCACCAACACGCTCAGTCGCAAAGAGTTCTTTGTTAGCAGCAAGTGCTTCTGCACCTTGACCATTGCGGATGGCATCCAAGTCACGCAATTCACCCAATTTTTCAACCGCAAAGGCGAAGTGATCCAAAATAGCTGGTTCAAAATCTTCATTAGCGGTTGTAAATGGTACATGGAGAAGTGAGCAAGAGGTTGTCAAAACAACATTTTCAGCTGGAACTTGTTCAAGAATTGCGAGGCTCTTCTCATAGTTGTTACGCCAGATGTTCTTACCATTGACGATACCGGCATAGAGAATCTTATCAGCTGGGAAACCACCTTTAACCAATTCAAGTGTTTTCTTACCTTCAACAAAGTCAAGACCAATACCATCAACTGGCAAGTTCACAAGGTCATTGTAGACATCACGAACATCACCAAAGTAAGTTTGAATCAAAACTTCAAGGCCTTTCTTATCAGCCAAGAGCTTGTTGTAGAGGCTCAAGAAGAGAGCTTTTTCTTCAGATGTCAAATCTTTAACAAGAGCTGGCTCATCGAGTTGAATACGAGTAGCACCAAGCTCTGCCAATTTTGCAAAAACATCTTGGTATGCAGAAACAAAGCTATCTACGAAGTCTTCAGCTTTTACACCATCTTCAAAGTCAGACAATTGAAGGAAAGTGAATGGTCCAACCACAACTGGACGTGTATTAAGACCCAATTCTTTTGCTTCTTGGTACTCATCAAAAATCTTGTGACCAGCAAGTTTAACTTCTGTTGTTTTTTCAAATTTAGGAACGATGTAATGGTAGTTAGTATTAAACCATTTTTTCATAGGAAGGGCACGAACATCCCCTTTTTCACCTTGGTAACCACGCGCCAAAGCAAAGTAACGTTCAAGATCTGTCAAATCCAAGTTTTGAACAGATTCAGGTACGACGTTGAAAAGGAAAGCTGCATCAAGGAAGTTATCGTAATGTGAAAAATCATTTGAAGGAATTTCAGTGATACCCTTCTCTTTAACAATATTCCAGTGTTTTGCACGCAAGTCTTTGGCTGCTGCTAAAAGTTCATCTGCAGTAATTTCATTTCTAAAGTATTTTTCTGTTGTAAATTTTAATTCGCGGAATTCACCCAAACGTGGGAAACCAATGATAGTAGTTGACATCTTGTGTCCTCCTCTTTGTTGTTGAACTTATCTTACCAAAGAAATGGGGAGCTGTATAATTGCTATTAGTTTTCTCTATATATAGTTTTAGACTATACCCTATAAAATAAAGGGTTTCCGACTTCTGTTATCTCCTTTTGCTTAGATATTGTTATAGCTAATAACTATATATTGACTTACTAAATCCCTTTTTATATCAAAAAATCCCTAGACTTTTGTCTAGAGACTCTATTATTTACTAGGATCAGAACACTAAGCTCTATAAGTGCTCAGTACCCTCTCTTGAAGCCAAGATGATGTATAAGACATATTCTCACTATTGTAACTATTCCAAATAAAATAACCAAAAACTGCCAAGACTAATAAGAAACAAATTCCCAAGACGGCTAACCATATGATTTGTTTCTTTAAGCTATCATACTCACTCATATAGCCATTATGAAGTTTAATGAGTTCATTTCTTTTTTTGTTACTTGACTCTTTAGCAATAGCTATTTCTAGTTCGTACATCTGGTGCTTCCATGAATTCTTAGAAGTGCCTTTTTTCATTTTATTGTTTGAAAGGTTGCTGTTGCCTTTCTCAAAGTTATTTTTTTCAGTCATATTTCCCTCTAAAATCTTCTTTTAGTCCCTATCATTATAACATATGTAAAACTGTCTGAAAAGTTCATTTTTGGTTAAAATTTTGAGAAAGATAATTAAAACATGAAAAAGAACCAGAGGGAAACTTCTTATGTTATACTCTAAGTATGCATAAGAAAACTGTTATTGATTTTAAAGAACTTGGTGTCAGACAAATCTTTACAGACGCCATTAAAGAACTAAAAACAAAGGACATTAAGGAAGTCAAACCCCTTTTAGATGAACTCGAAGCCTATCAAAATGAAGGTTATTATGCAGTAGGTTATGTTTCCTATGAAGCAGCCCCTGCCTTCGAGACAAAATTTCAGGTTATTGATGGTCCATTAATGTCAGAGTATCTCCTCTACTTCACTATTCATGAAACTGTTCAAACAGAGCCTATTCCACTTACTTATGAGCCAATTTCCCTACCAGAATCTTGGCAAGAGCTAACTTCTGCAGAGGAATACAAGGCTGCTATTGAGCAAATACACCACCATATTCGACAAGGTGATACTTATCAGGTTAATTATACTGTTCAACTTCAACAGAAGCTGACAGCTGATCCCTTTGCCATCTATAACCGATTGGTTGTTGAGCAAAATGCACATTACAATGCCTTTATTCAGCACGATGATGTTTCTATCATTTCCATAAGTCCAGAACTCTTCTTTAAAAAAGATGGTGATAGACTGACCACTCGTCCAATGAAAGGTACCACCAATCGTGGTTTAACAACTGAAACTGACCTCAAACAAGCCCATTGGCTAGCTCAGGATCAGAAAAATCGCTCTGAAAATATGATGATTGTCGATCTACTTAGAAATGACATGAATCGTATTTCAAAAATAGGAAGTGAAGATGTCAAGAGCCTTTGCCAAGTTGAACAATACTCTACGGTTTGGCAAATGACTTCAACTATTGAGACGCAACTCCTACCAAATAGTCGTTTAAATGATGTCTTCCAAGCCCTTTTTCCATGCGGATCGATTACAGGTGCCCCAAAAATAGCAACCATGGAGATTATTAAGAAGGTTGAAAAACAGCCTCGAGGTGTTTATTGTGGAGCTATTGGTATCTTGGTGCCACAGGGACCTAGTATTTTTAACGTGGCCATTCGGACACTACAAATGGAAGGAACCAAGGCTATCTATGGTGTCGGAGGAGGTATTACCTGGGACAGCAACTGGGAAGCTGAATATGAAGAAACAAAGCAAAAAGCTGCTGTTCTATACCGTCAGAACCCCAAATTCGATCTCATTTCAACTGGTCGTGTCCATCAAGGAAAACTGTTATTTCTTGAGGAGCATATGAAACGCTTGCAAGAGAGTAGTCGCTACTTTGACTATCCTTTCAATGTGGAAAAAGCACACTATCAAGTCGAAATTCTGTGCCAATCACTAGACTTTGACAAAGATTACCGTCTTAAAATGTCACTTGCAAAAGATGGTGAACTGCAGTTTGAACATACCCAATTAACAAACTTATCCAATGACTTCTGCCAAGCAAGGTTAGTTGAGCAAAGGCATCCGTTGGATAGCCCCTATACCTTCTTCAAAACAAGTTACCGTCCTCACCTTAGTATCGAACCTCACGAACAAATCTATTATAATCATGAGGGGCAACTCCTAGAAACCTCTATCGGTAACATTGTGCTTAAAATCGAGGACCAACTCTACACACCACCCGTTCACCTCGGCCTCTTAAATGGCATCTACAGACAAAGCCTAATTGCTGATAATAAGCTTAAAGAAAAAGTCTTGACCGTAAAAGATATGGAACAGGCTCAGGCCATCTACGGATGCAATGCGGTGAGAGGCTTGTATGAATTGAAGGTGGAAGGATAGAATTATATTTAACGAAAAAATACAAGTTTTTTGTTCTCCCCTACTCTTGCTAAAGACAAAAGAAACTTCAATATTCTATTGGTAAAAAATCAACAATTTAATAGTAAAATAAAGTATAATACTTACTGATAGTTATTCAGTTATCGTGACTGTAATGATAAGTTTTTTGGCTTATAATTTACTAGCCTTAAAATTCAGTAATAATTTAGAAAGGATACAAACCTTAAATGAAAAAATTTAAAGGCTTGACTTCTGCTGAAGTTCAAGCAAGTAAAAACGCCCATGGCGATAATAGGCTCTCTAGTAAAGAGGCTAACTCGCTCCTCTCAATCTTTATCGAAGCCTTCCAAGATCAATGGATTCTTATCCTCTTAGCTGCCTTAGGATTAAAAATCATCTTCAACTTTGTTGGAATGATTTTCCCTGCTATTGGTGAAGCCAATTGGTATGAGGCTATCTCACTAATTTTCGCCATTTTGATGTCTACAGGATTCTCAGCAGTCTCACAATACCGAAATGAGCAAAAATTCAACACTCTTCAAGAAGAGGCTTCAAAAACTAATGCTAAGGTTTATCGTGATGGTAAACTTAAAGAAGTTCTTGTTGATGATATTGTAAAAGGTGATCAAATTCTCCTTCAATCAGGGGACAAGATCCCAGTTGATGGTATCATCTTGGAAGGTGAGTTAAAAGTAAACCAAGCTGTCCTTAATGGTGAAAGTGAAGATGCTAAAAAACTTCCACTTGGTGATCAAGCAGAGCCAGACTCTTCCGACCTCTTTACAGAGCTCAAAGTCTTCCGTGGTACAGTTGTTACTTCAGGTGAAGCCGTTATGGAAGCTACACAAATTGGTGATAATACCGTTCTAGGAAGCATCAATACTTCTCTTCAAGAAGATAGTAAAGATTCACCATCCAAAGAAAAACTCAACAAGCTTGCTGGAAACATCGGTGTCCTCGGTTATAGTGCAGGTGCTGCATATTCAGTAATCAACCTTGTTTTAGGCTTTATTGCCCTTAATAAGGCTAATAACCTCAATGGTGGTTCAATCTTCCTTCTTATCATTGAAACGATTCTCTTTGCGGTTACAATCATCATCATGGCTGTTCCAGAAGGTCTTCCAATGATGTTGGCACTCGTTTCTTCAATGAACTCAGGACGACTTTTAGCTCAAAATATCCTGGTTCGCCATCCTGATACCATTGAAACAGCCGGATACATGAATATCCTCTTCAGTGATAAGACTGGTACTATCACTGAAGGTAAACTATCTGTAGTTGACTTCTTCCTTGCTGATGGAACACTTTATGCAGCTACTGGTGAAACTGACGCTCCTGATTTTGACACAATGTCAGATAGCCTTAAAGCTGAAATGATTAATGGTATCGGTCTTAATAACGACGCCATGGTAGCTGATGGCAGTGCTGTTGGTAGTAACGCCACTGACCGTGCACTTCTTGATTTCCTTATCGGACGTTCTCAACTTGATTTTGATACAAATACAATTACTGAGAAACAACAATTCAACTCAGCAACAAAATTTGCAAGTGTAACGACTAATAATGGAAAAACCTACATCAAAGGTGCTCCAGAATTCATCCTAAATGACTGCTACTACTATCTTGATAAAGATGGTAATAAACAAAACTTTACAGATGATATTAAAGCTCGCTTCCAAGATTTATCATTGGAACAAGCTAACCGTTCAATGCGTTTGCTTGCTATCCTAAATACAGATGGTAAAGATAAAGTCTTGATTGGTATCGTATGTATCCGTGATAACGTTCGTTCTTCAATTAAACAAACTGTTGAAACAATGAATTGTGCAGGTGTTCAAGTAGTTATGGTAACTGGTGACCGTAAAGAAACCGCTGTTGCTATCGCTAAAGAAGCCGGTATCGTTACTGGTCAAAATGACCTTGTCCTTACTCACGATGAACTTTCTGCCCTTTCAGATCAAGAACTTAAACAACAATTGCCTCACTTAAAAGTGGTCAGTCGTGCCCTTCCAATGGATAAAAAACGTCTTATTGAGGCAGCTCAAGACCTCGATATGGTCGCTGGTATGACGGGTGATGGGGTCAATGACTCACCTGCCCTCAAATCAGCTGATGTCGGATTCTCAATGGGTGATGGTACTGAAGTCGCACGTGAAGCCTCAGATATCGTTATCTTGAATAACTCATTGACTTCTATTGAGAAAGCTGTCCTCTATGGACGTACTATGAGTAAGTCAGTAAGTAAATTCATTATCTTCCAATTAACCGTTAACGTGACTACAATTGCTATGTCACTTCTCTCACCACTTTTGGGCCTCAAAGAACCATTTACAATTATCCAAATTCTCTGGATTAACCTTATCATGGACACACTTGCTGCCCTTGCCTTTGGTGAAGAGCCTACCCTAGATCGTTACATGAATGAAAAGCCAGTTGCTAAGAAGGCAAATATTCTTACTGGCTATATGAAATCTGCTATTGGTGTAGCTAGCGTCTTCATTACTCTTGTATGTTTAGCTATTCTTAAAAATGTTGGTGGTATCCAAGGCTTTATCACAAATGGAACTGGCAACTTTGAAATGGTAACAACATTCACCTTTACAGTATTTATCTATGCTGTCATTTTCAACTCACTTAATACACGTAGTAATGGATTCAATGTTTTTGAACATATCGGCGAAAACAAGAAATTCTCAATTGTAATGATTTCTATTGCTGTCGTTCAAACCTTGATTATTCAATTCGGTGGTAAAGTATTTAGTACCGTTCCAATGGACGTTCAACACTATATCGTTGCACTTCTTATCGCGGTTTTGATCATCCCTGCAGATTTAATTCGAAAAGCTCTAACTAAAAACAAATAACTATCTGTTTAACGTATTATAAAACTTAAAAGGATAAAAAGGATTGGGATAACTCCCAAACCTTTTTTAATAATTTCCGAAGGTAATACCGTGGAAAGATCATAACATAAAAAGGCTTTAACAAGCCTTTTTGATTTATTAAGTAACACTACTTAAATTGACTAGGAGTCCCTGTATAACCTGCCCAATCCTTACTATAAAAGCGGTCGTTCAAGTTATAGCTAGGTGCAGGTGTTGGATTACTTACAAATGGATCAACAGCCTTGTCAAAGGCTACCCACCCTTTCCATCCCATATGAATGGTGTCTTGCATAAAGTAAGGTTGATCTCCATCTTTTGAGAAGTCTGCAATATTGGTAAAGCCTTGACTTTCCAATTGATAACGGATTTTAGAAACCGTAGCATCATACATTTCTTGACTAAGTCCCGTATAAGCCATCCACTTGCTATTAACAGGTGGGATGACAAAAATGACATTAGTATTTGACTTAGCAAATTGATTTAGCACCAACTGTAGGTCACCGTATTCTTGTGAAACTTCATAAGAAAGATTTTTCTGGAAACCTTTAAGTTTACCAATCTTCTTAGACAAACGTTTCTTATAGAAACGGTCATCGATACCAAAGTCGTTTGACTTAGTATGAGCTTCTGCATCTCTTACAGCAACCTGATCAAGTGCCTCATAAGAGAGCTTGTCTGGCAACTCTTTAAGATAAGGAAGAACTTTCTTCTCGTAATTAGCGTTATTTGATGCTGCTAAAGGACTAAACAAGGCATCTTCTCGCTTATTAAGCTCTGCCATAAATTGAATATAAGTCTTATCAAGTGAATTTAACTCTTGCCCCTTAGCCACTTTAGAAAGTTGAGATTTCATAGTAATCTCAGGCTTCATCTCTAAGATACGCTGAGCAGCATATTGAGAATTTGCATCCGTCTGATTTTGACTTAAGAAACTACTAAGTTGGTCGTTATTGTAGAACTGCTGGAAAGCCGCAGAATTGTAACCTTTTTTAGTAAACCACTGTGGTGACAAGACGTAGACTGCTGTCCCATTTTTCAATTCAGGAATCATTTGTTGCATTCCCAAATATTGGTTTAGAGAGGCAGCCCCACGTTGTCCAATAAAATATGGGCGATAGTTACGGTCGTATTTTTCAGCTAAAACAGCTGGATGAAGGGCATCAAAACGCAACCACTCACTAGACCCAAAGAAAGGGACAAATCGATGATTCTTATCAGAAAGAGCTGTCGTCTTATTAATACGGCTCTTAAAGTTCTCAGTTGTCAAGGTTACTGCGTTACGTTTTTCAACCTCATAATTATGTTTTCTGCCTTGAGGGTAGGAAAAAATAACTACTACTACCAAGACTAAGGCACAGATTATAGGGCCAAAAATTTGCCATAAACGCTTAAGCATTGCGAAGCTCCGTTACCCCTTCAACAATCTTATTAGCTGTGTTCCAGTCATCACGACCAAATTCTGAAACTGGCACACGAATATCGAAACGTGATTCCAATTCAACGATAAGCTCAACTGTTCCCATAGAATCAAGAACACCAGCATCGAAAAGGTCTTCATCCATCATGTCTGAAACATCTTCCATGAAGAGTTCATCAATAATTTCAATAACTTCTGATTTTACATCCATTTTTATAATTCCTTTACTTATTTTTTAGTGAACCAGAGGTCATTCAAGAATCCAGAGAAAATCAAGAATGACAACATAACAGTGTTAAATGTAATAAAGATTCCCAAAGCCTTCGTCCATTTATTTTCAGGAAGTGGCTCAAGACCAGCTTTCTTACGTTCTTTATTAATGGTCTTCTTCTTACGTAACCAGGCATCATTGATTCCTAGACCAATACCATGGAAAATACCATAAGCAATGTAGTACCAGGTAACTCCATGCCAGAATCCCATTACCATCATATTAATGACATAGGCCACATTTGATGTCGTGTTACGATTTTTGAAAACTTTGTTACGCATCAAAACCATAACCAAACGCATAAAGACAAAGTCACGGAACCAGAAAGACAAGCTCATATGCCAACGATTCCAAAATTCTTTCAAGTCTCGTGAGATGAAAGGTTTGTCAAAGTTGATTGGGCTCTTAATCCCCATAAGGTTTGATGCTGCCAAGGCAAACATCGAGTAACCCGCAAAGTCAAAGAAGAGATCAAAACCGAAAACATACATGACACCAAGTGTTGGTAAATTAAAGATACCACCTTGAGCCAAAGCTTGTGCTTTCAGCGAAGGCAAGAGCATACTTCCGAAAATCTGAGCCAAAACAAACTTATAGAGGAAACCAAGCATGATATATTTTACAGCTTGCTCCAACATATTCATCAGCTCGTCTCGCTCAGGAATCGCCTGGTAATCTTCGTTAAAGCGTTTGAAGCGATCAATAGGACCACTCGTAAAGGTTGGCATAAAGAGCATGAATCGGAGAAATTCTCCAAGTGTAAACTCTTTAAGGACACCATCCCGCATCTCGATAATCATACCAACTGATCGGAAGGTCAAGTAAGAAATACCAAGAAAGTTTAAGACTGACTGAGTACCATTTATCGCAGGCTCTACCTTAACAAAAATCAAGGGAAGGACTACAAGAAATGAGTGTAAATAGAAAACCCATTTATTGTCCTTTTTACTGCGGTAATGTTTGTAGGAATAAACCCAGATGATTTGCCAAACAATATAGAAGAGTAAGGCTAGTAATTGGCTAGCATGTGTTCCTGTCAGAGCGAGAACAATAAAGGCTAGACTTACCAAACACTCATAAATCGCAAAACGCTTTTTAAAGAAGAGACCCACAAAGATTGGCAATAGAGCTAATCCAAGATAGATAAAATAGAAGGGATTACCGTAGGCTTCTAAATGGGGGAGCTGTTTCAAGAAGTCAATCATGGTTGTTAACCTCACTGATAAGACCCTTGATATCGATTTTCCCATTTGGTGTTAAAGGCAAGCTCTCACGATAGAGGAACTTAGTAGGCATCATGTAAGACATCATGATATCTTCTAAGTCAGCCTTAATCGCCTTGGTGATATCAATTTCACGTTCAAACTGCTCACGAACACCATCCTTAAGAATCACATAAGCCAAGAGGTTCTGAACCTTATGGTCTTTATTGTAACGTGGCACAGCTACTGCTGAATCAATATACTTAGACTTATTAAGGTTTTGTGAAACATCCTCTAACTCAATACGGAAACCATTAAATTTAATCTGGAAGTCCATACGACCACCGTAAAGAAGGAGACCTTCATCAGTCATCGTTCCTACATCACCAGTATGGTAAGCAGGAAGGCCATTAAACTCGAAGAAGGCTTCCGCAGTCTTTTCAGGATTGTTCATATATCCTTTTGAAACTGCTGGTCCTGAGACGATGATTTCACCTTGTTGACCATTTGGAAGGATATTGCCATCCTCATCGATAATATAAGTCGGTGAATCTTCCTTGGTATAACCAATCGGCAAACGCTTAAGGTTAGCCAGCATCTCATCAGTTACTGCTACTGCTGATAAGGCTACAGTTGCTTCAGTTGGTCCGTAAGCATTGATAATACGTGCTTCTGGGAAACGTTGGCGAAGCTTTTGAGCAGTCTTGACAGTCAACTCTTCTCCGTCAAAATAGAAATGCGTAATTTCTGGCATCTTTTCTGAATTGAAGTCTTCAGACAACATTGCCATATCTGCAAAAGATGGTGTTGATGTCCAAATGGCAATTGGAAGTGAGAAGATCGTTTCAAAGAGCTTCTTGAAGTCCTGTGTAATAGCTGAAGGAAGAGCATAAAGTGTTCCTCCAAGTGCCAATGTAGGTGCCCAGTACATTACCGATAGGTCAAATGAATAAGGCGGTTGAGCCAGCATTTGTGGACGTTTTGGAGTCGCAAATTCCTTATCCGTAATCATCCAGTTGGTGAAACTAAGGAGATTATTGTGTGAAATTTGGACCCCTTTAGGCTTACCTGTAGTTCCTGATGTGAAGATGATGTAATAAGTATCATCCCCCTTAACAGGATGAGTCACTTCATAGCTAGTCTTGCTTTCAAAAGCTGCTGTCACTTGGTCCAATGTTAGGATTGGAGCTTGGACATCCTCAAGTGGGAAGTCATTGATAGCAATAATCAGACTAGGCTCTGCTACTTCAACAATTGCCGTCACGCGCTCAAGAGCTGAGTGACTGTCAATTGGAATATAAGCGTGACCAGATTTAGTCAAAGCGACAAAAGTTGCCAACATTTCATACTCTTGACCGCCATAAACCACAACAGGTGATTTTTCTGGAATATCAAGACTATCAATCTTGGCAGCTAGGCTATCCGAGTCAGCTTTTAAGTCACCGTAAGTGTGAACTTCCCCTAAAATATTGTAAACAGGAAAGTCAGGTTGTGATTGAGCAAACTGCTCAATCGTTTCGATCATATCTTTAATTTTTGTATTCGTCATTATTCTTCCTAAAATTCGTTATAGATAAAATTACCTTGACCTTGTCCTAGGTAATTGTAGAGATAAATTAGGGCCATAAAAATGGCGAAATAAAGCAAGGTTTGTCCTAAAAACACTAGGACGTTTTTATGTTTTAACATTCTAATTTTCGATACCTTTTTTTATATAATATCCTCTTTAGTTTACCATCTTATCAGTATTTTTTCCAATAAAAAAGAAAAAATAACTAAATTTCATTTCTTTTTCATTAATAAGCTTCCGTGATAAATGATTGGCTAAAATCATAAAAAACAGAGCTTAAAAGCTCTGTCGGATTTAACTATTTTGTGTCTTTTGGGCCGTCTGCATACGATAGTACATTCCCTTAGCTTGCATCAGTTGTTCATGGGTTCCGTGTTCAACGATATCTCCATTATTCATGACCAAAATAAGGTCCGCATTCTCTATGGTAGATAATCGATGGGCAATGATGAAACTTGTTCGACATTTCATTAATTTAGCGAAGGCCTCTTGAATGAGAAGCTCTGTACGAGTATCGATACTAGAAGTGGCTTCATCCAAAATTAAGATTTTAGGCACATTGACAAATATGCGAGCAATGGTCAAAAGCTGACGTTGTCCCTGAGAAAGGGATTGCCCCGCATCATTCAAGTAGGTGTCGTAGCCTTGAGGCAACTGCTGAATAAAGAAATCAGCATTGGCAGCCTTGGCCGCTGCTATGACTTCTTCACGACTGGCTTCTGGATTTCCATAGGCAATATTATCATGAATAGTGCCGACCTCAAGCCAAGTTTCCTGCAAAACCATCCCAATCTGTTTCCGAAGACTCTCACGAGTATAATCTGTAATAGGTCTACCGTCCAGTAGAATGTTCCCCTTATCCAAATCATAGAAACGCATAAGTAGGTTAATCAAGGTAGATTTCCCCGCTCCTGTTGGACCAACAATGGCAACAGTACTTGCGGCAGGGATATCAATGCTCAAATCCTTGATAAGAGGTTTATTAGGCAAATAGCCAAATTGGACATGGTCAAATTGAAAACGTCCCTGCACATCTGCTTCTTCCAAGACCGCCTTACCTGTTTCTGTTATTTCCTCTTCATCCAATATCATATAAAGGCGATCAGCACAGGCCAAAGCACTTTGAAGTTCAGATAGAACAGATGAGATATCATTAAAAGGTTTGGTATACTGGGTGACATAATTTAGGAAGGTAGTCAATTGTCCCACTGTAAAAGCGCCACCCGACATGATTCGATAAGCACCAACACCTGCAATGAGAGCATAGATTAGACTATTAACAAAACGTGTAGCTGGGTTAACCGCTGACGAATAAAAGATAGCACCCTGTGAATAATCAGCATACTTACCATTGACGTCTTTAAAACTCCTAACCATCTGGTCTTGAGCATTTAGACTCTGTACTAAAGCTTCTTGAGTCAGACTTTCCTCAATCAACTGAGTCTGCACACCTCGCCATTTAGTTTGATTGCGATAGAGTTGATAGCTCTTCTTTGCGATAAAACGTGCCACAAGCATTGACAGAGGCGTCATCACTAGAACTAAGAGCATCATGAACCAGTCTAAGCGAGCCATGGTAATGATTATGACAAAGATAGTCAAAAGCCCAACGAAAAATTGGTTAAAGACCATGAGAAGTCCGTTGTTTAACTGATCGCTATCTGTAGTCACACGGCTAACCATGTCTCCAGTTCCTTGACGATCAAGGTAACTAAGAGGCATAGCATGAATTTTCATCATGACTCGTTCACGTAAACTTTCGCTATATGAATAAATTAATCGATTATAAATCAAAGGGTTAAGCCACTGGATTGCACTATTAGCTAAGATAACTACAAGCATCTGCCAAATTAATCGTGACATCAATAGAACGGCGTTCATCTTAAGAACAGCGTCCACTGCATCACCAATTAAGATAGGTAAGTAAACCGTTAAGGCAACTTGAATAATGGTCCCAACAGTTGCTAAGGCAAAGAGGTAGCGCTGACTTAAGATATCTCTACTTAAACGTTTAAGCGTTGATTTATTATTTCTAGCCTTCATCAGCGACCTCCTTTTGATGTTGAGAATAATGAATGTCTTGATAGAGTTTATTTGTGGCAAGCAATTCTTCATGATTACCCAAGCCAACTTGATGTCCCTTATCAAGCACCAAAATTTGATCAACAGCTTTTAGACTATTTGTTCTTTGCGAAATAATAATCAAACTCGTTGATTTAAGATTGTCTCTGATAGCCGCTAGTAGACGACTTTCAGTCAAGTAATCTAGGGCTGAAGTGGAGTCGTCCAAAATCAAGAATGGTGCTGGTCTCATCAGCGCACGCGCAATAGTCAAACGTTGACGTTGACCCCCCGAAAAATTACGGCCAAATGACTCAACTGGCTCATCTAAACCAAGATCTTTGTCTTTAACAAAATCAGCAGCCTGAGCCATGTCAAGAGCATGCCAGAGTTCTTGCTCACTCGGTTCGTGGTCAAGTCCTAATGACAAGTTTGAACGAATAGTTCCTCTAAATAGCTCAGCTTTTTGCGGGACGTAGGCAACCCAAGAACGCCACTCTTTAAGGTTTTTTGGTGATTTTTGATCTTTGAAAATAGCTAATGAACCAATCTGAGGCTGATATAAGTTCATGATTAAGTTCACCAATGTCGATTTACCCGAACCTGTACCACCAATAATACCTAGTGACTGACCTTGAGTAAGACTTACATGAATCTCTTGAAGTGATGGCTGACTAGCCGTAGGATAGGTAAAGGTCATCTGATCAATAGCTAGCACTGTGGAAGCCTGACTAGAAGTTCGGACTTCTAAAGGTGCTTCAATATCCTCATCTTGGAGTTCAAAAATAGCTTGTACCCGTTTCGCTGAAATAAAACTTTGATTCAGATTAGTCAACATCATGGCCAATTTAAGGAGCTCCGTCAAAATTTGCAAGAGATAATTGACCAGAGCAATCAGCATACCTTGGGACAAAAGACCAACTTGAATTTGCAGATTTCCTTGCCAAAGGATAGCAATCAAGGTCATATTAACAACCAAGAAAGTCAAAGGACTAATGAGACTTGCTATCACTCCTGTTTTGAGCTGCCACTTCTTCAAGTCTTTGTTGACGGCAGTAAAGTTATCTAATTCACGCTCACTTTGATCAAAAGCCCGAATAACCCTCATACCTTCAAGTTGTTGACGCGTATTGGTAACAATCGATTCATTAATCACTCGAATCTTGGCATATAAAGGATTGACGATGCGACTGGCTAGTACAATAATAAGAGTCAATACCAAGACCATGCCAAGAAACCATAGGGTCAAGCGTGGACTAATTCGGAATGCCATAATAATGGCTCCTGTCACGATAATTGGTGCCCTCAAAAAGAGCCTCAAAAAT
Organism: Streptococcus sp. cx1; assembly: GCF_052384325.1. NCBI lineage: Bacteria > Bacillati > Bacillota > Bacilli > Lactobacillales > Streptococcaceae > Streptococcus > Streptococcus sp. cx1. The sequence goes on along the minus strand of NZ_JBQSUN010000002.1, from coordinate 259,478 downwards.
TGATTGATGCCCGTTTGGATTTGAAAGGTATCACCAGTCAAACGTGTCACCAAACTTGACGTTCCAATCTCATCCCGCTTTTCCTTTGATAAACGCATGATTTTCGCATACAAATCATTGGTTAAACCTCGGGCATAGCCAACGGCTGCTCTGGATGAAAAATACTGTGCTGAAATAGCAACAACAACCCCAATAACGGCAAGTCCGAACAAGAGAAAAATCATCATAAACAGATGATTTTGGTCTTTATTTGGAATAGTTGTGTCGACAATTCCAGCAATGACTAGTGGGACCAAAAGTTCGAAACTGGCTTCGATTAATTTAAAAACGGGTCCCAGGATACTGTCTTTGACATATCCTTTGAAATAAACTAATAATGCTTTCATTTGTCTTTCCTTAAGAATGAAGCGTATCCTCTTAGAGACGAGAGAACATACGCATCAAAAAGAGGTTAAACTGCACTTCTTTGGCGTAATAAATATTTCCGCCATTTGTATAAAGTTTTCCGCCACCATAGTACATGGCAACCGGTTGGTAATAGGTGTAAGTTTCTCCACTGATATTTCCTAGACTCGGAGCAACGACATTTTTTGAATAAGCTTTTGCTAATTCGACGGTGTTAACTCCACCATTATCAGCCACATAATCGATATAGGCCTTACCAAAATTATAAGCTTGTACTGCTGTCCAAGGATCCACCTTATGATGAGCAGCTTCTTCCAGATTTTCTGACAGCACCGTCACCCCTTGACGAATACTTTCTTTTCGATCTGTGATGGAGTTAGTCACTCCTGTAGAACTTTCACTGGACTGCATCACGTCATCTGTCTTCCCCTTGGTTTCTGTGTAGATCATAGCCAACACCAAATCGACATTGGTTGTATTATCAATATCGTCCTCAGCCAATACCTCCTTAACCATGGATTCATAGGTTAAGACATGTTGAACATTGGCATGGATTCGATAACATTGGATACCTATGATGAGGACTACGACAAAAACCGCCAGACGTCTTATCCATTTAAACATATTATTTATTGATGATATCCTCGATATTTTTGATGAGAATAGAGTAGGTGCCATCAGGATTTTGAATAAATTCAACACTATCGGCATCCTGATAAACATTATTAGGCACGATTAACTCAATTCCGTTCGATAACGATAATTTTTGATTCTCCAATTTCTTAATTTGACGTGAATGGTCAATATCTGATACCGAGATAGGCTCAGGTATGGCCTCTTTGAGCTCATCAACAAAGGTCAAACGAGCTGTCAAATTATTATCAAAGAGCTGGTCTGCCAATTTTTCGGGTGATAACTCTTGATCTTCTTCCAAATTATTGAAAATAGCAGATTTCATTTTCCCTTGGAAGTTAAAGTCATCCTGATTAAAATTCTCGGCAATCTTCTGGGCAGTGTCTTCAACCATCTTAATCGATTTCTTGACAGATTGTTCAGGCTGGACTTGCAACAGATTTTCAGAGAAATAATTGGCAAAGCTTCCATTATGCTTGATTCGCTTTTCAATCAAATAATACTGCTTACTACTACGATTGATTACCAAAGCTTCATCAGGTGTCTGGGCCGCAGAAGGCAAATTATTTTGTGACAATTGAATAGGATGTTGGCTATCTCCCAAAGAATGAATCAAACTGTCCTTGAGAGCAATACGCAAGAAAGCAAAATATTCTTGCCCTTCTTTGTCAAACTGAATAAAGACCAAATCATTGGTCTTTTGATCTTCAGAAATGACAAATTCTTCCTTCCAAAGTTGGGCAATCTTGACTGAACTTTCCATCAAATCATCTCCTAAATGACTAATGAAAACATTCTCTGCATCGAAATAGCCACGTTTAGCCTCATCTGAGAAAACCTTAGAGAGTTTCTTTCGAAAATATTCATCTAATCGAGGTGTTATTTCAAGAGGCCCTTCTGCTAAAACCAGCTCCGTATCATTTGGCGAAAACTGGTGAATGATAATGCGTTTAATATATAAATCTAACATAGTCTTTTAATAGAGTGGGAAGGCATCTGTAAGAGCTTTAACTTCTCCACGAATGCGTTCCAAAACTTCAGGTTTATCGTGATTTTCCAAAGCTTCAACCATTAATTCAGCAATTTTACGGCTCTCAGCTTCACCCATACCACGACTTGTAATGGCTGGACTACCAACACGGATACCAGATGTCTTGAATGGAGACAATTGCTCGTAAGGAATACCATTCTTGTTCAAAGTAATATTAACTTCTTCAAGAACGTTTTGTGCAACTTTACCATTTTCAACAACTTTAGTCACATCAACCAAGAAGAGGTGATTGTTAGTTCCACCTGAGATAACACGGAAATCTGGATGTTGATTGAAAACATCCGCCATGGCAGCAGCATTCTTGATAACATTTTCCCCATATTCCTTAAAGGCAGGATCAAGTGCTTCTTTAAGAGCAACAGTCTTAGCAGCAATAACGTGTTCCAATGGTCCACCTTGCAAACCAGGGAAAACCGCAGAATTCAATTTCTTAGCGATATCTTCATCATCAGTCAAAATCAAACCTCCACGAGGACCACGAAGTGTCTTGTGGGTTGTTGTTGTTGTCACATGTGCATGAGGAACTGGACTTGGATGATGACCAGAGGCTACAAGACCAGCAATGTGAGCCATATCTACCATGAGGTAGGCACCTACAGCATCAGCAATTTCACGGAATTTAGCAAAATCAATGATACGTGAGTAAGCTGAAGCCCCAGCCACGATGAGTTTTGGTTGTACTTCTTTAGCTTGAGCCAGAATAGCATCGTAATCAAGAAGTTCAGTTTCTTTATCAACGTTGTAAGCCACAAAGTTATAGGTCTTACCAGAGAAGCTAACTGGTGCACCATGTGTCAAGTGACCACCCGCTGACAAATCCATTCCCATAACCGTATCACCTGGTTGAATCAAAGACATGTAAACTGCTGCATTAGCTTGGCTACCTGAGTGAGGTTGCACATTGGCAAATTTTGCTCCAAAAAGTTCTTTGGCACGCTCAATAGCAAGTGACTCAACCACATCAATCACGTCTGTACCACCATAGTAACGTTTACCTGGATAGCCTTCTGCATACTTGTTAGTCAAGAGTGTTCCTTGAGCAGCCATTACAGCTTTAGATACCACGTTCTCAGAGGCAATCAACTCAATATTGTTTTGCTGACGTTCAGCCTCGGCATCGATGGCGTTCCATAGTTCAGGGTCAAATGCTTTGTAATCTTCTTTATCAAAAATCATAGAGGTCTCCTTTGAGGTCTAATGGGGTTCAATCAACTCACCCACATACAGTCGGAAATTATCTCACACTTCCATAGGTCTCTGTTAGTCATTTATTCTATGGTCAACTCGGGTAGAGCCGCCAATAGGTCTTCTTTTGTAATCTTCCCTTGTCTGAGAATTTTAGCCGGTGAAACAGATAAATCCAAAATCGTCGAATCTACACCTAACAAGGCAGCGTCATCTTGATAGCCTGTCACCTGAAAATCAAATTGCGCTCTTATTTGGTCAAAATAACGACCACTAGCCTCCCCAGACTTATTGGCTGAGGGACCAATTAAAGGACCTTCCGCTTGGATCAGCTCTCTAGTGACAGGATGATTTGGCAAACGGAAGCCAACTGTCGCCAATCCTGAATTAATCCATCTGGGGACTTTATCATTAGCTTTTAAAATGATAGTCAAAGGTCCAGGCAAAAAAGCATCATACAATTGTTTCAAATACTTGGGTTGCTCTTTTGAGTAGGACAGGATATCTTCATAAGAAGCGACATTCAAATTCATAGCTTTATCTCTAGGACGATTTTTCAGCTCATAGACATGGTTTACAGCACTCTCATCCATAGCCTTAGCAAATAGACCATAGACAGTCTCTGTAGGAAGAACGACTGCACCACCGTCAGCCAAGATTTCTCTTAATACTTTCTTACTTTTCATCATCCATCACGACCATTCTATCTTGTCCAAATTGGTCCTTAAGGACACGCACTCGCTTATCAGGAAAATGTAGAGACAAGAGTTTCTTCAAATCCTGGCCCTGCTTATAGCCAATTTCAAAGTAGAGCTTTCCACTAGGAGTCAAATACTTATCTGCCTCCTCAATAATCTGTCTATAAATGGCAAGTCCCTCTTCATCAGCAAACAAGGCCATCTTCGGCTCGCTAGCCAAGACATTGACCCCAACTTCGTCCTTATCGTTTTCAGAAATATAGGGAGGATTTGACACGATGATATCAAAACTACCAGAAATATTTTCGAAAACATCTGATTGAACAAAGCTGATGGCTACCCGATTTAGCTTTGCATTCTCCTGGGCAAGCTCTAGCGCATCCACTGATAAGTCACTAGCTGTTACTTTCCAAAGGGGGCAACTCTTTTTCAGGGATACCGAAATAGCACCACTCCCAGTTCCGATATCAAGAACCTTAAGATCTGTGCTTGGGTTTTCCGCTACAATCAAGTCCACTAGTTCTTCTGTTTCAGGACGTGGAATCAAGACTCGTTCATCAACCTGAAAACGTAAACCATGAAAGTCTTCATAGCCCAAGATATACTGGGCAGGCTTGTGTTTCTTTAGTTGGCTAAATACATGAGCTAATAGCTCAGCATCTTCCTCTGAAACTTTCTGACGCAATTGAAGAACAAAATGAGTCAAGTCCCACTGCTTCAAACCACGATAAACAAAGGAAAGGGCCTCTGGCTCTTCTCCAACTGCCTCAAGCTGCTTCTCATAGTCAGCCAGAACATCCGCTAGAATCATTTGTTAAGCTCTTCCAATTTTTGCGTTTGATCATAAAGAACCAAGGCATCCACAACTTCATCTAGTTTCCCAGCCAAAATCGTATCTAGTTTTTGAAGGGTCAAACCAATACGGTGATCCGTTACACGGTTTTGTGGGAAGTTGTAAGTACGGATACGCTCTGAACGATCTCCTGTACCAACAGTAGACTTACGCTCAGCATCTTGTTCATCTTGAGCGATTTGTGCAAAGTGGTCCGCAACACGCGCACGGATAATCTTCATGGCTTTATCACGGTTCTTCTGTTGTGTACGTTCTTCTTGCATCTCTACTTTGATTCCAGTAGGAATGTGAACCATACGAACCGCAGTCGCAACCTTATTGACGTTCTGACCACCAGCACCAGATGCGTGATAGATATCGACACGAAGGTCCTTAGGATCAATTTCGTACTCTACTTCTTCAACTTCTGGCATAACCAAAACAGTTGCTGTAGAGGTATGAACACGACCTTGGCTCTCAGTCACAGGCACACGTTGTACACGGTGTGCTCCTGATTCATATTTGAGTTTTGAGTAGACTGATTGTCCTGAAACCATGGCAACCACTTCTTTGATACCACCGACACCATTATAAGAAGCTTCCATGACCTCAAAGCGCCAACCTTGTGTTTCTGCGTATTTTTGGTACATAGCTAAAAGGTCACCTGCAAACAAGGCAGCTTCATCACCACCTGCGGCTCCACGGATTTCGAGGATGATATTCTTGTCATCATTAGGGTCTTTTGGCAAGAGAAGAATTTTCAAGCGTTCTTCGTACTCTTCTTTAGCGGCTTTGGATTCTTTGAGTTCTTCCTTAGCCATTTCTTCCAAGTCAGGATCACCACTTGCTTCCTTAATCATCTCTTCAGCGTCTGAGATACTTTGGATGACTTGCTTGTACTCACGGTATGCTGTCACAGTTTCACGAGTATTTGCCTCTTCACGCGACAACTCCATGAAGCGTTTAGTGTCTGAAACGACTTCAGGGTCACTAAGCAATTCACCCAATTCCTCATAACGGTCTTCAACCGCTTGTAACTGATCATAAATATTCATTTGTTATCTTTACTCCTTATATAACTAATAGTCGTTTTCAGCCTTATTCAAAGGGATTATGTTTTCTTGAGGTGGATTAAACCAGTGCTTTCGGCAAACGGAGATATAACTCTCGTGTCCTCCAATTTGAACTTGTGCTCCCTCATAAACTGGCTTACCATCTTCCATACGAAGAACCATGGTTGCCTTTCTCGAGCAATAATGACAAATAGTCTTGATTTCATCAATCTTATCAGACAAAAGCAAAAGATATTTAGAACCTTCAAAGAGATTGTTCTGAAAATCATTTTTGAGACCAAAAGCCATCACTGGGATATCTAACTCATCAACAATTCGTGCCAAATCATAGACATTCGCACGGGTCAAAAACTGAGCCTCATCAACTAAAACGCAGTAAGGTCGTGGATCCATATGAGCAATGTAACCAAAAATATCCGTATCATCACCAATAGGATAGGCCTTCCGTTTCATGCCAATACGACTAGAGATATAGCCGACCCCATCTCGATTATCCAAACGACTGGTCAACAATACTACTGGTTTCCCTTGTTCTTCGTAATTATAGGCAACCTTAAGAATTTCAATGGATTTCCCAGAATTCATGGTGCCGTAGCGAAAATAAAGTTGTGCCAAACCAGTCTCCTCTAAAATATGTATTGTACTTATTTTATCATAATTCCAAGCGTAAAAGGGAGGGAGACTGAACAATTTTTGAAAAAAGTTCGCCTCTCTCCCTTATTTTTATGCTAGGTTTGACTGGTATTCCAAATGGCTCAATCTTATCTTCCTGATAAAGTTTTACCAGTCTAAAAGTTTCTTATGAATAGGCTTTAGCCAATTTTTCAAGAAGTTCTTCTTTCTCCTCATCGCTGGCAAATGAAGCTTCAATTGCCGTCTTATTATGAGCATAAAAGTCTTGAACTGAGCTATCAAAATGCTTGTGATAGAGTTCGTACTCTTTGGTCAGGTTTGTATCAGAAACGGTACGATTGTCCGTATTAATAGTAATATTAGCCCCTGCCGCTTTCATTTTTAGATAAGGAAAATCAGTAACTGTAACAGCTGCCTTGGTCTGGAGATTACTTGTTAAACATAACTCTCCTGTGACACCATTTTTGACAAACTCTTCCAAAAGCTCGGGTTCTTGAGCCAAAATCGTTGCATGGCCATTACGCTTAATTCCCATGGCAATCGACTCAGCCAAAAAGGCAGGGCAACCACACTCACCAGCATGAAAAGTCATCGGACGGTTGTAACTTTGGACTTGTTCAATCAAAGGTTTAATCGCTTTAGGTCCATAATGATGTTCATCTCCAGCAAAATCAAAACCAACAAAGTCACTATTTTCAACTTCATTTGCTTCATCAAGAATACGAGCCGTTAATTCTTGATCTGATTGGCGCATGCCACAAACTAGGGCCTTGGCTACAATACCAAATTCTTCTTGAGCTTGACGTAAGCCTTGACAAACAGCATCAATGGTCTCAGCGACAGTCAATCCCTTATCCATTGACAATTCTGGAGCAAAACGCACTTCAATATAGATGACATTTTCAAGAGCAGCCTGTTTTGCGACATCATAAGCCGCAATAGTCAAGGCTTCCTTTGTTTGAAGCAAAGGACGAATATAATCAAAAGCCTCAAGATAATCTAGGAGACTCTCACAGGTAGCCGGTGCTGTCACATGATGTTTGAGCTCCGCATCGTCCTCAGGTAACTCAATCTGTGCCAAGTCAGCTAGGTGACGAATGGTTTCCAATGATAGAGAACCATCCAAATGGCAGTGTAGTTCTGTTTTAGCCAACTTATGAAAATCAATAGCAGTCATTCTTTTCTTCCTCTCTAAACAATATGTTTTTTTATCAGATAAAAATAATTTTTACTATCTTATCATTCTTATGGAAAAAGTCAAGGTGCCGCTCCTAATAGGACGTAGTAGATTCTTGAAATGCCATTAGCATTTTGTTAGGATGTAACTATCAAGAATACAAGGAGAAACTTTATGTCTGACTATATTTTACCAGAAGTTTGGGAAAACCCAACCTCTATGGGAGGTGCCTGGGGTGGCCTCAATCAACCTACAGCTGGTGCACGTTTTGAACAAACTTTACCTAAAGGTGACCAACCTTTCCAACTCTATACTCTTCCGACACCAAATGGTATCAAGGCAACTATCATGCTGGAAGAATTGAAAGAACTTGGTGTAACTCAAGCAGGTTATGACGCTTATCGTATTAAGATTGGTGACGGTGATCAATTCGGCTCAGACTTTGTTTCAATCAATCCAAACTCAAAGATTCCAGCCATGATGGATTACTCTGAAGACCAACCAGTTCGTGTCTTCGAATCAGCTAACATCCTCCTTTACTTGGCTGAAAAATTCGGCAAACTCATTCCAACTGATCACGGAAAACGTACGGAAGTTCTCAACTGGCTCTTTTGGCAAACAGGTGCTGCTCCTTTTCTAGGTGGTGGCTTTGGGCACTTCTTCCACTATGCACCTGAAAAAATCGAATATGCCATCAACCGTTTTGCCATGGAAGCCAAACGCCAACTCGACTTGCTCGATAAAGAATTAGCAACCAAACCTTATATTGCTGGCGATGAATATACTATCGCTGATATCGCTATCTGGTCTTGGTATGGCCGTCTTGCTCAAGATAAGATTTGGGATAAGGCTGGTATTTTCCTTGATGTTAAAGAATACAAGCATCTTCAAGCTTGGACTGAAAAAATTGTCGACCGTCCAGCAGTTAAACGAGGACTTGAAGTCGACTATAAAGAAATCTAATTTTTATAACGGTTTGCCTAGGCTAACCGTTTTTCTATTGTTTCATGATATAATAGAAGCAAAATCACAAGGAGACATTCATGACTGTATTTCAAGCTATTTTAGAAAAAATCAAAGCCTACGACACTATTATTATCCACCGCCACCAAAGACCTGACCCAGATGCCATTGGTAGTCAGGTAGGACTGAAGGAAATTTTAAAAACAAACTTTCCAGATAAAAAGGTTCTTGCGACAGGTGTCAATGAACCTACCTTATCTTGGATTGCTGAGATGGACGAGGTAGCTGATCAAGACTATGAAGGGGCACTTGTTATTGTTACCGATACTGCCAACACCCCTCGTATCGACGACGATCGTTATGATAAAGGTGACTTCCTTATCAAAATTGACCATCATCCTAACGATGATGCCTACGGTGACCTTCTACTTGTTGATACGACTGCTTCAAGCGCCAGCGAAATTGTGACAGACTGGGCCCTCAGCCTTGGCCTTTCCTTGTCAGATGCTGCTGCGCGTGTTCTCTACAATGGTATTGTTGGCGATACAGGTCGCTTCCTCTTTCCATCTACTACTCCTAAAACACTTCAAATCGCGGCTAAACTTCGTGAATACGACTTTGATTTTGCAGCAATGGCTCGTCGTATGGACAGTTTTCCTTTCAAAATTGCTAAACTACAAGGTTATGTTTTCGATAATCTAGAAGTCGATGAAAATGGTGCAGCTCGAGTTGTCTTGACACGAAAGATTTTGGATGAATTCAATGTCACTGATGCTGAAAGTTCTGCCATTGTTGGAACTCCAGGCCGTATTGATTGTGTCGAATCTTGGGCTATTTTCGTAGAGCAGCCTGAAGGACATTACCGTGTCCGTCTACGTAGTAAAAGCATTGTCATCAACGAGATTGCCAAACGCCATGATGGTGGCGGCCACCCACTTGCTAGTGGGGCCAATTCCTACAGCTTAGAAGAAAACGAACAAATCTATCAAGAAATTAAGGATACTGTTGCCCATGCAACTCACTAATCGTCGTGTACGTCTCATGGGAACTGTGATTGACGTCTCTATCTATCATAAAGAACCAGAACCCCTGCTAGACCAAGTTGAAGCACTTCTACATACCTACAACAAGCGCTTCTCAGCTAATGACGACAGTTCCGAACTCATGAAAATTAACAAGGCAGCAGGCTTACATCCAGTGACAGTTCACCCGGAGCTTTTTGAACTTATTTCTCTTGGAAAATGGCATAGCTGCCAACCTGGAAGTCACCTTAATATTGCTATTGGACCTCTCATTCAGACTTGGCGCATTGGTTTTTCTGATGCTAAGCTGCCTCTTCCTGAAGAAATTCGTCCGCTCCTTGATATCATCAATCCTAATGCCATTCTTCTATCTGAGGAAAATCAAAGTGTTTTTCTCAAAGAAAAAGGGATGAAAATTGATCTTGGTGCCCTAGCAAAAGGATATATTGCAGATCGTATTGCAGATTTTCTTAAAGCTGAAAAAGTAACCAGCGCCCTAATCAATCTCGGAGGTAATGTCCTAACCTTTGGACCAGCCCTCCATAATCCTGACCAAAAATGGCGAATTGGTATTCAAAATCCTAAGGAGACTAGAAACACAAATCTTATGGTGCTTGCTATAAGAGACCAGTCTGTTGTCACTTCGGGAATCTATGAACGTACTTTTGAGATAGATGGCAAAACCTACCATCATATTTTTGATAGCCAGACTGGTTATCCAGTCTCCAGTGACCTAGCCAGTCTTACCATTATTTCATCCCTCTCAGTGGATGGTGAAATTTGGACAACTCGTTTATTTGGCTCTAGTCTCGAACGCATTTTCCAGGAAGTTAGTTCACAAGCTGAGCTTGAAGCAATCATCGTTGATAAAGACAATCACTGCTTTCAGACAGGTGGCATTTACAAAATGCGAATTTCCTAAAAAATAGTAAAAAAGACTTGTCAAGAAGACCACCTTTTGATAAACTAAAATAGTTAAAAAAACTATGGTGCGGAAAGTACCATGGCAGAAAGGAAATATTTTAACATGAAAAAAGATATCCATCCAGATTACCGTCAAGTAGTATTCATGGACACAACTACTGGTTACCAATTCCTTAGCGGTTCAACTAAACACTCAAACGAAACAGTTGAATTCGAAGGTGAAACTTACCCACTTATCCGTGTAGAAATTTCATCAGATTCACACCCATTCTACACTGGCCGTCAAAAATTCACTCAAGCAGACGGACGCGTGGATCGTTTCAACAAAAAATACGGTCTCAAATAAGCAACATCTTGTTGTTAAACCATTCCGATTGGAATGGTTTTTTTGTATGCTCTTGAGTCTAAACTCTCCTACTCCCATCTTTATATAATAAAAAAACAACTTCCATATGGAAACCGTTTAATCCTATTAACCTGCTTTACCAATAGCCAAAGCCCAGATAAAGAAGAGGGCAAATCCGAACAGGAAGATCAACCCTGCAATAGCAAGTCCTTTCAACCAAGTTGGAAGGTCTTTCTTCTCTTTTGTAACAAGTACGTAATTCAAAAGCGCAAAGAAAGGTGTTGTAAGGAATGAACCAATCATGGCGAAACGAAGCATGGTTGCTACTTGACCTTGGAAGAAGAAAATAATGATGAGACCAAGAATAGCTGTCAAGGTCATCCAAACATTCAAAGGTGTTTGATTTTTTTCTTTTTGGTTAAACAAAAGACGAAGAGAAATTTCGTTAACACGTGAGTAACCATCAATAACGGTAATTACAGTACCAAAGATACACAAGAAAGCGATAAAGGTAATCAAATAGCGTGACCACTCACCAAGCACTGATGCGTACATACCAACAAACTGTGCAATATACTTAGCTGATGCTGCTTCTACTGGTTTACCAGTTGGGTACTGGATAAGAGCACCGAGTGCTACAAAGAATACCGCAAGAATAGCTGTTCCGATGTAACCAACGTTAAAGTCAAAGAGGGCATCATCAGTGTTGAAATCAACAGTTTTCTTTTTCTCAGCTGACCAAAGTGAGTTAATGGCTGAAATTTCAATTGGTGCTGGCATCCATCCAAGAAGTGAAACGATAAATGGAAGGGCTGCGAGCTGCCATGGTGTTTTTTCAACGAAGTCAGCACTGTACTCTGGATGTTTGATTGCCGCAATAATAACTGCTGCTACTGTTGCAATAGTCAAAGCTGACATAATCCATTTGGCCATACCATCAAGAAGTTTGTAACCACCAAAGAGTAACATCCCCCAGATAATGGCAACCAAAATGATTGACCATGTGGTAATAGTCAAACCAAGCATTGGAAAGGCACTAGCAATGATGGCTGAACAAAGAATAGAAACTCCCGCAGTATTAACCAAGGCTGAGAAGACATTCAAAATGAAGAATACCCAAAGATAGAACTTACCTTTCTCAGCATAACCTTCAACGAGGGTTTTACCCGTATCTGCGGTATACTCAGCACCAAAACGGAAAAATGGGTATTTAAAGAGGTTAGCAAGAATAACCAAGCCTAGCAAGGCCCATCCATAAGAACCACCCGCTTGGGTTGATGAAACAATGTGGGATCCACCTACGGCCGCTGAAGCCATTAGGATACCAGGTCCCATTGCTTTTATTTTACTACGCCAGGTAGACTGACTAGTTGCACTTGTTTGTGACATAAGAAAATCTCCTAAAACAAATTTTCAGAATAATCTGAATTGATGTTTACCATTTTACACAATTGTTGGAATAATTTCAATAGTATTTCACATTTTTCTGAAAAATAGAAAAAAGCCATCCAAACGGATAGCTCTTTTACTATTTAGACAGTCCTGTAAAGAAATCTACGATAGCTTGCCAGATTTGTGCAAAGATATTTTTGCTGTTCTCAACCGCTTTGTTGGCATTAAAGTTTAAGTTAATTCCAGAGAAAGTATTACCAGCTTTGGAAACGATAGAATCTTTAAGTGATCTCAAGCTTGACTTAAAGCTAGCACTGTCAATGATTGAAGACTTAGATAAATTCATAGCAAAATTCACTAGAAGGTTAATTTGCGTATCAGAAAGATCCAAGTTGTAATTATTGATAGTCTGCTGAACAATCGTTTTAGCTTGGTCTTCAGTCAACTTATCCCCTTTATCAGCAACTGCTGACTTAATATCAGTCATAGCTACATTAAGCTTGTCGGCATCATAGTCACTCTTGCCTGAATTTTCCTCATTAATTTGAGAAAGGGTTTTAAGTTCCTCCTGCGCAAGCTCTTTGCTTTCATCAGAAACCTTAGCCCCATTTTGCTCAAGCGAATAGTAAATACCAGCCAAGGCACTTTCTCCAGTAACTGCGATTGGTGCTGCTACCGTAATCTTGGCGTGTTCGATACCAAGTGTCGTTGCAGCATTACGGTACATATCTGGAGTGATTTTCGTGATATTTTGCGGTGTCACAATCTCTACACTCAAGGTTTCCTTAGCACCTAGCTTAGCAATCTTAACTGAAGAATATAGCTGAAGACTAGAATCGTCAGCAACGTTCATAATTTTTGCATAAGCTGATGTCGTAAGTGTCTTAACATTGGTATCCTTACTACTATCATATCCCAGTAAATTCAGGGTTTCATTACGCTGATCCTCTGACAAGGAATAGCCCATCACATAATCAGGCTGAACATAGGATTCATCAATAACCTTTTGGACTTGTGATGAGGTTGCTGCTTGAGCAACCGAAGTGAAAGCTGTTACTGAAGCCAATATAGCCATCCCAGTAACAAGAAGTTTTTTCAATTTCATGTGTGTTTCCTTTCGAAAATAGAATATTATTCCATAATCTCCTAAAGGACGACTGACTCTAGGCTCAGCCGTTCACCTATTATACCATGACTTAAATAATTAGGGTCAAAAAAACTACTCGTGCAGCTCCAAGGGGAGACCATCTGGATCAGCAAAGAAAGTCATCTTTTCACCGGTAAAAGTGTCCTTGCGGATGGGTTGGCAGGAAATACCCTTTTCTTCTAAACTCTTGACAACCTCTTCAATATTAGTCACTCTGAAAGCTAAATGACGTAAGCCACATGCCTCAGGATAAGACGGGCGTTTGGGTGGCTCCACATAGTTCGGATCACTTGTCTTATTGCCAAAGATTTCAAGTTCTATATCTCCACAACGTAGATCTAACTTATAATCATGGCGTTCCGGACGGTGATTTTCCCGAATAATCTCAAAACCAAGTTTATTAACATAAAAATCTCGAGACAAGTCATAATCAGAAACAATAATAGCAACATGGTGCACTGTATTTAAAAACATATTTTCCTCCATAGAAAAAGGCCCGAGGGCCCCTTTCTTAACTTTGAAATTGATTGTATGATTTATTAAAGGCTTCAATAATATCTGAACTTGCCTTGTCAAAATCTACCTGCGATTTCAATTCACCTTTGACTATTGTACGTTGGGTTGCTTCAGCATCCGTACAAGTTACCAAAGTAACTTCAGACTTGCCTGGTGTATCATCAACCACTGCTACTTCGGTTGGTTGGACGACCTTGACCTCACTAATGACATAAGTATAGACCTTATTTTTATCCGTAAGATAAATTTTCATGCCTTCCTTAGCCTTATCTAGCGGTGAAAATAGCATGTCAGATGCACCAGCAATACCAAAGACGTGGTGACTAGCTAGTGAATAGTTATTTTCACCACCCATGACTTGGTCTTCTTTCATAGTTCCAGCACCGTAGGTCAACTCAGTATTACCAAGTCCTTTGAAAATAGGAAGATTGATACCTACCTCTGGAATGGCAATACCACCAATGACAGGAAGTTCCTGAGCATCCATCTGTGCCTGCAAGACAGACTCTGTGCTAATTGATTTAACGGTATCAAAGTCAAAACTCGTCTTAGCTTCCTTGTTTTTCTCAATAGTCTTTTTAGAAACCTTGCTCACTTGATACTTATTTGTATTCCAAGCAATTACTGTGTTTCGAATAGACTTATTGAAAATCAAGGCTAAACCAACAACCAAGAGAACAACAATCAACACCCAGCGAAGAATATCCAGCCACTTAGGGCGTTTCTTTGTTGTTTTATTTTTCTTATCTTTGCTCATTAGTTGTCACCACTTTCTTGGTCTTCGGAAGCTTGTTCAACTTCTTCTGGCTCAACTAAAGCAAAGGTTACAATACGAGCAGAGTCATCCAAACGCATGACCTTAACCCCTTGAGTTGCACGACCAGTTTGAGAGATATTAGCAACGGCAGTACGGATGATAACACCTGTATCGGTGATGACCATGATATCCTCATCACCAGACACTGTGACAATACCTGCTAGGTTACCATTCTTCTCTGTGATATTAGCAGTCTTGATACCTTTACCACCACGTCCCTTCGTTGGGTACTCAGTAGCTGAGGTACGCTTACCGTAACCTTTTTCAGTGATAATCAAGACTTCTTGGTCTTCTGTAATGGCAGCTGCACCTACAACTTGGTCACCATCACGAAGAGTGACACCTTTAACACCGGCAGCCATACGGCTCATGCTTCGAATAGTGTCCTCTTTGAAGCGTACACTGTAACCAAATTTGGTACCAATGACAATTTCTTCATTACCAGTGGTCAAGAAGACATTGATTAGCTCATCACCTTCTCTAAGTTTCAAGGCAATCAAACCGTTTTGACGGATGTTCTTAAATTCTGCTTCTTTGGTACGTTTAACCAGACCTTGGCGAGTTACAAAGACAAGATGATTATTTTCAGAAGCTTCATCACTCTTAGCGTTAATGACAGTTTGAATGGTCTCACCTTCGTCCAACTTCAAGAGATTGACAATAGGTAAGCCTTTGGCTGTACGACCATACTCAGGTATTTCATAACCCTTGAGACGGTATACACGCCCCTTATTAGTCATGAAGTAAAGGTAATCATGAGTGCTTGTTGAGACAATATCTCGAACAAAGTCATCATCGTTAACACCAGTACCTTGGACTCCGCGACCTCCACGTTTTTGAGAGCGGAACTCGTCTTGAGCCAAACGTTTAATATACCCCTTGTTTGAAAGAGTGATAACGACATCTTCCTCTTCGATGAGATCTTCATCTTCAAGAGAAATGACTTCCCCGACCATCAGCTCGGTACGACGCGCATCCGCGAATTTACGCTTGCTTTCGTCCAATTCTTCCTTGATGATAGCAATGACACGTTCTGGTTTTGCCAAAATATCAGCTAAATCAGCAATCAAGGCAAGGAGATCATTGTACTCATTTTGAATCTTATCACGTTCCAAACCTGTCAAACGACGCAAACGCATATCAAGAATGGCTTGACTTTGACGTTCTGTGAGTTCGAAGCGATCCATCAACTCAGCCTGAGCCTCAGCATCAGTTTGACTATTACGGATAATCGTAATCACTTCATCCAAATGATCAAGAGCAATCAGCAAACCTTCTAAAATGTGGGCACGTGCTTCAGCCTTATCCTTGTCAAACTGTGTACGACGAACCACAACTTCTTGTTGGTGCGCAATATAGTCAGCCAAGATTTGACGCAAGGAAAGGATTTTAGGAACACCCTTTTCAATGGCCAACATGTTGAAGCTAAAGTTAGTCTGAAGTTGCGTTAATTTGAACAAATTGTTCAAGATAACATTGGCAGAAGCGTCACGACGCACTTCGATGACAAAGCGTACCCCTTCACGAGAAGACTCGTCACGGACTGCTGTAATCCCTTCAATACGTTTTTCTTGAGCTAAACGCACGATATGTTCATGAACCTTGGTCTTATTGACCATGTAAGGAAACTCAGTGACAACAATACGCTCACGACCTGATTTAGTTGTTTCAATCTCAGTACGTGAACGAAGGACAATAGAACCCTTACCAGTCTCGTATGCTCTGTGAATACCAGATTTCCCCATGACCAAGCCTCCAGTTGGGAAGTCTGGCCCAGGAAGAACTTCCATCAGTTCACGCGTTGTGACTTCAGGATTATCCATCATCAATTTGACAGCATCAATCGTTTCAGCCAAATTATGTGGTGGAATGTTAGTCGCCATACCAACGGCAATCCCTGTCGCACCATTGACAAGAAGGTTGGGAATACGTGACGGAAGAACGATTGGCTCACGTTCTGATCCATCATAGTTATCTTGGAAATCTACGGTATTCTTGTTGAGATCACGGAGCATCTCCAAAGCGATTTTAGACATACGCGCCTCAGTATAACGCTGAGCGGCAGCCCCATCTCCGTCCATAGAACCAAAGTTACCGTGACCATCAACCAACATGTAACGGTAGCTCCACCATTGCGCCATACGGACCATGGCTTCATAGATAGATAAGTCTCCGTGTGGGTGATATTTACCCATGACATCCCCGGTAATACGGGCAGATTTTTTATGTGGCTTATCAGGTGTCACCCCAAGCTCATTCATTCCATAAAGAATACGACGTTGTACCGGTTTTAAACCGTCACGAACATCTGGAAGAGCACGAGACACGATAACACTCATGGCATAATCGATAAAGCTCGTCTTCATCTCAGACGTCAAATTAACGTCAATTAAATTATTATCTTGCACTCTAAAAATGCCTCTTTTCTTTCATTCAAATCATTCCAAACTCTAATAAAAGAGTATAGAAAATTTCTATATTATTATACCATAAAACGCTTTATTTTTCATTTGTGTAAAACGCTTTCATCCAATAATTACTTATTATTTCGTGACATCTATCACTTAAAGTGGTAGAATAAGCAGTGTACGGGGTAACCCAATTAAAAAATAAGGAGATGTTTAGACCCATGACTGCAACTAAACAACACAAAAAAGTCATCCTCGTTGGTGACGGTGCCGTAGGTTCATCTTACGCTTTCGCACTTGTAAACCAAGGTATCGCTCAAGAACTTGGTATCATCGAAATTCCACAATTGTTCGAAAAAGCTGTTGGTGATGCGCTTGACCTTAGCCACGCGCTTGCTTTCACTTCACCTAAAAAAATCTATGCAGCTAAATACGAAGACTGTGCGGATGCTGACCTTGTAGTTATCACTGCTGGTGCTCCACAAAAACCAGGTGAAACTCGTCTTGATCTTGTTGGTAAAAACCTTGCAATCAACAAATCAATCGTTACTCAAGTTGTTGAATCAGGATTCAAAGGAATCTTCCTTGTAGCTGCTAACCCAGTTGACGTTTTGACTTACTCAACATGGAAATTCTCAGGCTTCCCTAAAGAACGCGTTATCGGTTCAGGTACTTCACTTGACTCAGCTCGTTTCCGTCAAGCACTTGCTGAAAAACTTGACGTTGACGCTCGTTCAGTTCACGCCTACATCATGGGTGAACACGGTGACTCAGAATTTGCCGTTTGGTCACACGCTAACATCGCCGGTGTAAACCTTGAAGAATTCCTTAAAGATAAAGAAAACGTTCAAGAAGCTGAATTGGTTGAATTGTTCGAAGGTGTTCGTGATGCCGCTTACACAATCATCAACAAAAAAGGTGCTACATACTATGGTATCGCCGTAGCTCTTGCACGTATCACTAAAGCTATTCTTGACGATGAAAATGCAGTACTTCCATTGTCTGTATTCCAAGAAGGTCAATATGGTGTAAGCAACGTCTTTATCGGTCAACCTGCTATCGTAGGTGCACACGGTATCGTACGTCCAGTTAACATCCCATTGAACGATGCGGAACAACAAAAAATGAAAGCTTCTGCTGACGAATTGCAAGCTATCATTGATGAAGCATGGAAAAACCCTGATTTCCAAGAAGCTTCAAAAAACTAATCTAACATTAGTTAAATAAAAGTCTCCAGTAGGAGGCTTTTTTCGTATTAAAAAAAGAAAAAACAGCTAATTCAGTCGAATTAGCTGTTTAAGATTATTTAGCTGAGATAGCTGCTTTAGCAATATAGCTAAGCGGTTGGTTAAAGTGTGGCAAGAAGAACAAATCAAGCAATTGAAGACGATCAATTGTAACTCCTTCTTGGATAGCTAATGAGAACATGTGGATTCCCATAGAGATATCCATACGTGATACCATTTGAGCTCCAAGAATTTTACGCGTGTCTTTGTCATAAACAATCTTGATTGTAACGTCTTCATTTTCATCTTCCATGAAGGCAGCTTTTTGAAGATCTGTTGATTCTACTACTGCTGGATTGAAGCCAAAGCGTTTTGCTTTTTCTTCTGTCAAACCAGTAGATACCATGTTCAAACCATAGATTGAGATACCATTTGATCCTTGAACACCGTTTGATTCAACATCGCCACCACCGGCATTATGACCACCGACAATACCTGAACGAACAGCGTTTGAAGCCAAGGCAATGTAGTTCACATCTTCAAGAGCATTGTCATAAACGGTAGCACAGTCACCAACTGCATAAACGTCTTTGATTGATGTTTCTTGTTTCTTATTAACAAGGTAAGCGCCATTACGGAATGTTTCCAATTTACCAGCACCAAGAGCTGTGTTAGGACGGAAACCTACTGCAAGGACAACCATGTCGACATCGTAAGCATTTTTATCAGTGACGATACGTTCAACTTTAGTATCTCCTTCAACTGCCTTAACAGTTTCACCAAATGCCAATTTAATACCGTGGCTTTCCATATTTTTAGCCATAAGTTCAGTCAAATCATGGTCATAATAACCAGCCAAACATGTATCAACAACGTCGATAAGGATAACTTCTTTTCCATGACGTTGGAAAGCTTCAGCCAACTCAACACCAATGTAACCAGCACCTACAACCGCTACACGTTTGATATCTTGAGATTTGTCGTTCAACTTATCAATAACTTCTTGAGCGTTTTGGAAAAGTTTAACAAATTGAAGATTTTCAAGTGTTGCTTCGAAAGTACGGCTACCTTCTTTGATTTCAGCACCTTCGATTGGAGGCAAGATTGGTTGTGAGCCAGTAGCCAAAATCAATTTATCATATGATTCAACATGCTCTTTACCATCGACAAGAGCTGTGACAGTTTTAGCATCAAAGTCAATTGACTCAACTGGTGAGTTCATGTAAACTTTAGCACCTTTGCTTTCAAGACCTTCTTTTGTTGCATAGAAGAGTCCGTCTGAACCAGAAATCTGATTACCGATCCAAAGAGCCATACCACAACCCAAGAATGAAATGTTAGAGTTTTGGTCGAAAACAACTACTTCATTTTGGTCTCCGTAATTATCGAGAATAGTATTAATACTAAAAGTACCAGCGTGGTTAGCACCAACAACTACGATTTTTGACATAAGTTTATCCAACTTTCTTTTGATAATAGTTTACTATTTTATTCTACCATAATCGGAAAACGGTTACACCTTTTATGCTCAGACTTTGTTACTTTTTGAACAAATTAAGTTTCTATGCTCAAAACCCAAGTAGATCATGTCAAAATAGGTAGAAAAACACTTTATGATGACGGTTACCTTTCTTAACACCATCACTGTCTTACCAAATCCTAGAAAGTTACTTTGCTTTAAAATATAAAAAAAGAGTGAGTAACTTTCTCTTTAGAGAATGTCAACACTCTTTTATCTCTATACTAACTCATTAAAATCCCAAACGTCTGTCCAACCTTCATAAAATTCTGGTTCGTGACATACCATAAGGATACTGCCCTTGAAGGCCTGAAGGGCACGCTTCAATTCATCCTTGGCGTCAACATCCAAGTGGTTGGTAGGTTCATCCAGAACAAGAACATTATTTTCACGATTCATAAGGAGACAGAAGCGAACTTTAGCCTGTTCTCCACCTGAAAGCACTTGAATTTGGCTTTCAATATGCTTAGAGGTTAATCCGCATTTGGCTAGAGCCGCACGGACCTCAGCTTGATTTAAGGCTGGGAAGGCATCCCAAACCGCTTCAAGAGGCGTCTGACGTGACCCTTCTGCTTCTTGCTCGAAGTAACCTAGGTCAATAAAGTCACCTGTTTCAACTTCTCCTTCTAGTGGTTGAATAATACCAAGCAGGCTCTTAAGCAAAGTAGTCTTACCGATACCATTGGCACCCACGATAGCTACTTTTTGATTACGTTCGAAGGTTAGATTCAAAGGAGCCTTGGTCAAAGGGCGGTCGTAACCAATAACGAGGTCTTTGGTTTGGAAAATAAAACGTCCAGGTGTACGGCTTTCCTTGAAATGGAATTCAGGTTTTGGCTTCTCAGCCTGCAATTCAATAATTTCCATCTTATCCAATTTCTTCTGACGAGACATGGCCATATTTCGCGTAGCAACACGCGCCTTGTTACGGTTAACAAAATCCTGAAGGTCTGCAATTTCTTTCTGCTGACGTTCATAGGCAGCTTCCAATTGTGCCTTTTTCATAGCATAGACAGATTGGAAATTATCATAATCACCTGCATAGCGAACCAAGTCTTGATTTTCAACATGATAGACAATGTTAATCACATCGTTTAGGAACGGAATATCATGCGAAATAAGAACAAAGGCATTTTCATACTCCTGAAGGTAACGTTTAAGCCAGGCAATGTGTTCTGCATCCAAATAGTTGGTTGGCTCGTCGAGAAGCAAGATATCTGGTTTTTCAAGTAGCAACTTGGCCAAGAGAATCTTGGTACGTTGACCACCTGAAAGGTCTGTTACATCTGTGTCCATACCAAAATCCATGACACCAAGAGCACGAGCAACCTCATCAATCTTAGCATCTAATGTATAGAAATCACGCGTTTCCAAGCGATCCTGAAGCTCTCCTACTTCTTCCATCAGAGCATCAACATCAGCACCCTCTTCAGCCATAGACATGTAAATTTCGTTGATGCGTTCTTCAGTTTTAAAAAGCTCATCAAAAGCCGTACGAAGGACATCACGAACTGTCATTCCCTTTTCAAGAACTGCATGCTGATCCAAGTAACCCGCTGTAACATACTTAGACCACTCTACCTTACCTTCATCTGGTTGCAATTTTCCAGTAACGATAGACATGAAGGTTGACTTTCCTTCACCGTTAGCACCGACAAGACCGATATGCTCACCTTTGAGCAAACGGAATGAGACATTTTCAAAAATAGCACGGTCACCAAATCCGTGACTAAGATTTTTGACTTCTAAAATAGACATAGTATATCTGGGCTAAACCTGCTTTCAGCCCTTTCCTTTCTTGACATTAACTTTACTATTTTACCATTTTTTAGTGAAAATTTGGACCTCTGCTTCTGGAAAATTAAAAAGAAAAAGCAGGACAAACCTGCTAAATCCTTAATGTTTCTGTAAAATACGTTTGAAGACAGGATACAGGAGCGGAACTGCAATGATTGTCACTACTGATGTCCCAAAGGTCCCACCAATTTTAGTAAGTGCCAATGCCATGGCAGCATTTAGTGGTAAAGCCGCAACGACACTATTAATAATCGTATACTTAACAAAATTCAAAATAATTTTGGTTACTGCAGCTATCACGCCAACAATAATGATGTTCATCATTTTGTCATTTGATTTGAGTAGCTTTTCAAAAACAAGATAGAGAACAAAACAAACAATCAAAGATTCTAAAATAGTAATCCAAACCTCAGCAGCATAACCATTGAAAATATCAAATAAGCCTAGGCCCACTGTTGCGACTAGCGCACCTTTCCTAGCTCCGAAAATCAACACAGCAATCACAACCAGAGCATTTCCCAAATGGACAAATTGAGGTCCAAAAGGAATACGAATGAACTGTACACTAACAATAATTAGAGCTGCGTACAAACTCAATTCAACTAATTCACGTGTTTTATCACTTTTCATTTTTCTCCTCCAATAGGGCATTAAAACCACTAAATAAATAACCGATATGGGGCTCATAGCAGAGACCATATTTTAAAGGACGACCACTAGCTAGGGTTGAAGACAAGACCTGATCCATGAAATCTAAGGCAAGATTAGCTACTTTTAGTAAATTCAGATGATGAAAATAGCCTGATGCCAAGATAGCTGTTACAAGATCTCCACTGCCATAAAAGTGAGACTTATAGCTTTTCCTCATAAGATAAGTCGTTTTATTGGTCTCTTTATCAAAATAAGCCAAACCAATTTTGCCTTCCTCGAATGAAATACCTGTTAAGACAACCTTCCGAGGTCCAAGCTTAGTCAAATCTCGCAGAAGCTTATCAACAGTGGCCTTATCATAGGAACCTACTTCTAGATAGGGAGAATCCGTTAACAAAGAGGCTTCTGTCAGATTGGGAATGATAGCATCTGCCTGCTGACAAAAATCTTTCATAGCTTCTACATATTCCATATCAAAACCTTGATAGAGACGACCATTGTCACCCATAATAGGGTCAACAAAGAGAGCTATCCGTTTATCACGAGCCAATTGACCTACAATTTTTAGTTCTTCTCTTGACTTAAAATAACCACTTACTAAGCCATCTACTGTAAAATCCAAGTGCTCCCACTGCTTATAGAATCCCTTCAGGTCATCCGTAAGATCCCGCATATAGATATTCTCAAACTCCCCTGTATGCGAAGATAAAAGAACTGTTGGTAAAGGAAGGACTTCAGTTTGACAGGCTGACATGATAGGGAGGCTACTAGTCAAAGCAACCTTACCCACCCCAACAAGGTCATTAGCAACAATCACTGTAGCCATCTATTTTTCGTCCCAAACTTTTTTAAACTGTTTAACAAATCCGGTATGGAAATAAATATAATAGGCCAAGCCCAAACCAATTATCGCAGCAATTACATCAAAAGGAATTTTCATAATAGCAACTGCTGGTGTTCCATAGATAAAGGCTCTTCCCAAACCATAACCAACTAAATCAATAATAGCCCCGAGCAAGAGACCAAGAGCAGCCCTAGATTTACTCAATTTACCTAAACGACCACCAACGACAAGTGCAATAGCAAGAACTTGAAGGCTATGGGTCACTAGAGTTACCCACATAGGAAGAGGGTAAAAGAGAAAATCTCCGATGAAGGAACCTATACCTGCAATAATCACTGCTTCTGTAGGTGGGAAAATTAAACCAACTAGGAAAATAACAATCCCATTAAAATAGAAATGACCACCCGGTACAGGGATGGATAAGAGACTAGAACTCAAAATAATCACAAGTGCCATGAAAAAAGCAGAGAGGGTTAAACGTTTTGCTGACATACCTAAAACTCCTTGATAAATAAATATAGTCTAAGTTTATGAAAATTCTGACGATTAAACAAGATAGTATTTTAGCTACTGTCCGGGTACAGATTTTAGACAACAAAAAACACCACACAAGTATGTGGTGATAAATCTTATTGAGCTTTCTTATCAAAATATTTTACAGGTGCCTTCTCAAGATTTTGGAGTGAAAGTTTAGCAGTCGCATTCGCTTCTGTACCGTAGTCTGAGAAATCAATAACCAAATCATGATCAAAGTCTTCAACGGCATAGTCAACAACGACTTCTTTGACTTCCTTAGGTGCAATCTTGGTCTTATTAGCCATCTTATCTCGGTCATCATCCTGAGAAAAGACCATTGTAGCAACCTTTACTTCTTCCTTTTCTTGTTTCACATCAAGGACAACTTTCATCAAAAGAGTGTAGGCATTCATTGTTTCTTTACTTGAGTTGCTAAGTTTATAGTGAACGCGTACAGCTTTTTGACCTTCAGGTGATTCGATTTTATTTGCAGAAAGAACTTGTACGCTAGCATCTTGTCCCGTAAATAGCATTTTGTTTTTATCGTAGGTCCAAGTAGGTTCCTTCTCAGGTGTGCAAGCTGACAAACCGATGATTGTTAAGCAAGCAAGAGCGAGAAGTCCTAAGATTTTCTTTAAAGTCATTCTTATAATCTCCTTAAACTTGTTTGAAAGGGGAATTTAGTTTTACCTTACAACCTTTTTATTATGTCAAAATCTAATAATCTTGTCAAATCCCCCTAGCTCACTTGCTCAGAGAAGATAAGTAGGGTACAATAATAAAAAATCTGTGAGGGGTCAGTTATGAGTGTTTACCAAGATATTGTCGCGTCTATTATTAAGGATATTAAAAATGGGAGCTTAGAAAAAGGAAGTAAGTTACCTTCTATCCGACAGCTTAGCCAGACCTATGTCTGTAGTAAGGATACGGCACAAAGAGCACTCCTGGACCTAAAATATCAGAACTATATTTATGCCGTTCCTAAAAGTGGCTATTATGTTCTCGAAGGGTATAACGAGACAGACGATAAAGCCCTCCTCAACCTTAACGACTACAATCAATTGGCCTACGAAGATTTTAAGCTTTGTCTCGATGAAAGTTTAGCAGGTCATCAGGACTACCTCTTTAACTATTACCATGAACAAGCTGGACTTAAAGAATTGGTAAAAGCCTTACAGAACCGACTTGCAGCTGACGATATTTACGTCAATTCAGATCAGATTGTCATTACATCAGGAAGCCAACAAGCCCTCTACATTCTGTCGCAAATAGATTTTGGTAATGGTGGATATAAAATTCTCATCGAGCAACCTACCTATCACCGCATGAACCAACTAATCAACCGCCAAAATTTACCTTATGAAACCATTACGCGTAATTTTGATGGTCTGGATTTTGATAAACTGGAAGAGCACTTTAAGTCTGGACAGATTAAGTTCTTTTATACAATTAGTCGTTACTCAAACCCTCTTGGACTAAGCTATACCGCTAAAGAAAAAGAAAAGCTGGCACAACTGGCCAGTCTGTACGATGTTTATATTATCGAGGACGACTATATGGGTGACTTTAGTGATACCAAAAATCTACCAATTCACTACTATGACACTCAGAATCGAGTCATTTATATCAAATCATTTTCCATGGCCCTTTTTCCAGGTCTGCGCCTAGGTAGTGTCGTCTTACCACCTAATCTCAAAGCAACTTTCTTAGCCCATAAGGGACTCATTGATTATGATACCAACCTTATCATGCAAAGGGCTCTTTCAGTATATCTAGATAATGGCATGTTTCAAAAAAATATTAAGAAACTTCGGGACCTCTTTCAGCAAACTATGGAAAAAAGTCGAGAAAGCATTGAGAATGCCAAGATTTCTACTCCTTATCAGATTTCTCCTAGACATATTACCTGGCAGCTTCCTAAAGGACTCTCTCTAGAAAAATTCAAGGCAAAAAAACAGATTCGCTTTTTGGAATCCTCCTTTATCAGCCCTACTTCTGAAACCTATCTACAGATAGGCCATGGGAAAGAACTCAATTACTTTCTGAAACTCCTGAAAAAGACTGAGTAAAAATTGACTACACAAAAAGCCATCGCTGGATGGCTTTTTTCTTATTTTGTCTGTTCAAAGCGTAGATGTACGATTACCTTATCTCCATAACCGTTACGTTCCAAATCACGTTGCAAACGGTATGAAATATAATGTTCAGCAATATTGATAAATCCGGCTTCCATGAGACGATTTTCAACCAATGACTGAATCATGTTGATGGTTGGGCGTTCCACCTGAGCATCTTGAAGATCAAGCACTACTTTTTTAGTGACTTGAGCAAGGTTTTGGCGCCAAGTATCATCAAGAACATACACAGTCTGTGCTGCTTTTAAGATGGCTTGGTAGATTTTATCAGGATCAAATTCAGCAACTTGACCATTACGTTTAATAATTTGCATGGCTACCCTCTTTTCATGGCTTTTTCTTTTATTATGCAGAGAATTTACATATTTGTCAAGTGCGAATCCCTGAAAGAGCTATCCAGACTGCTTATTCCCAGAATTTAGAAATGTAAACTGGTTTGCCATCTTTATCAAAGGAAAGGGTTGCCGTGTAGGACTCTGACTTATGATGGCGCATATAATTAGCGATTCTCTTATCACCGTTTATCAGGTGAATGTCATAAGTCTGCCCGTCAGAGCTTACAAAGTGAGCACTGATACTAGCACTACTCGTTTTTGTCCCAACATGACTAATATCTATTTTTTCCACTTGACCATCAATGGTTTTAGCTATAGGGCCTCTATAGTCTTTGTAAATAGTGACGGTAGCCAAAACATCTTCAACTAAGACATAGGTCATTCCGAAAACGAACAGATAAACTATTGGGACGACAATGAAAGATAATTTACTTTTGCGGAACGTCTCTTTATGCCAAGCCCAAATATCCTGAGGTGACATTTTCTTAAACTTTTTCAAGTATCGATGAATAAATAACCAATAGGCTAGTACTAAAAATGTCAGTTGACCCAAGGGATAAGCAAAACTGGGTAAACCATCAATCAGAACATTGACTTTATCAGATTCAAAAGTGTAATGTCCTAATATCCCATCAAAAAACTCTAAAAACAAATTAACTCCTTTTTGTAATATAGTCTAGTCACTTAAAAATCCATCTTCTCAGATGGATTTTTAACTATTAACGTACTTCTGCTTCGACTTTCTCAGTAAGGGCTTTGGTGATTTTTTCCATGTATTTGGCAACTTCTTCATCTGTAAGGTTGTCATTTGGATTTTGGAAGGTAAGGCTATAAGCCATTGATTTCATACCAGTACCAAGTTTTTCACCTGCGTAAACGTCAAAGAGTTTAACAGCAACCAAGCGTTTGACTCCTGCAGAGTAGATAGCATCAAGAACTTCTTGATGTGTGATTTCTGCCTTAAGAAGAAGGGCGATATCACGTGATACTGCAGGGAATTTTGTGATTTCAACAAATGGTTGAGCCGGTTGCAAGGCTGCTTCTACAGCACTAAGGTTAATTTCAGCCACATAAGTTTCTGGAATACCGTAGTTTTTAGCAGTTTGTGGGTGAACTTGACCAAGGAATCCAATCGTTTGACCATCAAGGACAATAGCAGCTGTACGACCTGGGTGCATGCTTGCTAGATCTTTTGTCGGTACATAGTCAACTGAAACTTCAAGTTTATCAAAGAGAGCTTCAACAATCCCTTTGGCATAGAAGAAATCAACTGGTGTTGCTTTGGTTTGGAAGTCTTTTTCAGCTACAAGACCTGAAATAGCGAAGGCAAAGGTATTGATTTCATTTGGCAATTCCTCTTTTGGATTACCATTTTGTTCAAAGACCTTACCGATTTCGTAAATAGCAACGTTACTATTCTTACGGTTAACATTGTAAGCAACAGTATCAAGCATACCAGAGACCATGTTCTGACGGAGGGCTGAACGGTCAACAGTCATTGGCCACATCAACTCAGTCAAGTTAGTAGGTGTCACAGCAAATTCCACAGCTTTTTCAGGTGTTGTCAAAGCATATGAGATGATTTCAGTCAATCCAGCACCTTCAGCAATGGTACGAACCTTGCGACGAAGCGCTTGTGTTTCAGTCAATTCACCAGCTGTTCCTGCTGCCTCTGGAAGTGTCGTAGGCAATTTTTCATAGCCGTAGATACGTGCGATTTCCTCAACCAAGTCTGCTTGGATGCTGATATCCCAACGACGACGTGGTACAGAAACTGTAAATTTATCTGCATCACCTGTCAAACCGAAACCAAGTTTTGCAAAGACATCTTCAATATCCGCAAAAGTCAATTCTGTACCAAGGCGAACATTCACGTAGTCAAGGCTTGTAGAAACTTGAACTGGCTCTGTGTCAACAGATCCCGCTTGAACACGGCCTGCAAGCACCGTTCCATTTGCCAATTCTTGCAACATAGCTGCAGCAAAATCAAGTGCTTCAAGGACAGTATCGTTATTGATACCTTTTTCAAAACGTGATGATGATTCTGAACGAAGGTTGAGACGGCTACTTGTCTTACGAACTGATTTTCCATCAAAAACAGCAGCTTCGAGAACGACATTTTTAGAATTGTTGTCAATTTCAGTTGAAGCGCCACCCATAACACCTGCGAGAGCAACTGGTTTGTCAGCAACTGTAATAACAATATCTTCAGCAGTCAATTCACGTTCTTCACCATCGAGAGTGACTAATTTTTCCCCATCACGGGCATCACGGGCAACGATACGTGAATCTTCAAATTTATCCAAATCGAAGGCATGCATTGGTTGTCCAAAGTAAAGAAGAACATAGTTTGTCACATCAACCACGTTATTGATTGGACGGATACCAGCATTCATAAGAAGGTTTTGCAACCATTGTGGACTTGGTTGAACAGTGACATTCTCAACCACACGACTAGCATAAGTAGCCACTTTATCACTTTCGATGGCTACTGAAATCTTATCAGAAGCTGGCTTGCTGTCTTCAGTAACCGTTTTTTCAGGGAAGTGAACTGATTTTCCATAGATTGCAGCGACTTCATGTGCCACACCACGCATAGATAGAGCATCCGCACGGTTAGGTGTGATTGACAATTCGATGATTTCATCATCAAGGTCAAGATATGGGAAAATGCTATCGCCAGGAACGGCATCTTCTGGCAAAATTTGGATACCATCCGCAAATTCCTTAGGAATAATGCTATCTGGAAGTCCAAGCTCTGCCAAAGAACAGATCATCCCGAGTGATTCCATGCCGCGAATCTTACCTTTTTTGATTTTGTAGTTGTCCGCAATGCGGGCACCAGGAATGGCAACAATTACCTTGATTCCAGCAGTGACATTTGGAGCACCACAAACAATTTGACGTGGACCTTCAGCATCTCCTGTATCTACTTGACACAAGTGCAAGTGTGTGTCAGGCACATCTTCACATGACAAGACATGACCAACAACCAATTTTGACAAGCCCTCAGCAGGTGTCTCAACACCTTCCACTTCAATACCTGTCGTCGACATTTTTTCAGCGAGTTCAGCAGTGGTAACATCCACATCAACCAACTCTTTTAACCATTTATAACTAACTAGCATAATTATGATACCAAGCCCGTTAATAGCTCTCCGCAAAAATAGGAAAGGCAACGTTGGTGCATCAGCACCTAGGCGACTTTATCTTTTTTGCCCAGAGCTTAGGGCGGGTTCAAATCCTTTCTGTAATTTAGGAATATGTATATCTGATATAAGAGGAA
Organism: Streptococcus sp. cx1; assembly: GCF_052384325.1. NCBI lineage: Bacteria > Bacillati > Bacillota > Bacilli > Lactobacillales > Streptococcaceae > Streptococcus > Streptococcus sp. cx1. The sequence goes on along the minus strand of NZ_JBQSUN010000002.1, from coordinate 229,947 downwards.
GACGAACTAACACGTTTAATCGCCTTTTAAACTCCTCTCTATCAACTTAATAATAGGTTTATAGTTTTAATTTAAGCAACCAGTCGCGGTCAACTTTACCATCACCAACTGGAAAATCGTGTTCTGCGAATTTTTCGAAGCCATATTTATCGTAAAATATCTGTGCTTTGAAATTCCTTTCCCAAACACCCAACCAGGCCCAATCACAACCTAGATCACGAGCTTCTTGTAGGGCGAATTCAAAAAGTTGCTTACCCAAGCCCATGCCTTGGAAGGCCTGACTGATATAAATACGTTGAATTTCAAAGGCATTATCCAAATGCTGCTCTGTTTGAGCAGAACCTACATTAGTCTTTAGAAAACCTGCCTTTTCACCATCAACGAGAATGAAAAAGTAACGCGATTCTTCATGAGTGATTTCATCTAAGAGGACTTCCTCAGAAAGTGCAGTGTCAAAGTAACCTTGCAACTGGGCTTCGGTATTATCATGAGCAAAAGTCTCTCTAAAGGTATCTTCGGAGATAACTTTTAATTCTGCTACTTCTTCCGGAAGAACCTTACGAATAACGACTGACATGACAACCTCCTAAACCTTATTTAAACTGTTCTGAGAAGCGAACATCCCCTTGGTAGAAACCACGAATATCGTTGATACCATAACGAAGCATGGCAATACGTTCTTGACCAAGACCGAAGGCGAAACCTGAGTATTCTTCAGAATCAACGCCTGACATCTCAAGCACTTGTGGGTGAACCATACCAGCACCGAGGATCTCGATCCAACCTGTCTTCTTACATACGTTACATCCTTTACCACCACACTTAAAGCATGACACGTCAACTTCAACTGAAGGCTCAGTGAATGGGAAGTAAGATGGACGCAAACGGATTTGACGTTCTGCACCAAACATTTTTTGGATAATCATTTCAAGCGTTCCCTTAAGATCACCCATTGAGATGTTTTTACCAACGACCAAACCTTCGATTTGGTGGAACTGGTGACTGTGAGTCGCATCATCTGTATCACGACGGAAAACACGTCCTGGTGAGATCATCTTAAGTGGACCTTTAGAAAAATCGTGTTTATCAAGTGTACGAGCTTGGACAGGACTTGTGTGTGTACGAAGCAAAATTTCTTCCGTAATATAGAAGGTATCTTGCATGTCACGGGCTGGGTGATCCTTAGGCAAGTTCATACGTTCAAAGTTATAATAGTCAGTCTCAACTTCAAAACCATCAACGATTTGGAAGCCCATCCCCAAGAAAATGTCTTCGATTTCTTCAGCTGTTTGGCTAAGAATATGACGATTACCGAGTTTGACTTGGCGTCCAGGAAGGGTTACGTCAAGACTTTCAGAGTCAAGTTGTGCTTGAATTTTAGCAGCTTCAACAACTTTAGCGGCTTCGTCAAAAGCTTCAGTCAAAACGTCACGAACTTCGTTGACCATTTTACCAACTTTAGGGCGTACTTCATTAGGAAGGTCTTTAAGCCCCTTCAAAAGATCCGTCAAAGAGCCTTTTTTACCCAAAACTGCAACACGCAATTCTTGTAATTCTTTAGAGTGTTCACCACGCATTTCAGCCAATTTAGCCTGCGTTGATGTTTTCAACTCTTGCAATTGTGTTTGTAAATCCATGAGATTCCTTTCTGATGTAACAATTTCGAATCGCAAACAAAAAACCACATGCCAAAACTCCAACCCGGAGCGTTGACACGCGGTACCATCCGTTTTTTATCTGGTTACCCAGACCTTGATTCGTCAGTCGTTTTCATGAGTGAATTCGCCGAACTTCCCTTGAGGAGGCTTCCAGTCCATGACCTCCAATCCCTGTCAATTTCCATAAGGTTACTAGTCTCTACGACTTCTATTCAATTACTATCAATTTTACCAAAAAAACAAAAAGCTTTCAAGAGCTGACAAAGAATCCTTTAGTTAATGCCAAAATGGAAAATATGTCTAAGATAATTGACATACCTATATAAATTTGCTACAATTATGTCAGATATAGTTGACATAATTGATAAATTGCGACTTACAGCAACACATTAGCTTGTCTTTCAGAAGGAGGCCCATTATGAATCATGTCAGGGAATTTAGAAAGAATTTAGGGCTTTCGCAATTAGAACTTGCAAAGTCTATTGGTGTTTCCCGACAGACCATTAACATGATTGAGAATAACAAGTATAACCCAACACTTGAGCTCTGTCTTAATCTAGCTAAAGCACTAGATACTGATCTTAACAGTCTCTTTTGGGATGGAAATTGCGAATAGAAATATAAGATAGAAAGAGGTAAATTATGGTTAAAGAAACTTTCACTGATAAACTAATCAAACGTTTTTACGGTATTACTGGACCTTTAGATGAACAAAAGCGCCAACAGGTTGATCGAATGGGTAACATGGCTTTCGTTGTTCTCTTCTATATTTTAATTTTTGGTAATTGTATTGCCTTTCTTCTAAGCTCTAAGTATCCCGAACTTGTGGCTCGTATTTATCCTGTTCTACTTTTGATTATCATTCTGGTAGTTAGTAGCATCCTTACTTATAAGTTTAAGATGAGTGCTGTTAACGCTATTGACGAGGAAGAACTGACTGAGAAAGAGAAAAAACAACTTAAGCACGTGGGGCTTAAGTCAGGTTTATTCTTTGGCGTTTTTATGTTCTTAGGCATGCCCCTGATTCAATTACTAGTTAATCATAAAGACTATTTGACAGAATTATTCTCAGTCCGAAATATCCTGTCAGGCATTTTTGAGGCTATCCTTTTTGGGGCTATCATGCAACGCTTTGTAAATGCTCGTATCAAACAAGCCAAATCTCAAGCTGATAAAGATGACCAATAAACTCAAAAAGACAAAGAAAAATCCAGGTTTCCCAGCCTGGATTTTTTGCTTGAAAGAAGACTTCTTAGACTTGTATACGCGAAGCCTAAATGTGTCCAGAAAATCGTATCTTAACACATACACTATAACTAACTTCAAAAAACACCATATCCCCATATGACATTTCCTTAAATATTGTAACATGTCAGTGGGAAATGACAAGTCACCCTCTCTCTCATAAACCCCAAAATCCTAATCATAGCCTTTGTTATGCTATTTCACGCAATCGATTGCGTAATTTTGAAAGCGCAAACTTAATTATTTTCTGAAAGTCCTTACAAATTTTTTGAGACTATGAAAAAAGATAGTGATAAAGCTATCAACTATCTTTCATGAAAATATAATCTATTTTTAGTCTAAATCAAGGTCTTTTAGTTTGACCGAAACGATTTTCGAGACACCTGATTCCTGCATAGTTACCCCATAAATAGAGTCTGCTGCAGACATCGTTCCCTTACGATGGGTAACTACAATAAATTGACTAGACTTGTCAAAACGATTAAGGTAGTCACCGAAGCGTTTAACATTGGCTTCATCCAAAGCCGCTTCTACTTCGTCTAGGATAACAAATGGAATGGTTTTAACACGAATGATGGCAAAGAGAAGGGCCAGAGCTGACAAGGCCTTCTCACCACCAGACATAAGGTTAAGCGATTGAATTTTCTTACCTGGTGGCTGCACAGAAATTTCTACCCCAGCCTCTAGGAGATTGTCTGAGGTCAAAATCAAGTCTGCTGAACCTCCACCAAACATCTGGGTAAAGGTCTGTTTAAAGCTTTCTCGGATAGCCTCAAAGGTTGCTTTAAAGCGTGATTTCACTTCATCATCCATGTCATTTATGGTATTCAGAAGGAGGCTCTTAGCTTCGAGCAAATCATCCTTTTGTCCGTTCAAGAAATCAAGACGTTGCTTAACCTCTTCAAACTGGGCAATAGCATCTACATTGACCGGACCCAAAGCTTTAATCGAACGCTCAAGACCTTGCAAATTCTGGCGTGTTTGTTCGACATTGTCAAGAGGACTAGCCTGACCTTTGGCGACTTCAAGTGTCATCTGATAATCTTCAGCCAACTGAGTCGCAAACTTACGAAGCGATTGACTAATCTGACTTTCACGTTCTTCCAAGCGAGTCTGCTGACGAATCAAGTCCTCGTTACGATTGCCAGCTTTAGCCAAACGCTCCTCCAAGTCTTCCAACTGACCTTCGTAATCTTGCACCTGAATCTTGGCACGGACAAGAGCTTGCTCCAAATCGTCCTTACGTTGGACAGCTTCTTTATGCTGTGCTTGCAAATGCGGAAGGCGGTCAGTTTGGTCATCATTGACCTGATTATTAAGGAGCGCTTTAAGACTATCCGATTCCTTCATTAACTCAGACAAGTCGGCTTGAAGACGATTGCTCTCTGTCTTAGCAAAACGCAATTCTGCTTGCAAATCACGTTCCTTCAACTGAAGTTCAGATTGCTTGTCTAAGAGAACCTGTTTTTGTTGGCCAAGTGCATCTTTGTCTTCCTTAATAGCTTCAATACGGTCGTTAATGACCTCACGCTTGGATGCAATTTGTGCTAACTCTGCTTTAAGTTGTTCAGCCTTGTCTTGAAGATTTGCTCCATCAGTTCCCTGAGAATCCTGTTTGAAACTATCCACTAGGGTTTGATTTTTCTCCACCTCTGACAAGGCTTGTTGGTGTTCTAAGTCTAGTTTTTGCTCCTGAAGACGAGCATTTTCACCATCTACCTTAAGGTCTTCTAACTCTTTCTGTAGAGCCTTACGTTTGATCTTGAGGGCTTCAACTTTAGCTTCACTATCACTTAATTGAGCCTTAATCTGGTTAATTTCAGTAGTTAATGCATCCAGTTCAGGCTTGATAAAGAGATTATTGTTTTGTTTGTTGGTACCACCAGCGAAGGCACCACCGGGACGAATCTCAGACCCGTCAAGAGTAACCATACGAACTTGGAAACGAACCGCTCGAGCTGCCTTATTAGCATTGTCAATGGTATCAAAGATTGCCGTTACCCCTAGGAGGTTTTGGAAAATGTTAGATAAGCGGTCCTCATAGGTAACCAAATCGGAAGCCATACCAATAAAGCCAAGTGCATTGGCTAGACTTTGGGCAAATTGTCCGTTAAGTTGACGTGGTTTAATAGTGGTCAACGGCAAGAATGTCGCACGACCCTGACGATTGCGCTTCAAGTAGTCAATCGAACGCTTAGCAGCCGCTTCGTCCTCCACAATAATATTTTGCCCACTAGCTCCCATTGCGATTTCAAGAGCCGTCTGATAGCGCGTATCAAAGGTCAAGTGTTCACTAACTGCACCAATAATTCCTTGAATGGATTGGGCATTTTGAAGGACAGCCTTAACCCCTGCATAGAAATTACTATGATTTTTTTGGATAGACTCTAAACTTTGACGACGAGCATCTTTACTCTTAAGGTGATCCATGAGGTCAAACATCTGCTTTTGAGCCTCTTGATAGTCCTTATCAAGAGCCTGATAAGCCTGGGCCTTTTCTTTGTAGCTAGCTAAGAGGCTTTGAAGACTCTCTTTGGCTGCTTGATAAGCTTTTTGGGTTTCGCTAGCCACTTCCTGAGCGGAAAGCAAATCTGCCTGAGCTTGTTTATATTCTTCAGCTTGAGCTTCTAATGCTTGTGTCTGACTGTCCATGTCGTGAGTGACCTGAGTCAAACTGTTAGAAACCTTGGCTTCCTCCTGCATCAGACCAACATAGTCCTCACGTAAACGTTCAATAAGCGTATCTGGGTCATCAGAAAATTGCTCTAGTTCTTTTTGAATAGCAATCAGCTCCTGGGCAAGGCTATCCAACTCAGCATTCAATTCAACTTGGCCTTGATTAACCTTATTGAGTGCTGTCTGAGCTTCTTCTTTCAAATGCTCTAACTCACTGAGACGAGCTTCAGTTTCTTCTTTTTTCTCTGAACGCTGCTGACTCTCCATAGTATAAAGATCAATTTGACGCTCAAAGTCACTAATAAGACGTGTGACATCCACCAAGGTTTGTTGGTCAGAAGAAATTTGTTCTGAAATTTGATGTCGTTTCTGTTTGAGCTCCTGGTTCTCAGTCTCTAGACGATGACGTTCCTCATAATAGCTGGTTAATTTTTCCTTGACCGCTGCCAAATCCTCTTGGGTCTGGCTCAACTCAGATTTACCAACTTCAATATCGTGGACCAAAAGGTTAAGCTGAGTCTGTCTACGCTCTTCATCTAATTCCAAGTAACGTTTGGCAGTCGCAGCTTGCTTTTCAAGCGGTTTAACCTGACCGTCCAGCTCGTAGATGATATCTTCCAAACGATCAAGATTATCCTGAGTTTGATTAAGCTTGCTTTCCGTTTCTTTCTTACGTGTCTTATATTTGAGAACCCCTGCTGCTTCTTCGAAAATAGCGCGGCGTTCTTCAGGTTTGGCATTAAAAATAGCCTCAACACGACCTTGGGAAATAATGGAAAAAGAATCACGCCCCAGGCCTGTATCCATAAAGAGGTCATGAATATCACGCAGACGAACCTTACGACCATCAATCAAGTAATCATTGTCACCGTTTCGATAAATGTGACGCTCCACACGAATGGTTTCACCAGCACCCGCGATAAAGCCATCACTGTTATCAAGAGTGACTGCCACTTCCGCATAGTTGAGAGCCTTACGAACCTCTGTCCCTGCAAAAATAACGTCAGGCATCTTGCCTCCACGCAAACTCTTGGCAGATGATTCACCCAATGCCCAGCGTAGACTTTCTGTAATATTTGATTTTCCCGATCCATTTGGACCTACAACGGCTGTCACTCCCTTGTCAAAGACGACTTGCGTCTTGTCCGCAAAGGATTTAAAGCCCTGCATTTCAATTGATTTCAAATACATGCTTAATTTCCTAGTTGTTCAAGGGCAGCCTTAGCCGCTGCCTGTTCAGCTAATTTCTTAGATTTTCCAAGACCTGTGCTGAGCTCCTTACCATCAACAGCTACCTGCATAGTAAATTCTTTGGCATGAGCTGGTCCAGACTCATCAATAACGGTATAAGTAATATCAACCGTACCATTGACCTGAAGACGCTCTTGCAAGGCTGTCTTATAGTCTGTTACGCGGTCAAAGTTCCCCTTTTCAACCTGAGGAATCATGACCTGATTCAAGAATTTCTCAACTGCAGGCAAACCTTGATCCAAATAAAGAGCACCGAGGAAGGCCTCCCAGAGGTCACCAAGGATAGTGGCACGTTCACGTCCACCAGATTTTTCTTCCCCTTTACCAAGACGAATATACCGCTCGAATCCGCAAGCCTTTGTAAAACCTGCCAAACTTTCTTCACGAACGATAGTACTACGCATCTTAGACATTTCCCCCTCTGGCTTGTTAGGGTAGCGATTGTAAAGATAAACGGAAATGACTAATTGTAGAGCCGCGTCTCCTAAAAATTCCAAACGTTCATTATGTGAAATGTTTAGGAGGCGGTGCTCATTGGCATATGAGGTATGGGTAAATGCAGTTTCTAAGAGGTCCTTTTGGTTAAAAACAATACCAAAGTCCTGCTCAAGTTTTTGTTCAAGTTGATTCATAAAACTTCCTTTCTATTTTAAACACACTAACTATAATTATATCAAAAAAAGCAGATTTTCATGATGGAAAACTGCTTTTAAAGCCTAATCTGCTGATTTTGTGAGATTTAACCTATTCAACTAAAAAAGCTGAGCAATCTGAATCTGCTCAACTTCATTTTCTTAATAATCTGGACGAACGACACCTGTAACTGTCTCACGTGTTGCTTCGACATCTTCTTCAAGGACGACCTTGATGATACGTTTAGCTTCTTCTGAAGTACATGCAACCAATGGCAAACGAAGTGGTCCAACTTCGAAACCAAGATGGTTGAGAACAGCCTTGACAGGTGCAGGGCTTGGTACTGAGAAGAGAGCGTTAACTTTAGGAATGAATTTACGTTGGATAGCTGCTGCTGTCTTGAGGTCACTATTTTCAATAGCTTCAAGCATGGCATGCATCTCATCACCGTTTGTATGAGAGGCTACTGAGATGACACCGTTAGCACCAAGGTTCATAGCGTGGAAGGCATCCCCATCTTCACCGGTATAAACCAAGAAATCTTCAGGTTTGTGCTCGATAAGGTAGGCCATATTAGCAAGGCTGGTACATTCTTTAACACCAATAATATTTGGATGTTCAGCCAAACGAAGCATGGTATCAGGAGCCATTTCAACAACCACACGACCAGGGATGTTGTAGATGATAATTGGCAAATCAGAAGCATCCGCAATGGCTTTGAAGTGTTGGTACATACCTTCTTGTGATGGCTTGTTGTAGTAAGGCACGATAGCAAGACCAGCTGCGAAACCACCAAATTTGGCAACTTCTTTAGCAAACTCGATTGAGTCGCGTGTATCGTTGGTACCGACACCAGCAATCAATGGCACACGTCCATTAACAATTTTCTGAACAGCCGCAAAGAGTTCCAACTCCTCATCGTGAGTAAGTGTTGGACTTTCAGCCGTTGTTCCCGCCAAAAGAAGAGCTTCTGTATGGTGAGCCAAAAGATGCTCAATCAATTCTGGAAGGACATCATAATTGATTGATCCATCTTCGTGGAAAGGTGTAATAAGGGCTGTGATCAGTTTGACATCTCTTAATTGATCAATTGACATAATATTCTCCTTCAACCGTTTTCTAATCCTTTCCATTTTACCATAATTTTGACCAGACAGACAGATAAGTTGACAATTTTCTGAAAACATGAGGACTGACTGTTTCAATTGATGGCCAATAAACAAAAAACAGAGAGAAGTCTCTCTGCTTTATAGGATTCAGCATGATTTTAGTATTCAAGTACAACACTAAATCCTTACTGATTTCTGTTTCGCTCCCTATTTCAATTCAAATTTCAATTCTGAAGTTGAGCGAACCAAACCACGTTCGTGAAGTGTTTCTGCGATTTGGACTGAGTTCCAAGCGGCACCTTTAAGGAGGTTATCTGAAACAACCCACATGTGGATACCTTTTTCAGCATCCAAGTCTTTACGGATACGTCCGACGAATGTATCACGTGAACCTACAGCATTAACGGCTTGTGGGTAGACTTGGTTAGCAACGTCGTCTTCAAGGACTGCACCTGGGAATTCTGCAATAGCAGCTTTCACTTCGTCAATTGGTGCCACTTCTTTTGTTTCAATGTAGACTGACTCTGAGTGAGCTGACAAGACTGGAATACGCACACATGTTGCTGATACAGCAATGCTATCGTCTTCCATGATTTTCTTAGTTTCGTTTGTCATCTTCATTTCTTCGTAAGTGTAGTCATTTTCAGTGAAGACGTCGATTTGAGCCAAGGCGTTAAAGGCGATTGGATAGTGTTTCTTATCACCACCACATGGCAAGATTTCAGCTTTGACATCACGTGGGTTAACGCCATCATTCAAAACTTCTTTCAACTCACGTTGTGTTTCAAGGATTGCTCCCATACCAGCACCTGATACGGCTTGGTAAGTTGACACGATGATACGGTCCAGGCCCCATTTTTGACGAACTGGCTCAAGGGCAACCATCATTTGAATAGTTGAACAGTTAGGGCAAGCAATAATACCGTTGTGAGCATCAAGCGCATGTGCATTGACCTCAGGTACAACCAATGGTACATCTGGGTTTTGACGGAAGTATGATGTATTATCAACGACTACTGCACCAGCTTTAACGGCGTATGGTGCATATTTAGCAGAGGTAGATCCACCAGCTGAGAAAAGTGCAATATCTACACCTTCAAATGCGTCTTCAGTCGTTTCTTCGATGGTCACGTCTTGGCCTTTAAATTGCAAGACTTTGCCTGCAGAACGAGCAGACGCAAGGTAGCGAATGTTATCGATTGGAAGTGTTGATTCTTCCAACATTTTAATCATTTGAGCACCGACGGCACCTGTAGCACCGACAACAGCAACTGTGTATCCCATAGTAAAACCTCTTTCGGAATTTTCTATCAATTTAGTTTAGTGAATCTATTATACTACGTTTAAGCCCAGTTGAAAAGGGTTAAAAGGCCAAGAATAAAGAAAAGCCCCTACCAAATGGTAAGGGATAGGAGGCATCTTTCGATGAGAGTAGCAGGTTCACACAACTACTCAAGGTCCGCTCCTGCGTTACAATCTAATGTAGACCTCCTCAGCGCAAAAGGCTCCAAAGAGCCAATCGACTCATCGCATGTTTCTATTCTAGCATATTGAACGACAGAGTCAAGCTCTTGATTTCTATAAATACTTACTTGCCTCACGAATGCTAAGAGATGCCATTTGACTAGCATGTTGATCAATAAAAGCCCGAACCCAATCAGGATTTACCTTTGAGTAATTGCGCAAACTCCAACCGATAGCCTTATTAATGAAAAACTCTGTCTGCCCAAAGTTGTTACAGATAACCTCTGCTAGGAGAGCAGTATCTGTCAAATCTTTACGCATAAGCTGGTGGTCAATGGCAATACGTCTCAACCAAAAATCCTCATCAAGACTCCATTGGCGCATGATATTCTTGGTTTCTGGATAGTGAAAAGTAACCTCTCCGATGATAAGGTCCAATTGATCTATACTGTCCCACCATGATTTGGTTTGAGCCAATTCCTTTAGCTTTGGAAAATCTTCAGGTCTAAGCTCCTTCTTCTTTTTATCCAGATAATCCATAGCAATATATTGAAACTCACGGTAAGGTTGCTGCCAACACTCTTCCACAAAAGTCCAATCAATTGGATTTTTTATGAAAGGCTTAAAAAACTCTCTTTCAATCTTTTTGAGAATTGGTTTTTGAACGCCAAGAAAGCTGAATTTATTTTTCATATAAGCTTCCATTGCTGGGACTTTCGTTGAATCAGCTTGGTCTTCTAACAATTTCAAAAGAATGTTTGTATCCATATGATTTCTTCTTTTTTACATCAATGGTCCAATCAGAGAAAAGAGATAGCCACCTAGACGATGTGCTATAGGCATTTTTGACAAACTTTCCAGAGTGACTTCCTCTGAGAGCGCCTGGGTTTTCTCAAAATCTTGTTCAATCTTAATCACTTCCAGATTTTTATAGAGATAGACCCCATCTTCAAAATTTTGATAGAGACTCCGGTAATCAGTGTTAATGGTACCTACCACAGCTTGTTTGGCGTCAGAAACATAAACTTTAGCATGGACAAAGCCTGGGGTATAACGGAAAATACGGACGCCAGCATCCAAGAGGACTTTAAAATAGGTCGTCGCAATATCAAAGGCATACTGTTTATCTGGAATCCCTGGCATAATGATACGAACATCTACACCTCGTCTGGCCGCAAAGGTCATGGCTCTGACCAATTCATCATCCAAAATCAGATAAGGCGTCATGATATAGACATAATTAGTTGATGTATTCAGAAGATGTAAATAAACATTTTCGGCAACCTTGTGGTAGGTCAGCGGTGAATTGCCATAAGGGAGTACAAAGCCCTGACTCTTTCTTTGTTGAGGTTTTTCTTGTAGATAGTGCTCCATATCCGTTTTATCTTCTATTCCAGTCACTGTCCACATGGTCAAAAAGAGAGCTTTTAGCGTTTGAACTGCTGAACCATCTAAGCGAAGGGCCGTGTCCTTCCAATGGCCAAAGCGTTCTCGTTTATTAACATACTCGTCAGCGATATTAACGCCACCAGTATAAGCAACTTGACCATCAATCACTGTTATTTTTCGGTGGTCTCGATAGTTGTAATAGGTCGATAAAACTGGCTTAATTGGCGAGAAGGTCTGAGCTTTAATACCAACCTTGTGTAACCTCTCGATATAATCGTAGGATAAGGTGGTCATCTCATTCATCCCATCAAACATAACACGAACGTCCAGTCCTGCCTTAGCCTTCTCCTCCAAGATGGCTAATATCTCTCCCCACATGATGCCTTCATCAATGATGAAATACTCCATAAAGATATAACGCTCTGCCTTTTTCAGATCCTCCAACAAGGCCGGAAGCATATCATCTCCAAGTTGGAAATAAGTCACTTTAGTATCTCTATAAATTGGAAAATGAGCAGGACTATGCTCCAGAAAATAAGCCAGTCTTTGCAGTTGCCTATCGCTATGAGGCAGATAGTCCTCAACCTCTGGCTCGGTAGCCAAATAGTCGGAAGTTTGCTGAGTAGCTTCCACAAGACGCTTTTTCAAACGTCTGACACCAAAATCAGCTAGCGAAAAATAGAGCAAGGCGGTCCCAAAAATGGGAAAGAGGGCAATGATGATCAACCAAGAAAGTTTGGAACGGGAGTCCATGGAACGATTGAGCAAATATAAAAAGGTAAAAACACTCAATAAGTGTTCCCATAAGATAATGGATGGGAAATGCTCTTGTAGGCTAATATATGAAAAGACAAGAAAGGCCAATTCCAGTAAGAAGAACAGGAAAATAGGTACCTTGCGATTAAGAAGACTTTTAGCCCATTTAGACGGCTTCTGAGGCAATAGCCGGGCACTTATTTCTTGGGACATATAGGCTCCTTTAGTACAAAGAAATTAGCTCACAGTTCAGAGCTTTTTCTACGATTTTTCAATTATTAGTATCATTCTGGCGTGGGCAAATGACACAATCAATTTGTCGACTTTGACTAGACATTTCTAGCCTCCTACCGTATTTTCCTGACAGGACCATCTAAGGTCTTTTGCATCCAGACAATATCATGCCATTGCTCAAACTTGTAGCCCACTTTTGGAAAATGAGCAACTTGGACATAACCACGTTTTTCATGCATAGCAATGCTAGCCTCGTTCGGAACAGCAATACAGGCTAAGAATCGCAAAAAGCCCCGTTGTTCAAGTTCCTCTTCAAGAGCATCATAGAGCTGACTTCCCAGACCTCGACCACGGGCATCTTCATGCAAATAGATGGACAATTCAGTTGTCCAATTATAAGCTGTCCGGGCATAGTAGGTTGAAGCATAGGCATATCCGAGAACTTGTCCATCCTCTTCAGCGACCAGATAAGGGTAAGTTTCAAGGGTTTTATTGATACGATTCTCAAATTCTTGAACACTGGGAACTTCATATTCAAAGGTAATGGCCGTCTTCTCAACATAGGGTGCATAGATGACCTGAATAGCTTGTGCATCAGCCAAGTTGGCTGGACGAATGGTTAACATCATTTTCTCCTTCGACTTCATTATCTTTATTTTATACTATAAAAAAAGAGGGCTCAACCCTCTTCTTACAAAAATTGACATTACATCAATGGCGCCACTAGTTTGGTCAATAAGCCTAAGGCCTTTTGATGGAATGGAAGTTTTTCAACGTCAGTCGTGCTGACTCGGTGACACTGGTCTTTTGTCGCTTGGAAATCTTCCTCAATAGCAAGAACCGAAGAAGTCCTATAGAGATAGGTCGCACACTCAAAATGATGATATAGACTTCGGTAATCTAAATTAATCGTTCCTACAACAGCCCGACTATTATCACTTACAAAGATCTTGGCATGAATAAATCCAGGTGTGTACTCATAGATTTTAACGCCAGAGGCTAGCAGTGTTGGGTAGTAGGTCTTAGCTAGGTAGTAAACTGATTTTTTATCAGGAATACCAGGCATGATGATACTAACGTCTACCCCACGCTCAGCCGCAAACTTGAGAGCATGGAGTAGTTCACCATCCAAAATAAGATAAGGTGTCATGATATGAACAAAATCACGCGCATGGTTAAGGATGTCAATATAGACATTCTCACCAACTTTATCCTTGTCCAATGGAATATCCCCATAAGGAACAACAAAGCCAGGGGTATCAAACGCCTTATGTTCAACCATATACGGCGTAACATCTAAAGTTTCGTTAGAATAGGTCCACATCTGAAGAAAGAGAACTAAAAAAGTATCAACCGCTGGGCCCTCCAGCATCAAGGCAGTATCTTTCCAATGACCGAAACGCTCAATCTTGTTGATATACTCGTCAGCTAAATTAACCCCGCCTGTGAAAGCAACCTTACCATCAATCAGCAAGATTTTCCTATGGTCACGGTAATTGTAATAGGTTGACAGGAAAGGGGTTACCGATGCAAAAACTCGAGATTGAATGCCAATTTTTTCCAATCGTTTCTTATAGTCAAAACTCAAAGTTGAAAATTCATTCATACCGTCATACAGGACTCGAACTTCCACCCCTTCTTGAACCTTTTGTTTCAAGATTGCTAGGATTTCACCCCACATTTCACCTTCACCAATGATGAAATATTCCAAGAAAATGTACTTCTCTGCTTTAAGGAGCTGTTTCTTCATTTCCTCAAACTTGGCTTCACCACTTGGGAAATAGGTCGTCTTCGTGTCACGATAAACTGGAAAGGAACCGTTCACATTTTCAAGATATTGGACCAAGTTATAGTTGCTGGTGTGACGCTGTTTAAGCTCTTCGAGGGCCTGATTATCTTGTTTCAGAATACCAGAACTGCGGTCAATATTGCTCTGAATAGCACGCTTCATCCCTGTGTAACCTATATCAAGTTTCGTATAAGCCAAGAGCAAGGTTCCGATAATAGGGAAAGGCAAGACTATCAGGAGCCATGTATTTACAGCCGTCGACTCCATATCACTTTGAAAGAGATAAATAATGGCCAGAATACGAAGGACTACTTCTGTAACTTGCAGGTGTATCCTATATTGATGCAACCAGAGGTAAGACATGGCCACAACAACAAGCTGCAGTAAGATGATTAAGAAGATAATCGTAGCACGACTAAAGATTCCACGAAGAAAGCCACGACGACTCTTATCATAAAGACGTTCAATTTTAGCTTCGTTTTTGATAGCATGACTCCTTTCCCTTTTTAATTAATCTTATTATAACCAAATTTGTAAAATTAAGCAAGACAGAAAAAGCCATCTATGTTAGGCTCAGATAAACACCACATTTATCTGAAAAGAACTAACATATAGGACGAAATGGATTACCGAAACAAATGGATTTTACGAATGTTTCTCAAAATTATGAGGCTGGGACAAAAGTCCTAGCCTCTCAATTTGTCTTTGGATTGTCGAGAAAGACGCAGTGGTTGAGTGGGCTCTACTACACTGATTTCATCAGCTTTTACAGCCCTACTCAACTGTGCGGAGGTGGGACGACGAAATCGAATTCTAACGAATTACCGATTTCTGTCCCACTCTCAAGAAATAGAATTCCTAGGAAATCATTGAATTATCAATCACCCTACCAAGTTTTTCTGAGTTACTTGAAAAGTCTAACTTAATTTGACAATTTAGGTTCTTAAACGTCTCTAGTTAATCAACTAAAAATTATAACTAGCTGGGTGTTATCTAATCTCCCCTCATTTTTAAGTTTTTATCATTTTTGATATAATGGTAGAGAATGAAAGGAGACTTTATGTCAACTAAAAATTTAACGCCGGTCTTAAAAACCTCTTTTGTGCTACTGGCTATCCTCGTCCTTCTTGGTATTGTTATGCCTGACGGCTACCAAGTTTGGTCAGAACAACTAAGGGAAGTTATTTCAGATAAACTTGGCTGGTTTTACTTATTACTGGTCACGTCAATCGTTCTACTTTGTGGCTTTTTCCTGGTTAGTCCCGTTGGGCAAATCAAACTGGGGGAACCCAATTCGGTGCCTGAACACTCTACTATCTCTTGGATTGCCATGATATTTTCTGCTGGAATGGGAATCGGCCTTGTCTTCTACGGTGCCGCAGAGCCCTTATCCCATTATGCCATTTCAACGGTACGAGCTACCCCAGGGTCGCAGGAAGCCTTAGCCGATGCTTTCCGTTACACTTTCTTTCACTGGGGCATCCATGCCTGGGCAATATATGCTTTAATCGCCCTGGCCCTCGCCTACTTTGGTTTCCGAAAAAAAGAGAAATATCTTTTATCGGTTACCTTAAAGCCCTTGTTTGGTAAAAAAACAAACGGTATCCTTGGTAAGATCGTAGATACGATTACAGTGGTCGCTACTGTTATCGGGGTGGCAACCACTCTTGGTTTTGGGGCAGCCCAAATCAATGGGGGACTCAACTACCTCTTTGGTATTCCAAACAATGCCCTTGTGCAAGTTATTATCATCATTATCACAACCATCCTCTTTACCATTTCAGCCCTTTCTGGTCTTGGAAAAGGGGTAAAAATCTTATCAAACACCAATCTTATTTTAGCGATTGGACTACTCGCCATCACCATAATCATCGGTCCCACAGTCCAGATTTTTAATACCTTGACCGATAGTATCGGACTGTATATTTCCAATTTCTTCCGTATGAGTTTCAGTGCTGGTTCCTTTGGTCAATACAATCGTGACTGGATCAATACTTGGACGATTTTCTATTGGGCTTGGTGGATTTCTTGGTCACCATTCGTGGGAGTTTTTATTGCCAGAATTTCTAAAGGACGTAGTATCAGACAATTTCTATCCATCGTCTTATTAGCACCGACTGTATTAAGCTTTTTATGGTTTTCTACCTTTGGAACACTTTCAACGCATGTTCAATCACTTGGAAATGTAGATTTAACACAGTTTCCAAGTGAGCAGACCTTGTTTGCAACCTTCAGTCAACTGCCATTTGGTTTTATTGCCTCCGTTGTTGCCATCATCTTGATCATTACCTTCTTTATCACGTCAGCAGACTCTGCGACCTATGTGCTAGCTATGCTCTCTGATGATGGGAATCTCAAACCAAAGAATAACCTTAAAATCTTCTGGGGCGTACTCCTTGCGACTATTGCCATCGTCTTACTTCTTTCAGGGGGCTTAGTAGCCTTGCAAAATACGCTGATTATCGTAGCCTTTCCATTTTCACTCATCATGGTACTGATCATGGTTTCCCTAGTCATTGAATTGCTACACGAAAAAGACAAGATGGGACTGTCAATCACACCGACGCGATACCCTAAAAAAGATCAACCCTTCAAATCTTATGAAGAATAAATAACCCAATTTGTAAAACGAAGCTAGACAGAAAAAGCCATCTATGTTAGGCTCAGATAAACACCACATTTGTCTGAAAGGAACTAAGATAAATGACCTATACTCATCTTACCACAAACGAGCTTGTAACGATAGAGGCTTACTATCAAGAAAACATAATAAAAATTAATATAAAAAGTTTCTAAAATACATATTTAGACACTTTTTGTATGCTATAATTTTCATTAACACTATAACAAAGGAGAACCAAATGAAACGTTTAAATACTCTATTTCATATTATAAAAGTTACAGGTTTTAATCAATTTTTGACAAGTTTTGTAAGTTTTATTTTTATTTCAGGAGGAATACTTTTATTAGTTGAACCTCAAATAAGTAATTACTGGGATGGACTATGGTATGCTTTTGTCACATCAACAACAGTAGGTTACGGAGATATACTAGCTACTACTCTAATCGGACGTATTACTAGCGTCTTTTTAACTGTATATGGACTTATTTTTTTTGGATGCTTATCAGCCGTAATTGTCAATTACTACAGCAAATTAAATACACCTAATAATAAAACTGACTAACATATTTCTTAGTAACTGTAAAAAATAATTCTTTCTCTGCCAATTCCAAACGGCTACAATTTCCTGACCTCGCGATACTTCTTGACTATCCTCTCCAGTCTGAACAAGATTACCATCTTCGACATCATCTAAGTCTAATTCTTTCTTGATAGTCTTGAAGAGTTTTCCAAATCCAATCTGTCGTTTCCGATAAAGTCCCTCAAACAAATCACCCGTTATCCGTTCCTTCGTCTCTTCAGGCAAGACAATCACTTGTTTGTCATTCTCTTTCTCGACATCAAATGGATTTTACTAATATTTCTCAAAATTATGAGGCTGGGACAAAAGTCCTAGCCTCTTTATTGTTTTTGGATTGTCGAGCAAGACGCAGTGGTTGAGTGGGCTCTACTACGCTGATTTCATCAGCTTTTACTGCCCTACTCAACTGTGCGGAGGTGGGACGACGAAATCGAATTCTAACGAATTACCGATTTCTGTCCCACTCTCAAGAAATAGAATTCCTAGGAAATCATTGAATTATCAATCACCCTACCAAGTTTTTCTGAGTTACTTGAAAAGTCTAACTTAATTGTTATCATTTAATTTATCTAACAGAGCCTCTGCTACTTTTTCTGGAATGCCAAGGGAATGGATATCCTCAACAGTAGCTTTTTGGATAGCTGTCATAGACTTGAAGTGTTTGAGGAGTTTTTGTTTGCGCTTAGGTCCTAACCCCTCCACGCCATCAAGTTTAGAACTGAAACTATTCTTACTACGGACTTGACGATGGAAGGTGATGGCAAAGCGGTGAACTTCATCCTGAATGCGGTGAAGGAGGAAAAACTCCTCGGATTGACGTGGCAAATCAATGACTCGCAAAGGATCCCCAAAGAGCAATTCATTGGTTTGGTGCTTGTCATTTTTCTGAAGACCTGCAACTGGGATAGATAGATTCAGCTCATTACGAAGGACGTCCTTGGCGACATTGACCTGACCTTGACCACCATCCATGATAATGAGGTCTGGTGGCGTTAAACCATCTCGTTTGACACGACTATAGCGACGACGAATGACCTCACGCATACTGGCATAATCATCAGGGCCTTCAACAGTCTTAATCTTATATTTGCGGTACTCTTTTTTATTAGGTTTACCATTTTCAAAGACAACCATGGCAGAGACAGGGCTAGTTCCCATGATATTAGAGTTATCGAAAGACTCGATACGGACCGGTGTCGGAATCCCCATGAGTTTGCCTAGATTTTCAATAGCTCCTTGGGTCTTAGCCAAGTCTTTTTCGAGGAGATCAAATTTTTGGGTCAAACTGACTCGGGCATTTTTCGTCGCCAGATTAACCAACTGCTTTTTCTCGCCTCTTTGTGGTTTAAAAACCTTGACTTCATCTCCGACCAGAGCTTCGACAGACTCTTGATCAATGTCTCCAGGAATAAAAATTTCCCTAGGCTTGAGATGCCGACTATCCAGGTAAAATTGACCCATATAAGTTAGAAAATCTTCCTCAGCATCATTATAATATGGGAACATATTGACATCACGCTGAATGAGTTTCCCTTGGCGAACAAAGAAAACCTGAACACACATCCACCCCTTGTCCACGTAGTAACCGAAGATATCACGGTCCTGCATGTCCTGACGGATAACCCTTTGCTTAGTCCTGAGCGTCGATACTGCCTCAATCAAATCACGATACTCCGCAGCACGCTCAAACTCCATCTGGTCAGACATATCCTTCATCTTGGCCTTAAGCTGATTAACGATTTTATCATCATGACCGTTTAGGAAATTCTTGACATCCTCAACCAAACCTTGCCAATAGTCTTCAGTGGTGTGACAGATGGTATGGGCATTACATTGGCCAATATGGTAATAGAAACAGACCTTGTTGGCGGGATTTTTACATTTCTTAAAGGGGAAAATACGGTCCAAAAGCTTCTTAATTTCATTAGCTGCACCAGAGTCTGGGTAAGGACCAAAATAGAGACCGCCATCCTTCTTAACCTGGCGAGTAATCATGAGCCTTGGATAGAGCTCCTTAGTAATCTTGATAAATGGATAAGACTTGTCATCCTTGAGGCGGATGTTGAATTTAGGCATATTCTCTTGGATAAGATTAATTTCCAAAAGCAAGGCCTCAATATTGGACTCGGTTACGATAAATTCAAAATCTGCAATCTCAGATACCAAAAGCTCTGTCTTGGTATCATGGCTTCCACGAAAATAGCTACGCACACGATTTTTTAGATTTTTAGCCTTACCGACATAGATAATATTGCCGAATTTATCCTTGTGGAGATAGCACCCCGGGTTGTTTGGGAGTAATTCCAACTTATGTTTAATCAGATCATTCATGCTTTCATTGTAGCAAAAAAAGAGCTGAAAAGCTCTTAATAGTCATGGTTGAATACAATTTTGAAAAGTGGCCTATTTGCTCAAAATCGTCAAGATTTCTTGGTAGTTTTTGACTTGATAGGTTGGAATAGCCGGAGTCTCATTAACCAAACCTTTTGGATTAAACCAAATGCTGTCAATTCCTGCATTATTACCACCTTGGATATCAGCAGTTAGACTATCACCAATCATGAGGGCCGAATCGGGATGAAAGTCATTTACCTGATCCGAAATTTTTTCAAAAAAGTCAGTAGACGGTTTGTGGGCGCCCACTTCATCTGAAATGAAAATATCGTCGAAGAATGGCAAGATGCTTGAGGCTTGCAGACGACCACGTTGGATGTAGCTAACACCATTAGTTGCTGCATATATCTTGTGACCTCGGTCTTTAACATTCGATAAGAAAGCATGGGCCTGAGGCAACTCCTGCCCCTGTTGGCTCAAGAAATGCTGGTAACGGCCAGCTAAGTGACTGCCATCAACCTCCTGTCCAAAATGCTCAAAAAGACGAGAAAAGCGCGTGCGAAGCAATTCCGGCTTAGTGATTAAACCATGATTGAGATCTTCCCACATGGAACGATTCATGGGGATATAGTGATCCTTGTAAACTTTAAGATCTCGTGAAGCCACCCCAGCCTCTTCAAGAAGGTAGGTCAAAGCCAAATCTTCAGCACGGTCAAAATCTAGGAGGGTGTGGTCAAGGTCGAAAAGTAAATGGGTGTAGGTCATGGTATATCCTTTCTAACTGGAAATCTTTAGGCTCTATTTTACCACAATCCAGCTATATATAAATAAAGAAACACAAAAGGGCGACCCGCAGGCCGCCCACTCAGATTTATGAAAAATAAGTATTGCTTACTTAATAGGCTGCTATTATATCCATTGAACCTTAAAGAAAGCTTAAAGTAGATTATTTTTTTACTATTTCTATAGATTTTTACTTAAATACCTAATCGCTCTAATTCGTGGTATACTGAAAATACAAGATTAATCAAACGAGGCGTGTTATGAAAAATTTAAAATTTCAATCCGTTTTTGACATCATCGGACCTGTCATGGTCGGGCCTTCCTCTAGCCATACTGCAGGAGCTGTTCGTATTGGCAAGATTGTTTCTGCCATCTTTGGTGAGACACCGACTGAGGTAGAATTTCAACTCTTTAATTCCTTTGCCAAAACCTATCGAGGTCACGGGACTGATGTAGCTCTAGTAGCTGGTATTTTAGGTATGGAAACCGACGACCCTGACATTCCACGCGCTCTGGATATCGCATACGAAAAAGGCATTAAGGTCTACTGGAAAATCAACAAGGATAGTAATGCGCCGCATCCCAATACGACTCGTATTACCTTAAAAAATGATAAAAAAACCATTTCTGCCACAGGTGTTTCTATCGGTGGAGGAAATATCCAAGTAACTGAACTCAATGGTTTTGCGGTCAATCTCAAGATGAATACACCGACTCTTATCATAGTCCACCAAGATGTTCCAGGAATGATTGCTCTTGTGACCGATATTTTATCTCGTTATGGTATCAATATCGCTCAGATGACCGTCACTCGAGAAAATGCTGGTGAGAAGGCTATTATGATTATAGAAATTGACTCGCACCAGTGTGATGAGGCCGTCAATGAAATTGCTAGAATTCCTCATCTACATAATGTCAACTTTTTCAGCTAAGAGGGGGATTGCATGTTTTACACTATTGAAGAATTGGTTCAACAAGCTGACCGAGATTACCAAGGTAATATCGCAGAGCTCATGATTGCCACAGAAACAGAGCTAACTGGACGTGAACGTCCTGAAATCCTATCTCTTATGACTCGAAATCTTGAAGTGATGATAGAGTCTGTTCAGGCTGGTCTATCCCCTGAGAAATCACCAACTGGCTTAACCGGGGGAGATGCTGCCAAACTGGATGCTTATATCAAAAATGGAAAGACCCTGGCTGATTCTGCTGTTCTGGGGGCTGCTAGAAATGCCATGGCCGTCAATGAATCTAACGCCAAGATGGGCTTGGTTTGTGCCACACCAACGGCTGGTTCAGCAGGTTGTTTGCCCGCTGTTCTAACAACAGCTATCGAAAAATTGGGCTTGAGCCAATCACAACAACTAGATTTTCTCTTCACTGCTGGCGCATTTGGTCTAGTCATCGCAAATAACGCCTCAATTTCTGGAGCAGAGGGAGGATGTCAGGCCGAAGTTGGCTCTGCCTCTGCTATGGCTGCTGCCGCTATTACAATAGCTGCTGGTGGAACCCCCTTCCAAGCTAGCCAGGCCATCTGCTTTGTACTAAAAAATATGTTGGGACTCATTTGCGACCCAGTAGCCGGATTGGTCGAGGTTCCTTGTGTCAAACGTAATGCTATGGGAGCAAGTTTTGCCCTAGTAGCTGCCGATATGGCCTTGGCAGGTATCACATCTGCCATTCCAGTCGACCAGGTTGTTGACGCTATGTATCAGGTAGGTTCAGCCATGCCAACTGCCTTCCGTGAAACTGCTGAAGGTGGCTTAGCAGCAACTCCGAAAGGAAAAGCACTCGCAAAAGAAATCTTTGGTTGAGAATTAGTCGATATCCGTAGATTACTAATTCAAACATATAAAAGGCAAACATCTTTTAGTAGATGTTTGCCTTTTTCAGCTATGTCTAAACTTAGGATAGAATCTGTTGGATTTCTCGTCTGATACTATCTTTATCTAAACCATATTCCTTAAGAAGATAATCTTGTTGTCCTACTTGGCCAAAACGTTCTTTTATACCAAGTCGATAAACTGGTGTATTTACTTTGGTCGCCATCATTTCACAGATCGCACTACCTAAACCACCTATAACATTATGATTTTCAACAGTTAGTACTGGTTTATCCAACAACAAAGTTTCTACCTCAGGATGAATTGGTTTAACACGAAAGAGATCAATGACACCAACCGAATAACCTTCTTTTTCTAAAGAGTTCGCTACTTCTAAACAAGGAGCAACCATTATTCCACAACAAACCAAAGTAAGATCTTTTCCTTGTTTTAGATTAATATACCCTTTAGAGAAGTCTTCATCTCCTTTATATAGAGGGGATGGTTTTTTCCGAATAGTTCTAATATATTTTAAGCCACTCAAATGTAAAGTCTGTTGCAATACTGACTCAAATTGGATATCATCACTAACTTCAAAAACCGTAGCGTTAGGGACTAAGCGAAGGAGACCAAGCTCCTCAAAAGGCATATGCGTTCCACCATTCATCTCAGCACTAATACCGGCGTCTGATCCAATAACAGTTGCACTTAATTGAGCATAGCCAAGTGAAATAAACAACTGGTCAAATACTCTCCTTGAAGCAAATGGTCCAAACGTATGGAAATAAGGTTTAAACCCTTGGATGGATAAACCAGCAGAAAGGCCGACCATCTCTGATTCCATGATTCCACCATTAATGTATCGCATGCCAAATGCTTTCCCTAAATTATTTGTTCCCATTGAACTCGATAGATCCGCTTCTAATGCAACAACTTCCGGATGACTTTTATTAATATCAAGTAGGAAATCTCTGTAAACTAGACGCATTTCTTTTGCTTCTCTTTTCATACCATATCCTCCAGCCGCTTACGCAAGTCAAACACTGCTTTTTCTAACATTGCTCTTTGTTCATCTGAAGGGCGTAAATGATGATTAGCTGTCATAGTTTCAAGTTCAGGAACTCCTTGTCCTTTCACAGTATCTAGGACAATACACTTTGGTTGGTTAGAGGTCGAAGATTGCAATTCAATAATCGCATCGTAAATTTCCTTAATATCTGAGCCATCTACACGAATCGTTTCAAATCCAAAGGCTTTAAACTTCTCAACAAAGTCGCCAGGATTGCAGACCTCCTCTGTCGTCCCATCAAGTTGTTTTTTATTATCATCAACAAATACCAAGAGATTTCTCAATTTATGATGTGCTGCAAATTGAATTGCTTCCCAACATTGACCCTCATTTAACTCACCATCACCAACAATTGTATATGTAAAATGTGGAGAATCATTTATAATTTGACCATAAGCTATTCCAGTAGCAACGCTAATTCCTTGACCCAAAGAGCCTGTCGTCATATCAACTCCTGGAGTTAGATTTCTATCTGGATGTGACGGAAGTCGCGTACCATTCGTATTTAAAGAATGAAGAAAGTCTTTATCAAAAAATCCTTTTAAATAAAGTGTGCTATATAGAGCAGGACCAGCATGTCCTTTAGATAAAACGAAGTAATCTCTATCCTTCTTCTTAAATTGCTCTGGAGCCATATTCATCACTTTTCCGTATAACACGGCAAGTACTTCTACGACAGAGAGACTTCCACCATAATGTCCAAATCCTAAATGATTCAAGGTTTCCAGTGTATTTAATCTAATTTTGGTAGCAAAAGACTTTAATTCATGTACCTCTTTTGGACTTAGGGCCATAGCTTACTCCTCCTTAGCAGGTGCTTTATAAACGAGAGAAATTCCAACCATAGCTACAAGGACAACGATAAGACCAATAATAATACCAGCTTGTGAACCAACTTGGTTTAGAACACCAAGAATAATTCCTGACAAACCAAAGTCTGCATCTGAGAAAGTAGAACCTTGGAATCCAAGAGAACCAAGAACAGGCATCAAGAATACTGGCAAGAAGCTAATCAGAACACCTTGTAAAAAGGCACCAATTGTTGCTCCACGAACACCACCTGAGGCATTACCAATAACCCCTGCAGTTGCACCACAGAAGAAATGAGGAACAACACCTGGCAAAATGACAACAGATCCAGTAGCAATCATAAGGGCCATACTTACCAAACCACCAGCGAAACTAGAGATAAAACCAATCAAGACCGCATTGGGAGCGTATGGATAAACAATCGGACAGTCCAGAGCTGGTTTAGAATTTGGAACCAAGCGTTCAGAAATTCCCTTAAAGGCTGGTACAATTTCACCCAAAATTAAACGAACACCAGCGAGGATGACAAATACTCCTGCAGCAAATTGTCCAGCCAATTGAAGGGCATAAACTAAACCACTAGTACCACTACTCAATTCTTTTTCAATGTACCCTGACCCTGCAAAAATGGCAACGATTAGATAGATAATTGACATTGAAATTGTAATACTTACAGTACTATCACGTAAGAATGCTAAACTTTTTGGGAATTTTATATCTTCTGTTGATTTTGATTTATCCCCAACAAGACCACCAACAAATCCACTTAACCAATATCCCAATGAACTAAAGTGACCTAAGGCAACTTTATCATTACCAGTTAATTGAACCATGTATTTCTGAACGAAAGCTGGCGATAGACTCATGATAATACCTAAAGCTAGACCACCCAATAAAATTAATGGTAAGTTAGTAAATCCAGCAACTGATAAGATAACCGCAATCATACATGCCATATAAAGCGTATGATGACCTGTCAAAAAGATATATTTGAAGCGGGTAAATCTTGCAATAAGAATATTGAAGACCATACCTGCAAACATAATCATGGCTGTTGCTGAGCCGTAAGTTGTCAAGGCAACCGCTACAATCGCTTCATTATTTGGTACAACTCCTGATAGATGGAAGGCTTTTTCAAACATTGTTCCGAATGGATTCAAGGAACTTTGAATAATTCCTGCACCACCTGATACAACTAGAAAACCTACAAAGGTTTTAATACCACCCTTAATAATATCTGGTAATGCTTTCTTTTGAAGCACCAAACCTAGAATAGCAATTAAAGCCACCAATATGGCTGGTGTACTTACAATATCTAATAAGAACTTAATCATTGATAGAACCTCCTAAATAAGACCCTTTTCTTCACAAATTTTAGTTACTAATTCTTTCAGCTCATCCATATCAATAATGCTATTTAGTACCCTTACGTCACCTAGGTGTCCTGCTGAATCTTCCAAGTCACGTCCAACAATCCAAATATCCGCAGCACTTGGATCCGCACCACCTAAATCATAGTGTTCAACCTCAACACCAGTCACTCCTAGTTCGCTAAGAATAGATTCGATATTCATTTGAACCATAAAGCTAGAACCTAGTCCTGAACCACACGCTGTACCAATTCTCAACATAATTTAGTCCTCCTGTTGAATAATTTCTTTGATATCATTAAACTCTTGAGCTGTTAACAATCTTTCAACCTTAGCATTATCACGTAAAATCATCGTAAGATGTTTTAATGCTTTTAGGTGAGTCTGATTATCGACAGCAGCAATACAAATTAATAAACGAATTTCTTGAGCTGGATCATCCAGCAGATAAATTGGGTGGTCTAAAACCAACATGGACATGCCCACTTCATTAACACCATCTTCGGGTCTAGCATGGGGAATCGCAATTCCCTTTCCTAGATTAATGAAAGGTCCAAATTCTTCGACTTTTCCAATCATTGCTTCTGGGTAGTTGGCGGTAATTTGGCCACTTTCCAACAATGGCTGAGATGCTTTTCGAATAGCGTCCTTCCATCCCATTTTTTCTGAACTTCTATGAAACATTTTTTCCGTAATTAAATCTTGTAACAAAGGTAACACTTCCTTTCTCTGAATTTCTTCATATATAAATTTTTTCAGAGCAATGCGTAATTCTGATTCTTGTGAAACTGAAGCAAATCGCTTAATCAACTCAAGCAACCTCTCTAGCTCAATATCTTTGGAATCCATTTCTGGAAAATCTTTTGAGACTAATTGCACTAATTGTGAAGATTGCTCAACAGACATCATTACTGATACTAAATACTGAGGTTTTTTAGTATCAACTTTTACTGTTGAAAATACTAAATCGAATTCTTCATCCTTAAACTCATGCAAACGATCAACTCGAGTAACTCCGATAAAGCTAACCTGCGGAAATAAAATGCGTAGGTTTTCCTTTATCATAAGTGAAGAGCTCGTACCATTTGGACAGACAATAACTGCTTTGTAGTTTTTTCTAGTCGTCTCCTTCTTCTTAAGATAACCACCAAAATGAACGACAAAGTAAGCTATTTCACTGTCTGGAATAGGTTGACCTACAACCTTTGACAAGGGCTCCAAGGATTCCTTAACGAATTCAAATAAGTCTGGATGCTGTTCTTTTATCCTATCTGTATAATCATTTGAACTAGGAAGACCAAATTTTAAGCGATAGTAAACTGGAATCAAATGCTTCATCAAATTATCTTTGAGCGTGGCTTGCTTAGAAAATTGTAAAAGTGTAATACTTTCCATTTTTTCTACAATTTGATCCGTTAAAGTTTGGAAATAACTAAAATCAACAGAGGTATTTCCTTCAAAACCACTAGACAAGAGCCCAGCTATATATTGGCGATCTGATCTAGTAAAATTACTATCAAATCCCCCTAAATCATAAGCATTATCCAATAAAATATCTGCCAAATTACGTATCTGAGAAGGAGCCTCTATCTCCTCTGAAACTACTCTGGAAACTTTCCTTTGATAACGACATAAAATAAGCGTTATTCCATACAAACATTCTTGTAACTTATCGGAAATTGGCGTAAGATGTAGAATTTTTGAATAATCCTGAACAAGTTTATTTAAAATCTCAAAGGTAATACCATGAGGCCAAGCAGAAATAACATATTCAAGTCCCCAAAGTCCGACAGGAGAGTTTAGTAACTCATTAATGACTTTAAAAGCCATCAAATGTTTCTGTTTTTCATCACCAAGTATAATGTATCCTTGAGATCTAGAATATTCTATATCCAAGTGATGAGTTTGCAGATTCTTTCTCAAAGAACGAATATCAGACAAGGTGGTATTCTTACTAACCTTCAAAAAATCTTGATAGTGCCAATTGGAAACAAAATCCGTCCGACAAAAAGTATAAAGGTAAATTAACTGTAAACGAATCCTTTTGGGAAGCTGTAATTCTTCAGAACCAATTAAAGTCGCTATATTTTCATCGTTTAGTATGCCAGTAACGTAATACCTCCCTTTATCTTGCTCGATTTTTATTCCTCGGTTATCAAGATAAATAGTTAATTGATTGATACAATCTCTAACGTCTTTTATTGAGCAACGAGTTTTTACAGATAACTCATACAAAGAAAGATTTTGATTAGCCAGTAATGTTATCAAAACTACTATAATTTTATGATCAATCATTTTTTAACCTTTCTACTTAGATTATATGACACCGCTTACAAAACATAAAGATAATTAGGGCACAATTTAGAACGTTGTAAAAACTCTTTAGATTGTGCCCAAGATAGTATTTTAATGGATTTTAAAATAAAGCGACTTACAAAATCAAACCTTTTGAAAAGAACTGAATCATCCCATGACTATTTCTAAGCAAAAAAACTTAGAAGTATGAGTGCTTCTAAGTTTTTTCTTCTTATATAGCCTTTTCAACGTTTTGATCTTAGTTGAATAACCATTTTGTCAAAAAGTGCCATGTTTCTTTGGCAATACTTGCAAGGAAGGTTGATAGACTAAATTTGTTAAATGTTTTTAGGAGATTGTCAACTATTGGAGCAATAGTCTTAGGTGTTTCCACTGGAGTCTTACTTTCTTCTTCCTTACCAGTATTATCCTGAGATGGATTTGGTACTGTACTTGTATTGTCATGGCTATTATTTTGTCCAGTTGGTTCAGGCTCTGGAGCAACCTCAGGTTGATGCTCAGGTTCATCTGGTTTATTTTCCGGACTTGGTTCTGGACTAGGTTGTGGTTGAGGATCAGGTTTGATCGGCTCGTCAGTGGTGTCACTACTTGTGTTTGTCATTTTTTCAGTAACGAAGAAATTTTTGAATTCTACTGCTCCATCCCAAAGACCAACACCTACATGGGCTTGATTGAAGTAATTATCCACGGCATCAAATTGATGATGGAGCACTTCCTTACCATCGACATAGACTGTCATGGTGTCCTTGCCCTTTTCAACCTTGACGTGGTGGTACTGACCATCGTTGATTGCTTTATCCAGATGAGCTTCAGCGATGGTTTCACCACCAAAACGGAAGAGACGTACAGTATCGTTGTCAGCAAATTGGACAGAGTAGGCACGGCCTGGTTCTTCACGTTCCGCAGCTACAAAGAGGTTGACCAATCCATGTTGGTATTTGACGTCGATATCATAGTCAAATTGCTTGAAGCCATTACTTTCATAAGCCATGAAGAAGTCATTGGCACTGACATTGCTATCGTAAAGCGTATCGTCATCAATATACCAATTACCAGTGACAGCTTTCAAGCCTTTAAGGTTGGTCGCAAAATTATTGAGAGTGATGGCAATCTTAAAGGTCTTGGTCAATGAAGGATTTTCAACTGAGGTTGCTGTAACAGTGAGATGACCTTTATGAAGAGCTTTGAGAGAAAGTTTATTGTCATGTTCAGTATATGACACCAAACTTGGATCACTGACCGTCCATGTCACATCTTGCTCTTCAGAAGCGGGTGCGAGGTAAACCTGCAAGTCCTTGCTTTGACCAACTTCGAGGGTCAAATCACCTGCAACTGTGGTGTTCATGGCAACAGCCTTAGTGACTTCCTTCTTGTCAGTCCAAGTACTCTTAATTGGGTAGATAGCAATATTTGCTTTGGCTGGACCACCTTCAACCAAGACGCTCGCTCCAACGGCTCTTGGGCTTGGGAAAATCTGATTGGCACCAGCTACCGTATTGCCCTTAGCAAAGACTTCCACACTCGCACGGTCCACATAAAGATGCAAATCAATAGAACCATCTTCATTGCGAGTCACTTGTTGGCTATTAACCTTAGCAAAGGCATCAGAAAGAATTGTCCCAGATTGGCTACGGTCAATAGACAAAGTTTCCTTGGTTAAATCGTAAACGACCTTTGTAGCTTGACCATCACCGACGCGAAGGTTAAATCCAACTGCAGTCGTGTCCTTACCTGGTACAAAGTGAGAAACCACTTCATAAGTATCACCTGAGAAATCTTTAAGCAGTTCATTGTCAGAAGCTACTCTGACATTTTCAAAATACTGGGCATTATCTGTATCACGAAGGCTTTCATAGGCCTTAACAGGTGTTTGTGTTAAGAGGTAACGGTCGCCTGATTTAACCAAACCAAGGTCAAGGTTAAGGTTAAAGGTACCATTAAATTTTTGACCAACAGTATCTGCAACTAGATTGCAATAATCTTCCCAAGTGTTCATCCAGTTGATTTCAGTCAATTGCGGGATGTTTGGATGGTCAGCTGTCCCAAAATCATGAACATAGTAAGTCATGGCAGCATAGGAATCCTTACCAAAATTCATGATTTCATCATGTTCTTGGTAAACTTCATCAGCTACAAAGGCCCACTTACCATCCACTTGTTTAAAGTCTCCAACCTTGTAAGAACGACCACCACGTGAGAGGACCCACTTGAGTGCCCCATCATTGGCCACAATTGGATAGAGGTCAGGACATTCCGTATGCAAATCCTTATAGGTTGTTTCAACCTGCCAGTTCTTCAAATCTGGTGAGGAATAAATGCGGAGTGGACCACCAGCAAGGACCATAAACCATTGGTTATCCCAGCGAAAGACCTTAGGATCACGGAAATCTTGGTTTTGAAGTGGGTCCTGAGACCAGTCGGCAACCACCTTATCATATTTTTGCCAAGTTCTACCCTCGTCCTCACTATAGGCAATTTCAATCCGTTGCCCATTACCATTTGAAGTGATAATAGCTACCAGACCGCCTTCCGGAGATTTGAAGAGACCTGAGCTATTGGTACTATCAACCACGACAGAGCCTGAGAACATGTGACCTGTTGCATCTGGATAAAAAGCAATTGGCTCTTCATCCCAATGAAGCAAGTCTCGGCTGGTCGCATGAGCCCAGTGCATTGGACCCCATTTGGTATCATCGTAAAATTGATAGAAAAGATGGTAACGTCCTTTGTAGAAGACCAAGCCATTAGGGTCATTAGCCCAGCCATCCTTAACAGAATAATGATACTGATCACGGTAAAGCTCGTTGTAATAGACATCATCGCTCTGTCTTCGGTGGATATTGACACGGTAGGTCAAGGTCACTGGACGACCAAGCGAATCGGTCACACTACTTTCAATAGTAAAGTAATTGGAACCTACAGCCACTGGCAATTGAGAAATATCTGTGTAGACATTTCCTTTGGCATCTTCAACCTTGATGACAGCATTAGGATTGTGCTTAGTAATGTCAAAGCCTACCGTCTCAGCATTATGCCCTACATATTGGATATGAAGTGGTTCTTGGGAGAAGAATTGGGCTTGTTTTTCAACAGATCCTGTCTTTGAGGTCACCACAAGATTGTCAATCAAAGGAAGACTGGCATCATCAAGATTAACATAGCGGGTGTTTTTGAAAATGACATTGGCATTCCAATTAAGAAGTCCAAAGTAACCTTCTGGAAGGACTTGAGGTTGACCCTTGTCACTTTTTTGAAGAACAGCGTCACCTGTACTTGCGACAAGCACATCATTGACATAGTAAGATAGCCACTGATTAGCCGCAACTACTCTAAGATTGTAGGTTTCATCGGCAGTTGGTGTTACATCTTTTTCGTCTACAAGTTGAATATCATGATTATTGACCCAACGCCAAAACTTAACCTTATGGTTACCAGAGTCTACGTTGACCCCGTACATATTTTTATCGCTACTATCATTGTTACCACGGAAAATGAGGGCAGCGGCACCACCAGCTTCCTTGAAGGTCACATCTGTTGAATAGATAAAATTCTTGCCCTCGGATTGAGAATAAAGGAAAGAGTCTCCCTTGTCTTTGGCTTCTGAATGAATACCGTCAGCCTGCATTTCCCAGTGACCATTTTGGTCTGCGGTCATCCCTTCAAGATTGGTAACTGCTTCATTATTAGGCAAATCCGTTTTTTCCTCTGTCACATGAACAGGACTGGTGCTATTCGTTACAACTGGAGATTGTTCTTGATTGGTCTGATTCAAATCGGCTTCTTGCGCTTGGTTAGTTACTTTCTCAGCCTCACTAGCCTGTGTTTGTACTTCTTTTGACTGGTCAGGGATAGGCTGAGTGGGATTCTCTTGAGCTGTTTTAGCAGATTCGGAAACAAGAGACGGGCTCGGCTCTACCACTTGGGGGACTTCCTTGGTCGTGCTAGGAGTAAGCTCCGCTTGAGGGGTAACTTGATGGTCAGTTTTAGCTACCACTTCTTGAGGTACTTGGCTCACAGTTGCCTGTTCCACTTGGTCCGCATAGACAGGACCAGCCAGGGCCAAACCTGCAAAACTTACCAAGGCACAGCCGTAGACCCAAGTCTTCCCACTTTTGCGCATAAACCAATTTTTACAAACAGTATCATTCATGACTCTTCTCCTTCTTTAGAGTAACATTAAATGTTAACTCATTTTTCATGAAAATTCAAAGTCAATACATTCGCCTTTATTAATAAGCCTGTCAAAATTTCCGGAAATATCTCTAGGATTTACATTAAAACGGTAAACGCTTACTTTTAATATCATTATAGCACTATCGTCTGAAAATGTCGCATTTTTCTATAATATTTTTAATAGAAATAAAAAACTTCCGAATTTGCCATTCGAAAGTCCCTTACTTATGTTTAATCTGAGCCTGTTAGCAGGCTATTTCCAATAATACCAATGGTTACAATAGCAATCCCAAAGAATCCCAAAAGGCTAGGCAAAAGCGGCCAGTAAAATCAAAAGACTAGCACTCCACATCCAGGACCCACCCGAAAGATTCATATTTCGATTAAAAATGATAAATTGCAAGAATAAGTGCAACATTTAGTCAAACTCATCCTCTAGAGCTTCACAAGCAGTTCTGTAAGCTAAACATTTTCGCGGTCGGTGATTGATATCATATAAGGCTTTGTTCAAAGCCTCCTCAGAGATAGCGGCTAAATCTGTTTTCTTTGGGAAATATTCTCTTAGTAAGCCATTTGCGTTTTCATTGCTTCCTCTCTACCAGGAAGAATAGGCGTCCGCAAAGAAAAAGGGAATTCCTAAGTTCTCCACCAGAGGATAGCAGGCAAACTCTTTTCCCCTGTCTGAAGTGAAGGTTTTAAGAGTCTCTTTTGGAAATAGCCTACAAAGTTGTTCGATAGCTGAAAACATGGCTTTGGCTGTTCTATCTGGTATCTTGAAAGCTAAGTAAAAACGAGTTTTTCGCTCTAGAAAGTTCGCTAAACAGCCCTTACTTTTGCCTCTGGAAGACACCACAGTATCGAGCTCCCAGTGGCCAAAAGTCTCACGATTCCTGACCTCTTTAAGACGTTTGGCAATCGACGTGCCAATCCTAAATGTCCCACGTGTTTCTTTGGGCTGTCGACTTTTTCCCTTTCGGCGCAGGACGCTTAAATCCGGATCAATCAAACCAGCATAGAGCCAATTATAGATGGTTTTAAAAGCTACCATTGGCTTTTGTTCAAGCTGATAGCGACCACAAATCTGTTCAGGTGACCAAGAGGCTTTTAACCCCTTCTCAATTTTCTTTTTCAACTTTGGTGTCAAACAAGACTTCCGACCCTTTTGCTTAGCCCTGTGGTCGTACTGTTCCTGTGCTAAGACGGCGGAATAACCATTTTGGCATCGTCTTAACTCTCTTGAAATGGTAGACTTATGGACACCAAGTTTACTTGCAATTTGGCAAGATTTCAAACCTAAATCCAAGTAAGTTTCTATCTTTATTCGGTCGGTTATGGTAAGATGGGAGTAGCTCATAGTTTTTCCTCGGGTTCTGTTTGTGTGGTTACTTACAGTTTACACCAATGAAACGCTATGAGTTTTTTTGTTGCACTATATTTTACAATTTATCAAAAAGAAAAACTGCAATTTCTACTTTACAGTTTTCTTCTTTCCTATAATTTTTAGCTTTTCACTATTTTGAAAAGATTAACACTTATTTGTACTTTTCTATCTCCGTTTCTAATAGACTGAGCATGCTAGCATTGTGCTCTTTGACACTGTTATTATCCCATTTTCGATCATATTTCTTGAGCAGGTCACTCATCGCCTTCAACTTGGGACTTTGCTCTATTATATTTGGAAAATGCTCAACCTTCTCAATTGGAAACCGATTCGAAAACTTTGAATTGGCTGAAACAGTGATGAGAGCAAGATTCCCCAACAGATCTCTATTTTCAACAGTCACTGAATTATCAGCGTTAATAGGGTGCTGAGGGAAGAAATGTTCGATAGAATTTCTGAACTGGAATTGGAAATTGCTAAATTCAGATGCTCTATCCCTCGCCAACAGATAATCCAAATAAGTAAAGACAATCCGATCGATACCAAATCCACTTCGATTTCGATAATCTGAAGATTCAATTTTTTTGCAGCAATACTTTTCTAAGGTAGGGATAAGGAGTTTGCCATCTTGCTCTTTATTCACATTCGTCAAGACTCTAGCAATCCAGTGCATGGTCTTAGGGGAAGTATAGGTCACGCGCAGGCAAGATTCTAGGAGTCGTAATTGTTGATTATCCGTTCCTTCTTCTTGATCCATTGAGTCTAAAGTAGATTTATAGGATGGTTTTCTCCCCTTTTTATCCTCATACATGACGAGCTTTTGTAAAGACCATTTCCCTTCGACCTTGTATTCACCGATATATTCTCTTTTAATAATATAACGATCAAATAGATACCGATACTTCAAAAGAGCATAGATAAACTCCAAGGCCTTTTCTTTACTAGCCCATCTGTCCTTTAATAAGTCAAGGAATCGCTTATCATCTAATCCACTATCACGATCCGTCTCAGTCATCTCCATGGCTTCATTGACCTGCAAAAGAAAATTTGGAAAGTTAATGATAGACTCAAACCGTTCATTTTCTTCTTCCCTATCATCAATTTGATTAGACACAGTAGAATCCGGCGCTTGCAAGATAGTTTTTAAGGTAAATTGAGTCTCATCACTGTTATTTTCTGCATTAAAAATGTCACGAAGATCTGAGAAGTCAGCCACCCTCAGCATATCCCAATTTGCACTAAATAGTTTTTCACGTATTTTTACTGGGAGAACCATCTGAAGATAGTTGTCCATTTGTGCACAAGCATCCCAAATCGTAGCTGCAATTAGTTTATCTTTTTTGTCCTCTTCACTGAATCCATTTTCAGACTTGATAGCACCCAAAATCTTTGCTTTCACAATTTCATGGAGCTCCAATTGCTCTCCACGAGTATTCATGATCTCAAAATAGTGATTCAAATCGATATTTTGAGGAACCTGGGTTCGGATGATTGTTACAGTAGAAAACTTATCTCTAAACCGTTTTTTATAATCATCATTAGCGTTTTTGCTCTGGAAATATTTCTTAATTATTTCATATCCTTCTACTAACTCTTCTGAATAAAGAGAAGGCTCTTTACTATCCATTACAGTTTCGATCTCACCTAGAGTGATGTTCGATTTTTCTCTAGCTTCAAATTTCAAAGGATTTCTTTCTACAGAAGGATGATCCAGATAACGAAGAAGCAAAAACAAAGTAGTTAAGCGTTGCTGGCCATCGATTACTTCATAAACTCGAGGTTGGACTTGATTGACCACTAAACTGCCAAGGTAATATTTACTTGAATTAGTTTCGTCAAGATCATCAATATCCATTAGCAATTGCTCAATTTCATCTTTTCTCCATGCGTAATTTCGTTGATAGATTGGGATGACATAGTTGACATTTTCAAAAACATTGTCCACATTCAATTCATCTGGTTGAATATACTTTTCACTTCTCATTAGACTAGTCCTCCTCTCCAAATACTTTATCATAGAGTTTTTGATAGCGTTTTTTATTCACGTTGGAATTCTGGAAAGCTTCCTTTGAGATAATATCTAAAACAATGGTATCCAACCCTATCGGATCCTGCATTTCAGAAATCAAAGCAAAGAGATTCAATCCCTTATTGATACGATCTGATTGTCCTTGTGCGTACTTATTTACCGATTCTCTATAGACTGCTTTCATGATCAATCTTAGAGAATAAGCCCATCTATGTAGAAAAGACAATCTTGCAGGTGTCAATTCCTTCATACTGAATTTATCGACAAAGAAGATCAAAATATTTATGAAGAGATTATAAACATAGAGATCACCAGTTCCGTTTTTTATGACCTCTTCTTCATTAAATCTACTATCGACCAAGTTCACAATCTCTCTATAGAGGTTGGCATAATGCAAAGTGTATGAAAAGAATCTTTTTCCAGCAATCAAGGGTTGGGTTAACTGGAATTGATTCAAAGGAATTCCAGTTGTTAGCTCATACACTTTGTCAGCATTAAAACGTTCCACATAAAGATGAGAGGCTTTAGCATAAGTCGCAAAATGATGGGGATTCGAAGGTTTAATTCCCTTAAAAGTTTGAATATCTTTAGTAGAATAATGAAGGCCATTTTTGTTCTTATACCATCTCACTAAGGGGAAGAGATTGTCTGCAAAGAGATCCTCCAGTTCGCTTTGATTTTTATTTTCCCAAGCTTGTATGATCTCAATCTTATCACTTTCAGATTCATCATTCATTTCTCTCAAATGATAAGATTTCAACAAATCATGTGGAGAGAGAGCCTTCCCCCGAGAATTCTGGGAGTCAAAGAATTGAAAAGCTTCCTGCTCATCATTCGTGATAATCTTTACCAAAGAACAGTTATCAAGAAGATAATCAGCATACTTTTTAACTTCTTGTCCGTCAAACTCTCTTAGCTTGCGCTTGATGATTTGGAAATTATGCACGATCGCTTCTCTAGATAGTTCATTATATTCCTCATTCAGCAAGGATGAAAGATTAGCATATGATGCCTCTTGAAGTATCTCATACACCACAAATAAAAGAATAGAAAGAGTTGTTAAGCGCTGCTGGCCGTCGACAATATTAAGTTTAGAAGATGCGTCATTTATGTTTTCTCTGTGGAGTACAACAGACCCCATTCGATATTCTGGAATTCTATTCTTAAACGCCTCATAAGTATCTGTGATCAGTCTAAGTGCTGATTGTGTTCCCCAACGATACGGTCTCTGATAATTAGGAATCGCTAACCTTTCTACCATCATTTCTCTAACACTGACAATGCGCAAATTTTCATTCAAGTTTGACATTGAACAACTCCTCTATCTACTTCAATTTCTTTAAATACGGTTTTATATCACTCATTATAACATTTTAAGAAGTCAACTCAAGATTGATGACGAATTTTTATTTATGACAAAGAAAAACAGCCAACCATTGGGTTAACTGCTAAAAAAAGTTATCAAGTTAATTATTAAAAGAATCAGTATCCAAATTCACTTTAAATCGTACTTCCAGTCTTCTCCATCTTGGTAGTAGAAAAATTCAGACAGGTCTTCTTCAAGAAAGATACGAAGCATATCCTCCATATCTAGAGAGAGGTCTAGATTTGGCAATTCTTTCAGGTCCTCCCACCAGACTTCCCCCTCTTCAGAGGATATTAATTCTCCGTCAAACTTTTCTGTCTTATAAAAGAGAACTACATAACGAATGCCGTCTTCTACCCAATCTTTCATTCCACAAATCCGGGGAGAAGCAATCCTTAAGCCAGTTTCTTCCTTCACTTCACGGATTACTGCTTCCGTAAATGATTCTCCCGCTTCGACATGACCACCAGGAAAGGTTATGCCTGGCCAGTCCTTTTTTTTACGATCAATAACAAGAACTCTATCGCCGTCTCTTACCATACAAAGATTTGTAAACTCAACAGTCTCATTCATACAAATACTTCCTAACTATGTTTGTCTTTTTCTTTAAGGATAGGATAAACAATCTCTACCCTATTCTTCTTTTAGTTGCACTTGTGTACGGGCTAGTAGGTCTCCTAGATGCCTCTTATCTTTCCTAAATATCGTCATTGCCAGTAGCAAAACTGCAAGTAGAGTCGCCGAATTAGAAAGGATAATGGATACCACATCAAAATCACTATATAAGCCATGAATCGTGCCCACATGACCGAGTTGCCAAGGTAAAAATTTGATAACATTTCTAATCAAGCTAGCCTGCACTGTTTTTTTCTGGTAGACCAGTTCAAGTCCAGCTTTTACCTTCCCAAAACTGCCATCATTTTTATAATCCAAGAATGTGAAAAGGAGCGTGATTGGCAAAACAGAGGTGAAAAATACAAGCCACTGCGACTGAATTTCTGTAAACTCTGGGACACCATTAAAAAAGATGATGTAAATAAGCATCGAACTTAAAAACAGAAGAACTAAATAAGCTAGAATGAAAAGATAATCAAAGAGAAATTCAATCATTCTTTTTTTAAACGGAATAGGGTTTATTGCTATAATTTTCATCATCATCTCCCCCTTTCTCATCTCCTATTATAACATTTTTAATATTCTAAATAATATTTGAGAGGAAAATCTGCTGGCTAGCACCCTCGCAAATTGAGATTGTTTCATAATTGTAAACTCCTGTAGGTTTTATTATACACTACTTCTATTATGGCTTTTGGACTTTATTTCAATTTTACGTTATATTATTATTAAAAATCTAAATCATAAGGAATTATGTATGTCAGAAGATATTAAAATCAAGATTGGAAAAAGAATTCGTGAAGAACGTGAGCACCAAGGGCTAACTCGAGAGCAGGTTTGTGACACCGAAGAAGAATTAACCGTCAAACAACTGATGAGAATTGAGCTCGGTCGCTCATTACCAACTATTGTCAAACTGCAGTATATCAGTGATAAATTAGGAGTTTCCCTAAACTATTTGCTAGGTGAAACAAAACTAGACATTCCTGAAGACTATTATAAGGCTAAATATAAACTCATGAAGTCTCCTGTCTATGGCGACCCCGAACGTATCAAGAAGAAGCTAAAAGATATTGAGGAACTCTACGACAACTATATTGATATTCTACCAGAGGACGAGCTTTTTGCTATTGATATCATTGAAAGAACGTTAAATTTTATGGTTATGGAAGAAGATAGTCTTATTGAATCTGTATTTGAAGACTATTTGACTCAAGCGTTGAAAAAAGAAGCATACTCCTTAAATGACCTTCTATTAATTTCATACTATGCATTTCGATGTCAGGATTATGACTATGATAATGAGAGAATTGAAAAATTTAGACATAAATTAATTAAGCAAGAATTACAAGGGGAAGAGCTAGTTAATGTTGAACTACTTGGGGCATTGTCAACTATAGCTGGAATCTATGTTATGCATCATGATTATAGAAATATGAAAACTATTGTCTATAAAATGCATACTGTTATTGATAAGACACTACAACATGCTTACAAACCCGCCGTACTCATTTTGGAAGCAAAATACTATTTATATTATGAGAATAACATAGAAAAAGCAACCGAACTCTATAATACAGCTACTGTACTAGCCGAAGCTTTTGGAGACCAAGTCTTCATCAAGAATTTAAAAATGGAAATACAAAAAGATTTAAATACAAGTAACGAGTCAAAGTGACATAGATGTCCTTTTGATTCGTTATTTTTTTGTTTATACTCGTTCATATAATCAAATTGGAGAAATCAAGATATGACAAACCTTATCGTAGCAAAACAGTTAAGCAAAGAATTTCAAAAATATAAAGCAATAGAAAATCTAAACTTCACAGTTGAAAAAGGTGAAATTCTAGGTTTCCTTGGGCCATCAGGTTCTGGTAAAACGACAACAATCAATATCTTAACAGGTCAACTCACTCCTAGTCAGGGAGAAACTTATATTTTGGGCAAATCATCCCTTCAGTTAAAAGAAGATGATTTGTCAAAGATTGGTTTAATCACTGAAAATAGTGGTTTTTATGAAAAATTGACACTTTATGACAATCTTCTATTCTTCGCAAAGCTTTACAATGTTTCACCAGATTATATTGACAATTTGATGAAACGTGTCGGTCTTTATGACCATCGTAAAACCTTGGCAGACAAGCTCTCTACAGGGATGAAACAACGGATGCTTTTAGTGAGAGCTATCATAAACAAGCCAAAAGTTCTCTTTCTTGATGAACCTACTTCTGGATTAGATCCATCAACGTCTCAAACAATTCATGCTCTTATTGAAGAACTAAAACAACAAGGAACAACCATTTTTTTGACGACACATGACATGAATGAAGCTACCATTTTATGCGATAAGATTGTACTTTTAAATAAAGGAAAGATTGTCGAAGAGGGGAAACCTGCTGAACTTATTCAGAAATATAATACAAATAAAATGGTAAAAGTGACCTACTGCTCAGGTCAAGAAAAAGTGATTCCTTTCTCTGAATTAAATCATATTAGTGCTACTCAAGATATTCAAACCATCCACTCATGTGAACCAACTTTAGAGGACATCTTCATCCAACTTACAGGAGGAAAACTTAATGTTTAACCAATTAAAATCTTTACTATGGCTTAGAAAGCGAGTTATCAAATCTAACAAAACCATTATCCTACAAATTCTCCTTCCTTTAGGGTTTGCCTTTCTCTACAAACATATCTATGAGATTCAAGGTAGCCTAAACAACTCAATGAAAGTCAATCTATTAGTCAACTGTTTAGCCCTATCTTTGAGTTTATCAGTTGGAAATCCAATCAGTACTATTGTTTCCGAAGAAAAGGAAAAAAATATTTTAAGAACCTTGTTTTTAAGTGGTGTTAACAGTAAAAACTATATTCTTTCAGTTTTATTTTATCCAGTTCTTATTAGCTTAGTGATGACAACTGCTATTCCGAAAATACTCGAACTTAATATTGAAAATAATTATAGTGCTTATCTTATCATCTCGCTTGCTACAGCTATAGTAATAATGCTGATTAATCTTTTCATTGGATTAATCAGTAAAACGCAAGTATCTGCCCAAGTAATTAGCCTTCCAGTATCAATGATTAGTATGTTTATTCCAATGCTTTCAGGGATCAGTAAAGATTTCGATAATGTCACGAAGTACAGTTATATGGGATTGTTCACAAAATCTATAAGCCAGCTTGAAAGCTTTAAGTGGCAAGACCAAATAGCAAGCTCACTTTCTCTACTAGCGTGGTTGCTCCTCTTTGCTACACTGACCATTCTACAATCTAAGAGATTACGAAAAATATCTTAATTCAAAACCACAACCATCTAACACTCAGTTTAGATGGTTGATTTGTTTATTTCCCCTCTTTAGTTCTAACTAGAAACACAGACAGCTTCATAGAGTCTTTTCATTCACATGATTTTAAGGTATATTATTATATAATTAAAACTTAAGGGAAATACAGATGTCTGAAGAGATTAAAATCGAGATTGGAAAAAGAATTCGTGAAGAACGTGAACGTCAAGGATTAACACGTGAGCACGTTTGTGATACCGAAGAAGAATTAACAGTAAAACAACTGATGAGAATTGAGCTCGGGCGTTCTTTACCAACTATTGTCAAACTGCAATACATCAGTGATAAATTGGGAGTTTCCCTCAACTATTTGTTAGGTGAAACAAAACTAGACATTCCTGAAGAGTACTATCAGGCTAAATATAAACTCATGAAGTCTCCTGTCTATGGCGACCTCGAGCGTATCAAGAAAAAACTGCAGGATATTGAAGACCTCTACGACAACTATATTGATATCCTGCCAGAGGACGAACTTCTAACCATCGATATCATTGAAAGAACCCTGAATTTTATCTCTGAAGAGAAGAAAGAAGATCTTGTTGAGATTGTATTTGAAGACTATTTGAATCAGGTATTGAAAAAAGAAGAGTACACCTTGAATGACCTTCTGTTGATAAAATATTACTCTGTACAATGTCAAGGTTCTTCATATGATAAAACTACAATTGAGCATTTTCGAATGAAGTTAATAAAACAAAGATTGCAAGGTGATGAATTATCCAATGTGGAACTATTAGGGGCTTTATCAGCTATAGCTGGGATTTATGTCATGCATCATGACTATAAAAACATGAAAACTATTGTTGATAAAATGTATGAGGTCATGCATTCTATTATGCAACATTCCTATCAACCTGGGATAGCAATGCTTGAAGCAAAATATTAT
This sequence comes from Streptococcus sp. cx1, assembly GCF_052384325.1. Classification (NCBI taxonomy): domain Bacteria; kingdom Bacillati; phylum Bacillota; class Bacilli; order Lactobacillales; family Streptococcaceae; genus Streptococcus; species Streptococcus sp. cx1. Next base: position 188,238 of record NZ_JBQSUN010000002.1, on the reverse strand, counting down.
CTGTTCTATGAGAACAACAGAGATAAAGCGGCTGAGCTCTATAATACGGCTACCGTACTAGCTGAAGCTTTTGGTGACCAAGTCTTCATCAAAAATCTTAAAATGGAAATGGAAAAAGATTTAAACATAAAATAGAAAATATATCATCAACATTTTAAACATGATTCATTCCAAATGTAATAACTACCAAAGAAGCATCTGAAGTTAAACTCAGATGCTTCTTATCTTTCCTGAATATCGTTGAGTAAACGAAAGTTTTTCGGCAACGAATTTTTGAGTGAAATCATTGTCTTCTCTCAAATCCCTTAAACGTCGGTACATCAATCTTTCTCCTAAGGAAAAGTATAGAGGAAAAATTTTATGTATTGTCCTAATTGGACAATATGAAATATACTCAATAATATCCACTAGTATTCAAGTATATTGATTGATGCTTTATTGTTTGAAACAGAAAAATAATAAAGTATATTCCATTTATAGAGGGTTGATATGTCTTATTTATATTATTTGTAGGTATTTATTTACTTTATTTGATAATAACTCTTGATCCATGTTTAAAGTACCAGTTATGATAAGAGGTTCCAGAAATGTTAGACCTGTCAAATACTGAATCGTAGTGATAGGCTTTAAAATCTCTTCAATTGTTACATGGAAGCGGCCGTTTCTCGTGTAGTCATCTTGCCCAGCTCCAAAACTAGCTACCAACATGACTTCCTTGCCTTGTAAGGCAGTACCAGTCGAACCATAGGCCCAACCGTATTCAAAAACAACGTCAAACCACTGTTTCATGAGGGCTGGCGTTTGGTACCAATAAATTGGGAACTGGAGTACAATGCGATCACTTACCTCTAGAATCTTTTGCTCCGTTTTGACATCAATGTCAAAATTGGGATACAGTTGGTACATATCTCGCACATCATAACCAGCTCCAGCAGCAGCTGTTGCCAGTTCTTTATTAATGCGTGAGCCCGTTTTTAATTGAGGGTGAAATGTAAAAATTGTGGTTTTCATATCGTTTCTCTTTCTTATCTTAATTATGCTTGACCTTCCTTAGACACAAACCATACATCAAAAACGCACTAGAAACACATTACTCAAATGCAAAATTGGAGGGGACCAATAAGCTTATCAAAGACATCAAACGTCTGGGCTTCGGTTTTAGAAACTTTATTAACTTTAGGAAGCGTGTTTTCATCACTCTGAACATACAAAAAGAGAAAACCTATCAGGTTCTCTCTAGATGTTAGCTTTTCGTCACCCACTACAGTTGACAAAGAGCCATATTTAACCTGTCTACTTGACAGGGGGCATATCAATCATAGCGGGTGGTTTATTTGTTTCGCACCTTCGGAGCGAAACGGACTAATAGTCACATAATAAAAAGGAATTAAGCAACCAAACGCTACTTAATTCCTTGAAATTATCTCATCACCTCTATTAGCCTTTAAATTTTGATAGACTCTATTTTCTAATTAATATGACCAATATTATCAATACTAACCCTTTCAATCAATTCATTAGTTGTCGAAACTAAGTACATTAATAAATCCAAAAAGAGTATCAATAGTAAAGTAAACTAAATAATTGAGTTATAAATGGCTATTTTCACAAAACTGTTTCATCATCACACTATCTCAGTACACAAACCATTTTTCTATAGCTTTGTCTTAATCTTGATCTTTTTTCTTTAATCCAAGAAACGCACCTAAGGTAAACATTATTCCGGCAACTAATGACATGAAGACTTCGCTAACTGTTCCGGTTTTTGGCAACCTATCATTGTTAGTAGTTGATTTACTATCAATATTGGAATGTTTATTATCTATGTTCTCTGGTTCATTAAGATAAACTTCCTTCTTATTTTCAAAGTTTTTATCATTTTCATCAGGAACTTTAGCTGTGACATCCTTAGTTGAATCAGATTTGTGTGAATGATTTTCTCTTTGTAAATCCTCCTTTTTGTAATTTTCATCTAAGTGACTATGATTTTCTTGTACGTTATCTTTCTTTTTCGATACATCAAAAGTAGGTTTATTTTCCTCCTCCTTTTTCTCCTCTATTTTCTTGAATACAGGTTTTATAAGAGTATCTTTTGATACATTAATAACATAGCCAGCATCTTTTTTCCCTTCGACACCAGAAATTTCCCAGCCATCAAATTGATATCCTTTTTCTAATTCACCCTTATAGACAGGTAAAATGAAATCTTCTTCCGACACTATCGTTGAACTCATTTCTTTTCCATTTTGAATGGTCACAGTTACCGTATGAGGTTTTAGTTCGCTTACCTCTCCCGTATCTTTGTTTAAAATGAATTCTTTTACGGTTGTATTTCTTGCAAAATCTTTTACAACAATCTTAATGTTTAGTGTCTTATCTGTTAGTTGTTTAATATCATCAAATGATTTATATTCTTTTCCATTTACATAAATATGTTTGTCTTGAATCTCACCATCGAATCCATTATTTCTTTTATCATTGATATTAAAGACTACAGATTTTCCGTCAGCATATTCAATACTAGTATTTCCCTTAGGATCAATGTTTACTTCTGGTTTAACATTATCATATAAAAATTGATAGTGTACTCCAACCGCTTTCGCATTCAAATCGCTATAGCCAGTTTGAAGATAAACATTTCCATCCATATCTGTTACCTTATCTGGGAATCCGTTTGCTTTATAGTCTTTCATTCCCCAGTCCATGATGTCACCGTCTTTAACATTAAGCTTAATATTAAAATCTCTAGTGTTATCAATGTGTAAATCTCCGTAGATTAAATAATTATCTACAACCGATTCATTAACTCTCAACTCCCAGTTAAAACCACCCTTATCAGAAATCTTACCTCTTAAATAAAATTCTGGATTTCGTACATAAATTTTATTAGATTTAGATGGATTAAAGTAGTTCTTGTCCATTGAAAGATTTACTGGTTTTGCATCAATAAATAACATAGAGCCATCTTCTTTTATAGCTTCTACGTTGGAATCATCCTCCCCATGATACTCTTTATCATCTTTACCAAATAATACCAGTTTAGAAGAATCTGTTACAAGATTTCCATCTTTATCGATTGCCTCCCCTTTTTCATTCATTTTAAAGGTAAACACTTGATATTTTACAATGTTAAAGCCATCCAAAGCCGACATTAATACTGATTGAGTACTTCTTCCATCTTCAACATTTCTACTATCAGCATAAATTATTTTTTCTGATAGGACTCTTAGATTAGGATTGGCCTTTTGTATTTTTGCTATATCTTCCTGGCTATAAACTCCATTTCCTTCTAACATATCCGTTTTTCCAGGATTATAGGTAGTCACTTTTAGTGCATAGCCTTTTCTTAGAATGATGTTATCCTTTAACAGATATTGTTGTTTTTCTGAATCAGAATAGATTTTACCAGATTCCATTTCCGTTAAATTGTTTGGTTTGTTCTTTGAAAGATCACCTTCTCCTAATTCTATTACATTCCCATAACTTGATGTATAGGGATATTCTGTTTTAGTTTCCTTATTTTTTTCAGGCATTCTAATTTTAGTTTCAGCTTTTATCTGATCATCATCTTTAACAAAGAATCTCATATCTCCTGCAAAAGCTAATCCATCCACAATATCATTAATATTAGCGTATAAATCAAATGTCATCGTTTTTGATTGGGAATCATACTTAGTCGTTTTGATTTCTACAGATCTATAGTTATTGCCGTAATATACCTTGGCATTTTTAGAAACATTACTTATCTTTCCAAGAATTTCAAAGTGTCCATCTTTAGACGGGCTTAGAACACCATAAATTTTTGATTTGATTTCGTCAAGTTTTTCAGTTTCATATTGTAAGGCACTACCATCGTCATAAGCAATGATATTTCCCTTATCATCGTATTTATAATCGTATTCCTCTGTTCTCTTACCAGTTTCACTTGTAAAGTCATCAACTTCTCTAAATTTCTTTTTAATGAGTTTCTTTAAGTCTTTACTTTCAAAATCTCTAATTGTTGAAATAGTTTTATGAATAGTCAAGCTTGATTTTTCTTCGATAGACTCTTCATTTTCTTGATGATTTTCTTCCTCAGTTGTATCTTTTTTAAGACTATCCTCTTTTCTATTTTCTAAATTTTTAAATTTAGATTCGGAAATCTCGCCAAGCTTTTGGTATTTAGATGAATCTTGATCAGGATCTACTAGATAATAGGAAATCATCCCCTTTTCATCAGCATGATCAGCAAATTTAATTCTATGAATCTTTGTGAAATTGCTAGATCCATCTAATGCAATGACTTCAATGATTTTTCCTCTTAAATCTCCTGCACCATTAATTTCATAAATAGTATTTCCGTCTTTGTCTAGTTTCCTATTTCTTCCTTGACCCTCACCTGCATAAGTTACTTCAAGATTTTTCTCAACCTCTCCATCTTCATTAACCAGAGCAGCGCCTGCATACCAAACTTCGTTTGCAATCTCGTCAAATTTTTCAGGATGTTCTTTTTGATCTCTCGCAAATAAGGTTTCATTCTTGTATTGATCTTTTACCTTGTGATAAGTATCCTTTGTAATCAACTTAATTTTTTCAGGATTTGAAAAATCAACCGAAACAATCTTAGGGGCTGTATTATCAATTTTTACAGGAATATAGGAAACCTGCCATGGGTAATCTTTAGTTAATCTATATTTAAATTTATAGAAATATTGACCTTCTGCAATCGGTTCAAATTGTCCTCTTATCTTAGTAGCAGGATCTTTGGTATCCTTGCTTTCTGGTGCATTTTCTTCTCTACCTCTAGGGTTATAGATGAGTCCATCCCATTTCAAGTCGCTCCAAACTTTTAGCTTAGAAGATTTGATTCCCTTTGCATCATTTCTCTTAGAGTTTAAAATTCCTCTAATAAAGTGTTCTCTCGAAATGACTTTTAAGTCTCTTTGATTTTCTCCCTCTTTATTTGTATTTACTATTGAAATCAATCCTTCTTCTGCACTTCTTAATACAAGTGGAGAAGGTGTTAATCCTCTCCCAAGTTGAGCATCTTGAGGATTTCCATTTGAATCTAAAGGATAAATTTTAGCAATATTAGAACCACTTGATGATGGTGCGTTGATCCCTTCGTTATTGAAAGCAAACAATTCTGGATTTTGATCTAGGGATGTTGTATTTTTATCTTTTCTATTTTGTATAACTCCTGCTGGATTAAATTTATCTATACCTTCTCCACCAATCCCCTTATTTAAGGTTCCTGGAATTTTCGGTTTGCCATCATCATCATAACCTTCCATTGTTTTTGATTTTGAACCTTCTTCCCAGGCCCATTTATCAAGGATTGGTTCGTGGTTCCAATTCCCAGCAAATCCCATTAGAGGCATCGATAAAGAAGGTTGGAAGTTTATTTTCTTCCCGTTGGAGTTCAGAGCTTCCATTTCTTCCACTGACTCAAAATGAATAAATGATTCTACAAATTTATTTTTGTTTTTAGCCTCCCCAACATTTATAACCGCATTTAAATCAAAGCTAGAATTTGGACCTATAGTGAAAGTGTCATGCTCAAATGTAATATTTGCTCCTTTGATTTTTTCTGGGTGGATTTCTGGAACAATTTGCTTACCATCTGGAGATTTTTCATCTTTGTATGTTTCATCCAGTTTGAGTCTGTCAGTTAGAGCATCTGTAGTTATAGCAGATGCTGAAACTTTAAAGGTTAAAGGTCTGTTTGATGTATTGTGAAGCTTAATTGTAAAATATTTTTTATCTCCTTTTATTTCTTTAAGAGAAATAGAACCATAAGAGTTTACCAAACCTTTAGAATCCGTGTTTTTAAAAGTAGCTACGACTTCATTTCTCAAAGCATTGGCAACATTAATTAGCCCTGCTCCCTGTTGTCTAGGTGATGCAAAGTATTGACTTTTTTCTTTCCAAGAAGTTGCATCCATCATAGGGCGTGCAGTATTTTGTAGGGCTATTTTTGTAAGACTTGTAAGATCTATTTTGTCATCTCCCTTAAGATTTTTCAACACAGGTCTTTCAAGCATTTCCTTTAATTTTGGTCTAATCAAAACAGTAGAAGCTGCCACGATTGGAGTTGCCATACTAGTCCCTGACATATAACCATAAGTTGATTTCCCATTAATGACATTGAGAGTGGATTTAATATTTTTACCGGGTGCTGAAACATCTGGTTTTAAAAGTAAATCTATTCTTGGTCCCCAAGATGTGGACCCTGCTGGAACGATGATCTCTTCTTTATACAGTTCTTTGTCTGTGTCAGGTGCAAACTTAAAGTCAATCTCTTTTTCGTCACCTACATTCGGTTTATTAGAATTATAGCTTGCCATATCAATTGGATAGTATTGCTCCAATTTATCTTTAAAATCTTCTTTATTATTCCTTTTAACCTCAGTTTTTTTATCAGGGTTAATCATGTTCCATAACTTTACACCATCATCTCCTGAAATTGAAAAAACTTGACTAGTAGTTCCTTCATCCTCCTCATATCCCATAGCTGGAAGCTCTGTCCAATTATCTCTATTGTAGTAATTTACAGTATTTACAACCATAATGCCACGTGCACCCTTATCCGTTGCACGTTTAAAAGCATTTTTTAACTCCTTTGTATAAATTCTATCCATTACTGCAATTTTGCCTCTAAGATCCAATCCTATCAAATCTTTGTCTTGCCCCTTGCCTATATATACAAATTTTAATTTACTAGAAGCTTTTGATCCTTCTTCATTTGTTATGATTTTATTCTTATCGAAAAAGGCACCTATATTTCTATATTTAAAACTTTCTCCACCTATGTTAACTTTATCAAACTCAACTGTTTGATTTTTAGCAGATGCGACTGCTATCGCATCTTCATGTGCTGCAGTTCGTGTTACATTTCCAGTGTCGGTCATTTTCAGATTATTATTTGCCACTAAATCCCATGAAGAACTTGAAGCAGAAGTCGCATAGTTACCCGTAGCTACAACCATTGGAATGCCTGCTTTTCTTAATGCTCTAATAGCTTGCCAATATTTCTCACCTACAAGACCAGTTCCTGTAAAGCCAGATGATATCGAAACAACATCGACATTGTGTTTGATCGAATCTTCAATAGCATGAAACATTGTTTCATCTCCTGCGAAGCCAAATCCTGCGTCAGAGTACATTTTATAAGAGAAAATCTGTGCATTAGGAGCAATTCCATCTATTCCGTTAAAGTTTTTAATATCTTTTTCAGTATCATTTCCCGCAAGAATCCCTGCAATATGCATCCCATGTGGATCAAAATAATCGCTTCCATCATCAGCTTTTTCTACAGTAATTTTACCACCATTATAATAATTGAAAGCATGAGGGATTTTATCACTCAACCAGAAATTTTTATCAGTACCTTTTAAGTCTTCTTTTTTAAATCTCATTGAGTCTTTAGCATCATCATCAATCCTCATGGCCTTATGCCTATAATCCGTTCCCGTATCGATATTTGAAATGACCATACCTCTACCATCAAAGTTTTTCCCAAATGGTGCATTGATAGATTTTAGGTAATCGATTGCCTCTTCAACTCCAATTTCTTTTCTAGCATGATTCATCATAGGTTGGACTTTTTGTGACCTTTCAACCGATGAAATACCTTCTATTAGTTTAATTATGTCCAGAGTATCTTTGGTTGTTTCAATAGCGCTACCGTTAAAAATTCTATCATAAGTATATAAAACTTTTGTATTCTTAAGATTTGATAGTTCCTTGATTGCTTTTTCTCCAGATTCTTTATCTTTAAATTCAGCAATATAGACAAGTTTATCCTCTTTTTTGGGACTTTCTGGGTCTTTACTTGCAGACGAGTCCGCTTTATCTCCTTGGGATTGATTGGAATTTTCTTCTTTGATTTTTGCTTCTTCATTGCTAGTGTTATTGTCTATCACAGGATTTTTACTAACAACTTCTTTTTCCTCAATATTGGAATTTTCTTCTTTGATTTTTGCTTCTTCATTGCTAGTGTTATTGTCTATCACAGGATTTTTACTAACAACTTCTTTTTCCTCAATAATTGTTGTTTTCTTTTCTTCAGTATCCTTTGAAGTTTCTATAACATTATGAATATCTTCAAGTTTTTCTTTGTTTTCGTTTTGTTTACCTACTACTGTTTCTTTATCAGATATTTTTAAAGAATCTTCAGAACTAGGTGTATCTGCTAGGATTACCTCATTAGGGACATATGCTGCTAAAATAACTGCAGCTGTGGTTAATGACAATACTGTACTTTTTTTCATTTTAATTCCTTACATATTTATTTAACTTCCAATAGATAGTAAACTTTAACTTTGCTAGCATTTGTTATAAAAAGTTTTACTAATACTCTTCGAAGATCGCATCAAACCGCGTCAACGTCGTCTTAGCGTATGTATGGTTACTGACTTCGTCAGTTCTATCTACAACCTCAAAGCAGTGCTTTGAGCAACCTGCGGATAGTTTTCTAGTTTGCTCTTTGATTTTCATCGAGTATAAGTATTATCTAGGAAATAGAGTAGTACATTTATATATAATTGTTAGCTCTCCAGAAAAATAGTATATCATTTAAAAAATTTAAGTCAAGAAAAATTAACCTACATTAATTTATTTTTTAATAAGCGTTAAAAACATAGAGTCAAAAACTTTCGTAGTTAGCTGGGGTACATTATCAGAACATTCACACCATCAAAAATAGTAGCAATCAACTTAAAGCACTAGCAACATCACAAAGTCAAACATCATTAATGAAATATCAGCGCTATTAAACAATATAAAAAACCGCTAAGAATAAGACTTAACGGTTATCTTCTACATATCTATTTTTTCAAATCCTCAGTCGTTTATCTACCTATAACCTAGACTTTACGAGTGCCTTGCTCTACCAACTGAGCTAAATTGGCTAACACTTTTATAGTATGGCACTCTCAATTTTTTGTCAGGAAGTTTTAAACGATTTTCTTTATCAAAATCTGGCAAGGATTCTGGGGATCCCAAAGTTGAGGAAAAATCTCTAATTTTTTAAAACCAACACTTCGATAAAAGACAATTGTTCGATCATAATCTTTATTAGAGCCTTCTGCTACTGTTTTTACCTGTAGGTAGTCTACTTGTTTGCGTGCTTCACTTTCTAAAGTAGCAAGCAATTGACTCCCAATTCCTCTACCTTGATGAGCTTTTTTTACGCCGAGACAATCAATCTCTGCACACTCTTCACTAGAATAGGACAAGCTTACAAATCCAGTCAAATCACTCTCCTGATAGGCTGCCCAAACTTGCAAATCTTTGGCTCCTTCGATGTAGGCTTGCGTGCTTTCAGGTATTCCAAACCATTCTGGCAAATCCTTTAAAACCTCATCAACAACTGCCATTTTTTGATCTTCATCCTTGACTTCTTCAATTGTAAACATCATAAGTTCCTTTCTTGATTTTAGTCTTACTTTCCCCCTTACGAGCCAGCACTTTCGTAGGCATCCAAGCCCCTATCCCAGAGTTTGAGGGAAATGAAAAAGAAGACAAGGGAAATCAGAATCAAACCACCGATATCAAAGAGCCCATTCTTACCCTGCAAGAAATAACTGGCAGGATAGTAAGCCGTAAAGGCAAATGGCACGATAAAACTGATCAACCAACGAAGGAGCGAATTGTAAATGGAAATCGGGTACTTGGCAAAATCATTGAACATATAAAAAATATAAATCATGGCGCCTGACTGTTTAGTCCAAAAAGCGATACTGGCTGTCGCTATTTTCAAGGAAGTATAAATCAAGGTAGCAAATGGAATACAGACTAGGAAAATCAGGAATTTGGGAAGCGTCCAAGCAATGCTTGATACTGTTGTTCCCAATAGAATGCAACCGACCAAAAGTTCCCCCAAGGCATCAATCTGAAAGGTCTCAACCAGAATATGAAAGAGAGGGTTGATAGGACGAGTCAAATACTTGTCAAATTCCCCTTTTCGGACTAGTCGTTGACCTAAGGCCCAGAGATTGTCAAAAAAGAGATGATCTAATCCCTTTGGAATTAAGGAAAATCCATAGATAAAGGCAATTTCTTGAAAGGTCCAACCTTCTAGCGAGGGGATGTGTTGAAAGATGACATTGAGAAACAAGAGGTTTAGGCCTTGAGTCAGAAAGACTCCCAACACACCTACCACAAAATCCACCTTGTATTCCATGATTTGCTTGATGTATTGTCTGATAAAAATCAGATGCATGCGTTGATATTTTTTCATACTAACCTCCTTGAATAGTGATAAATGACTGGACTCGTTTCCAAATCAACTGAGACAAGCCCACCATCACTATAAGCCAGAAAAACTGAAGCAAAAGTGCTTGAAGAATCTGACTGGCATCGTATTTCCCAACAATAATCATGACCGGAGTGTAAATTAAGGATGAAAAAGGCAAGAAGGAGAGAATAGCTGAAACCGCCTTTGGAAAGAAAGCCAAGGGAATCAAACTTCCAGACATAAAGGCCACTATGGAAGTCTTGAGTAGATTGGAACCCCAAAGATTTTTAAAGACAAATGCTGAAAATCCAAAGCAGATATTAAAGAAAAAGTTAATCAGATAAGCCAGAGTTAAGCTAAAGAGATAAAGGACAGTTAATCCCAGCACTTCTACAATTCCTTGCCCAGACAGGATTTTCATCAAAATAATGACACTTAAAAATGGCAGGCCAACAGAGATGAAAATCAACCACTTGGAACCAAGCTCGGTGAAAAGGTAAGAGGCCGCAAAATGCACTGGTCTCAGCAAGCGCATGATAATGGAGCCATCCTTGACCTCCTCCCCAATCATAAAGGAGCTATCAGACCTCGTCAAAAGATTGGTCACAAAACTCATGATGATGTAGAGAGTGATATCTGCCATACTGAAGCCCTGAATCAAAGGCTCCTGGGAGGAGTCAAAGACAGCCTTCCAGAGATAGAAAGCGACAAAAGCCCCCATGACATCACCAATCCGATAGAGAATAAAGTTGACTCGATAGGTAATCAACTCCTGAATCCCTGCATTGATAAAGGGTTTATAACGTCTCCACAATTTGACCATCTTAGAGCTCCTTTCGATAGAAGCGACGGATAATATCTTCAATATCCGTATCTACCATCTTCAAATCACGAACTTCAAAATCAGATAAGGTTTGCTTGATAATATCGGCCGACTGGTAGCGGGAACTATCGAATTCAATATTGAGAGTATTTCCTTGTCTATCAATGGACATATCAGGCAGGCCCTCATAATGAGAGACGAGATGACTTTGACCTGGCGTCAGATCGAAAGAGAGAGTCTTCATCTTTCCAAAGGTTTCCTTGAGCTGGCTAACCGTTCCATCAAAAATCTCTTGCCCCTTGTCAATCATAAAAATCCGATTACAGAGTTGCTCAATGTCACTCAGATCGTGAGTGGTCAAGAGAATAGTTGTTTCTTCTTCCTGATTAATCTGAGTAATGGCCCGACGAATGTTGTCCTTGACCGACACATCCAAACCAATGGTCGGCTCATCTAAAAAGAGAACCTTGGGATTGTGAAGCAAGGAAGCCGCAATATCCGCCCGCATCCGTTGACCTAGCGAAAGAGTCCGCACGGGATCCTTGATAAAGTCCTTCAAATCCAAGACTTCATTCAAAAAATCCATGCGCTTGTGGAAGAGCGAGTCTGGGACATCGTAAATCTCCTTCAAAACCGTGTAAGTTTCTTGCAGGGCCAAGTCCCACCATAGCTGGGTGCGTTGTCCGAAAACGACTCCAATATCCTTGACATAATCTTGGCGATTATCCTGTGGAATCTTGCCATTAATCCGACAAAAACCAGATGTCGGTTTCAAAATTCCTGTCAGCATTTTAATGGTGGTCGACTTCCCAGCACCATTTGCCCCGATAAAACCTAGAATCTGCCCCTTGGGCACCTCAAAGGTCAAATCCTTGACCGCTTCAAAGGTCTGCTTTTCAGGATGAATAAAGGAACGCAAAGCCCCCTTCAACCCCGGTTCCTTGACTGTCTTCACAAAATTTTTCTGAAGATGTTTCACTTCTATCATTGCCATATCTATCTCCTACAGTAAAAAATCAACAAACCGTGTCCTCTAAACACAAAAAGCCAATTTCTCATCTCCTAAAATCTGCCTTCTTTATCACAGCAGAAGACCTTAGTATTACTCTATTATAAAGCAGTTAAAAAAGGAAACCAAGTGTTATTCTCGAAAAAGAGAAAATAGTTTTGATACTTGAAAAAATTAAAACCACCCGTCTAATTCACTAAACAAAATGACACAATTCAATAATTCATCAAAGCCTCTACATATTCCTGTAGAGGCTCATTTCAACTTCTCTCATTCTTGCTTGTGAATGTTTAGATAGATTATAAGCCACAAAAAAGCCACCATATGGTGACCTTTAATTAATAAAATTTCTTTTATAAACTTCTCCTCACCCCAACCAGTCTTTTTCTTTGGCAATGCGGACGGCTTCTGTTCGGTTGCCTGCATCGAGTTTAGTCAGGATGGCTGTCATGTAATTTCGGACAGTCCCGTTTGAGAGAAAGAGACTTTCGGCGATTTCTTGGTTGGTTGATCCTTGAGCAACCATGGCCAAGACTTCTTGTTCACGTTGGCTGAGTGGATTATTGTCAAAGGCGACACCTTCGACAAGCTCTGGTGAGTATTCCTTATGACCTGCTAGGACGGTATGGATGGTCGCCATGAGGTCACTGATGGAACGCTCTTTGAGCACATAGGCATCCACCTGGGCTGCAAGGGCTCGTTTAAAATAGCCTTTACGTTTGAAGGTGGTCACAATAACGACTTTCGTTTCTCTATGTTTGGCACGCATCCACTCAAGAACATCAAGGCCTGTTTTAACTGGCATTTCAATGTCTAAAATGGCTACGTCGACTTCTTCTTTTTCCAAGAGAGCAATGGCTTCTTGACCATCACTGGCCGCATGGACCTCTTCGACATCGTCTTCCAACATGAGAAGTTGGCAGAGGGCATCCCTCAACATTGACTGGTCTTCGGCGACTAATAATTTCATGCTTTTCCTCCCTCTTTCAAATGTACACGAATAATGGTTGGATGCGATTGAGACAGAATTTCCAAGTCTCCATCTACCAAACTGAGGCGCTCTCTGATACTGTGTAGTTCTTGTCCAGTGACTTCCTCAAAGCCACAACCATCATCCTCAAACTCAAGGACAATACCATGATCACGTCTTAGACGAATCTGACAGCTATCGGCCTGGCTATGTTTGATGACATTATTGGCCAGTTCACGAAGCACCATGGACAAGGTAGACTGACTAACTGGTGACAGGCTGTCTAAGTCAAGGCTACTATCCACGGTCAGGACGATATCAGATAGGTCAAAGAGTCGCTCAAGTTCCAGTAACTCCTCTGCCACCGTTCGGTACTTGAGCTTATTAACAATCTCACGCACCTCGTACATGGAGTCACGGCTAATCTGGTTCAATTCTTCCAGATTCTTTCTAGCAGCTTCATACTGCTCCTTGTCCATCTGTTTTAGAGCCAACTCGGTTTTAAGACTCATCATGGCAAAGGTATGTCCTAAGGTATCGTGCAAATCACGACCGATACGATTGCGTTCATTTTCAGCTGACAGGATATTAATGGTCCGGTTCTGCTCTGCAAGGGCTTCTTCCATCTTTCTCTCCTGACGTATACGGTTTTGAAAATAGTACATTCCCAAAGAAAAAAGAGTAATAGCCAGAGACATGAGGTGGGTGCTCAAATCGTCTGTCAGTTGGAAGGATGATGACGTCAAAATCAAGAGTGTCGCTAGAAAGGATAAGAATCGATAAGAAGATATGCTATCCTCAAAGTGCCAAACGAGAAGATTAACGTTGAAAAAGATAAACCACATCATGCCACCCTGGAAGGTCACTGACATAAAGATAATGTAAGCTAGAGTGTAAAACCACAGAAAGGGAATCCACTTGCTATAGGCTTTTTTCAAATACACTATAAGGAGATAAGCCAGAGTAAAGGCCAGCGTCAGACCTAAAGTCCAAACTGGGAAATCCCCACCAAACACTCCTAAGATCGGGAAGACTAGGAAAATCAGACTAACAAAATAAGCAAAATCATTTTTCTGGTATGTTCTAAACATGGTCACTTTCTCTGTACGATTTGATAAAAAGGGCTAAGCCTGTAGCTATTGTAGCATAGACCAAGATAAAAATGAGCGATTTCCATGAAAATTCCCCTTTTTTTGCGAAATTGACTACTAACTGATTGATATGATAGATGGGTGTCCACTCCGAAATGTGCTGAACCCATTTTGGAAACATGGTTACTGGCATCCAAGAACCACCGATAATAGCAAGACCAAGAAAGACGATATTTCCGACGATAGCCATGATTTGTTGAGACTTAATTTGGGCAAGGAGCAAGCCAAAGGATAGGAAGACTAGGCTTGACAAGAGTAAAAGAGCCCCTGAACCAAGCCAATGTGATAATGGCATCTTAACATCACGCACAAAAGCTCCCACACAGAAAGTCACTAGGATAGCAACCATAAAGTTCATAAGAACTCGGAAAATCTTAGAGAGGTAATAGGACTGAATACTGATTTTTGAATGTTCGATGTAGGTTAGCCAATGATCGGTTTGATCCTCTCTAAGCATGTAGGGGAAGGTAAAGAAACCAAAGCTAGACATAGAAAATCCAGTCATGGTCAACATATAGGACAAGATAAAGGCTTTTTGTGATTCAGGGTCAGGACTCATTTCCATACCTGAATACAAGAGGAAGAATCCGACGGGCATTCCGATGGACATGATGAAGACTGGCCAACTGCGCCATGTTTTTATCCATTCGATTTTAAGTAGTGCTTTCATGACTTGTCCTCCCTTGTGCTATCAAATAGGCTATCTAAAAGTGTCTTGTTTTGAATTTCAATGTCAGAAATGCGACAGCCTAGAGCTTGTAAACTACTCCATACACTTTCAATATCTTTAGTCATAAAGGTTACAACATCACGTTTTTCAGTCACATCATAAATTGCTGCCAGTTTGTCAAGACTTGGCGCAAAGCGACTTGGTAAGGTGACTTGCTTTTCCTTTTCTTCGCTACGCATAGCATGTGGCGTAGTATCCCTAATGAGTTTTCCCTGATGAAGAACCAAAATGCGGTCAGCTGTGTGCTCGACTTCTTCGATATAGTGGGACGAATAAAGAACAGTCACACCTGACTTTTTCAGATCATTGATGATTTCCCAAAAGCGTTGGCGTGTCGTAGTGTCCATCCCTGCTGTCGGTTCATCTAAAAAGAGAATGTCAGGCTTGCCAATAAGACAGAGAACAAAGGCAAGAAGACGTTTTTGTCCTCCTGAGAGTTTGTCCGCGAACTGCTGATACTGGTCGTCTTGGAATTGTAAGAGTGCTTGTATCTCTTCTTTAGATAAGCCATTTTCAGAAATATCTTGGAAAAAAGCAATCAGTTCCTTAACTCTTAATTGTGAGGGAATGGTATTTTCTTGAAGGAGAACAGCAATTTGATCTTGTGCTTTACCCTTTTTGCCCTTGATAAAGACTTGACCGCTACTGGCTTTCTTATCACCAAGAATGCAGGACATTAAGGTCGTTTTACCAGCACCGTTGGGCCCGATTAAGGCAAGACAGTCTCCTTGTCCCACCTCAAAGCTAATTTGGTCTAAAATTGTTTTTCCTTTGATTTTTTTGACAAGATTTGTGACTTGAAGGATTGCTTCACTCATGTGTGTGATTTCCTTTCTTTTGATAGAAGGCTAAAAAAACATAACAAGCTGCAACTGAGACACTCATGACACTATAGAGAGTATCACTGCTGCCATGAAGTAGGACATAGGCAAAGAGGATGGTCCAAATTACCGCTAGGAGCATGATGCTTAGTATTTTCAATAATTTCATACCGAGCCTCCTAGTTTTTCAATTCATTAATGACAAGGTCGATAAAACTTTTAGCCATAGTGATAAGAATGTAAGCTGAGATAGACAAGCCAATAATCATACCCAAATTTGAGAAGATAGCTTCAAAGTTCCCTTTTTCAAAGATGTCAGTAAACATGCTAAGTCCAGCAAAGACAGTTCCGATAACAGCGTAGATAAGGTAAGATGTTTTGATTTTCATGAGATGACCTCTTTCGTTTTTTATTATTTCTAAGTTATGACTAAAGTATATCTTTTTGGTCATTCTCTTTTTAGCACCAGATGTCATGACATGACATGACATTTGTCATGTGACGTAAAGGCAAGAAAAAAGAGCTGACCTTTCAGTCAACTCTAACTTAAGTGGCTCTATAATTTCTGTAGTGGGTAAAACCACTGTAGAGATTATAGAGCTTTTTAAGTGTACACAAAAAGTCCCATAAGAACTATAATGAAAAGCGACCAAACCATCATTAGGAAGAACTTATGAGACTTATTAAGAATACCACAGAATTAATCGGAATTAAAGACCAAAATATCAAGATTTCACTTGTTTTTGAAACTGACACTCATATAGAGATTCAAGCAAAACTTGATTACCCTGCACCATCATGTCCTCACTGCCAAGGAAAGATGATCAAATATGACTTTCAAAAGCCTTCTAAAATCCCTCTTCTCGAGCAAACGGGAACTCCAACACTACTACGTCTGAAGAAACGTCGCTTTCAGTGTAAAAGTTGTAGACGAGTCACGGTAGCTGAGACACCAATCGTTGAGAAAAACTGCCAAATCTCCAATCTAGTCCGACAAAAGGTTGCACAACTCCTAACTGAGAAGGTCTCACTAACTGATATTGCCAGAAGACTTCGTGTGTCGACGTCCACTGTCTATCGTAAGCTTGACCAGTTCACTTTCAAAGAACATTATGACAAACTTCCAGCTGTTATGTCCTGGGATGAGTTTGGGTTCAAGAAAGGGGAATTGGCTTTTGTGGCGCAGAATTATGAGACAAACGAACTCATAACCATCCTTGATAATCGTCGCCAAACCTCTATACGAAACTACTTTTTAAAGTATCCATTAAAAGCTCGCCAACAGGTGCAGTTTATCACGATGGATATGTCTGGAGCTTATATTCCACTTGCCAAAAGACTTTTTCCAAACGCTAAAATCGTTCTTGATCGTTTCCACATTATACAGCACCTTGGTCGTGCCTTTTTAAAGACAAGAATTGCGATTATGAACCAGTTCGATAAGAAGTCACTACCCTATCGAGCCTTGAAAAATCATTGGCGACTCTTCCAAAAGGACAGCCGTAAGTTATCTCTCAACTCTTTTTATTCAAAGACATTCCACCAAACCTTAAGTCCACATGAAGTTGTTGGGAAAACACTAGACTTTTCAGAAGAGCTTACCGACTACTATACACTTTATCAGATCTTACTTTTTCATTTTCAGGAGAAGAGAGTAGCTGAGTTCTTTGAGCTGATAGAGGAAAATAGGAGCAAGGTTAATCATTATTTTCAAACTGTCTTTAGGACTTTTCTTAGACACAAGCAATACATCAAAAACGCACTAGAAACGGACTATTCAAATGCAAAACTTGAAGCGACTAACAAGTTGATCAAAGACATCAAACGTCTAGGATTTGGTTTTAGAAACTTCATCAACTTTAGGAAGCGGATCTTAATCACTCTGAACATAAAAAAAGAGAAGACCTATCAGGTCCTCTCTAGATGTTAGCTTTTCGTCACCCACTACAGTTGACAAAGAGCCACTTAAGTTATAAGCAAAAGGAGGTTCTTCCGTCATTTTGACACTATCCGTTTCTAGCCAAGAAATTATAATTTCAAGGCCAGCATGTTAACTGTCATACCTGCTGCTGTTCCCAAAAGGTAGACGACATCTCCTTCTTTAACTAATCCATGATCTAATGAATAAGCCAAACCGAATGGAACAGATACAGAAACCATATTTCCGTAGTCAGTAACTATATTAAGGTATTGGTCTTCGGCAATACCCAATTTATCCATAACTAAAGATAAGGCACGGCTAGCTTGATGGGGAATGATATAGTCCACATCGGTTAGGGCTAAGTGAGTTTTCTCTTGGAATTCTTTGAACATATCAGGAAGCTTATGTGCTGATAAGAGGAGAATCTTCTTGCCCTTCATATCAAACATAAAGTCCGTTTTTGTCTTTTCTGAATATTTTTTAGGATGGTAAGAAGTCAAACCTCCACGGATTTCAGTATCATGGGCACCTTCTGACCAGGTATGTTGAAGACTTGCAATAACCCCTTTGTCTTGAGAACTTGCTTGGAAGATAAAGGCTGCTGCTCCGTCACTAAAGAGTTCAAAACTTTCTTTTTGTTTCGGATTAAGCCCCAAACTTCCAACTTCACTGGATACAATCAAAACACTATGGTATTCACCAGCCTCAATCAAATAAGACATTGTTGATAAAGCTGAGATAAAACTTGTACAAGTCGTATTGATATCCATGGCTGGGATGGCAAGTCCTTTTGCCACGCGCTCATGAATCAAGGCTGCTGTACAAGGAATAGGCTGCACACCAACTGCACTAGCTGAGACAAGACAATCAATGTCTTCAATTCTCAAATTGGCATTTTCCAGAGCTCGTTGGATAGCCACTTCGGCCAAATCCAACTGTGTTTCTTCATCTTCTACAACACGATAACGTGTTTGGTTTTTGAATTGTACGGTTTGTTTTGGAAGACAAACGCCATAACCTGCGATTTCAACATGTCTTTTTACTTCTGTCATTGTCATTCATCCTTTCATAAACGCTGAATACGTTTGAGTTTTCGACTGGTATCCCAATGATAATCGGAAAAATGGATTTCCGGAACCTTAAACTGCTTTTGTTGCGCCAAGAGTTGAAACTGAGCTGCGATTGCTGCTTCTACTTGCACGTCTCGTTGGCTGAGACAGACTTCAACAATCTTCTCTGAATGTTGCTTGACTTGATAGTCTCCAACATTTTCCACAAAGAGAATACAACGCCTGATAAAATCAGGATAGATTGTCACCTGTCCTCCATCCTGACCTTCAAAGTAGAAGATGTCATCAGAGCGACCTTCGACCTTGTCAATCCTTGTATAATGAGAACCACATGAACAAGGTTCAGGATTCTCAACCAAGATATCATTAAGTTTGTAGCGGTAAACAGGTTGACTGCTTCGCTTAAAATCCGTTATTACTGGATAAAATCGACGCTCATCCAGATACTCTTTCTCTACAAAAATGATATCCTCATTGAGGTGAAGATGTCCTGCAGAACAAGTGCAGGCTAGAAAACCTTCCGTCGCTTGATAAACCTGGTCAATAATGGGGAGCTTAAAAGCGCTCGAAATGCGAATTCTATCACTATCCTCTAGAATTTCTGCTACAGAGACAATTTTTTGCGGTGAGATAGACAAGTCTCCTGCCTTAAGACGCTTGCTCAACTCTATTAACATGGAAGCTGGTGCCACAACAATCGTCGGTTGATAATGATTAAGACGTTCAATATGTTCATCTGTATTTTTGAAAATATCGAAGTATTCTAATCGTATCAATGCTGTATTGATAGTCTGGTAGAGTTCATTATCTGCTCTCAGGAAAAAGGCAATTCGGTGGCCAAAAAGATGACCCTTGGGCAACATCTTAGCTAAAATAGCTGCCGCCCACATGCTTCGCTCTTTCTCAGTCGTGATGAAGAGGCCACGATGTCCCGATGTTCCTGAAGATAAACCAACAGCTACTTCACCTTTAAGTTCGGTGAAGTCACGAGTCTTTTCACTCTCAATAGCTAAGGCTAAAGCCTCATCACGATCGATGCCTTGAGTGTTTAACTCATTAAAATGCGCCATCATAAAGGTCTTATCCATATGGTCAAAGTCAGTAGGGACACCATTATTGAAATAAGGAGACTCTCGCTTTAGAAAATCCATATAGTTAGATAATTGCTTTTTCTGATAAGCTTCTAGGTCTGCTCTCGTTTTGAAGTTGTGAAGCCATCTGGTTTGGATAAAGGTTTTAAGAAAGGTTATTTTTTTCATACAAGATACGCTCTATCCTTTCTACAGGGTCATGGCTAACTAGTACTTCCGTCCCATCTTTTAGGATGTCCTCTAGTAACTCAGTTCCCTTAATATAATCCGACATATTATCCTGAACCAAGGACGGAATGAGGTGCATTTGTTTCGTATAAGGTAGCAAATCGACACCCCAGCACAAGTCCGCTGCGATAAAAAGATTATAATCTGGAAAGTAGAGACAAGCCTGACCCTTGGCATGGCCATCAACAGAGGCTACCAAGATACTTCCATCTCCAAATAAATCATAGGTCGGACGATAAGGAAAAGTTGAGTTTTGCTGATCAGCCTTGATTACTGTTACCTGTTTCTCAAAAGAGGCTGGTAAAAATTCCTTAAAAATCAAATCCTTCAACTTAGGCTTCTGATAAACCTCATAAACCTCCTGAGTCAGAAGGAAGCTCGCATTAGGAAAGAAGCCAGCTCCTCCCAAATGATCAGGATGCAGATGGGAAAGCATAACATGGGTAATGTCCTCAGGCCTAATCCCTTTCGCCTTCAACAAGTTTAAAATCTGATCCTTTTCTGTCATCTGCACCGGCGTTCCCAAACGATACAAGCCATAGCGAAGCTTGGTTTTAATATCGTAGTGATAACCTGTATCATAAAGCAGATAGCCTTTATCTCTGTGTTTGATTAGAAAGACACCGGCTGGAAAGGTCATCTTTTTATTCTTGACTTTCTTGAACAAAAGACCAGTATAGCTTGTACAATATCCCGCAGGAAAATAATCAATGCTTTCGATAATCTTGGACATATTGTTCAATCCCTTCTGAAATCGTTATTTTAGGCCTATAGCCCAAGTCACGCTCCGCCTTGCTAATATCCAAAGTCTGACTATAGCGTAGCAAATAATAGGTATAGCGTGTTAGGGCTGGCTCTCCTTTGAGCTTTAGATTCTTATAAATAAACTCCAAAATACTTGAAATAGCAGACACAAGTGGAGCTGGGATTTTGCGATAACGGATGGGATAGCCCAAACCTCTCAAGGTTTCCTCAATCAAGTCTCTAAATACTCTGGGTTCTCCATTGGTAATATTATAAACTTCTCCAGCTGCTTGAGGAGTTTCCAAAGCCAGACGAATAGCCAAAGCAACATTTTCCACACAGGTCATATCCATCAGTTGACGACCATCACCAATCAAAGGAATACCGATCTTCTGGCTAAGATTAAGAACACGTGGCAAAATGCTGGTGTCTCCAATCCCAAAAAGTCCACGAGGTCGCAATATAACACTAGACACATCAGGATAATCTTTAAATAGTTTTTCTGATGCCAATTTACTTCGAATGTAATTGTTAAGCCTATTTTCCTGAGGGGCATCGCTTTCTTTGATACCCAGCTGGTCTCTAGGCGCTGCATAGATACTTGGAGACGATACATATACCAAGCGCTCGATATTAGCCTCACGGCAGGCTTCAAGGACGTATTTAGTTCCTAAGACATTCGTTTGGTAAAAATCTTCCCAAGGACCCCAGACAGTTGACAAAGCACCGGCATGAATGACCATATCCATTTCCTGACAAGCTTTGGTCAAATCCTCTTGGTTTGTCAAATCTCCTTGAACAAAGGTCACAGAGGCATTTACCAGAGATTGGCCAATTGTATGATTACGACCGAAAGCTCGGACTTGATAACCGTGATCAACCAATTCTTCCACGACATATTTGCCTAAGAAACCTGTAGCCCCCGTTACTAAAACTTTCTTCATCGTTTTTTCTCCTTGTCTGCAAGTAGGCGAGCAATTTCACCCTCCACTACTTCTGTAGGATGATATGACTTGGCAGCATGACTTAAAGCCTTTAGCTCTGACCAATCTTTCTTAGCCAACAACGCCTCAAAAGCTTTCCCAATTGCCTTATCATCCTCTCTTTTAACAGTCAAAGCTACACCTGCCTCAAGTCCACGAATAGCATAGTCATACTGGTCATAATCGTGTGGCAGTATTAGGGCTGGCTTGTTATTTATAATACATTGGAAAAAAATACCTGAACCACCATGGTGAATAACATAATCCATCTGGGGAATGTACTCATTGTAGGGAAGATAAGAAACCACTGAAACATTATCCATTAATTTTTGGCATTGGAATTCTTGTCCACCAAGACCTAAAGTTACAAAAAACTGACACTCAGGATGAGACTTAGCTAACAGCTTCGTTTGGTATATCAAATTATTCTTTGCCCAGTCCAATTGGGTACCACAAGTCACAAAGACAATTTTACGATTTGCAAAAGGCGACA
Source organism: Streptococcus sp. cx1 (assembly GCF_052384325.1). Taxonomy (NCBI): domain Bacteria; kingdom Bacillati; phylum Bacillota; class Bacilli; order Lactobacillales; family Streptococcaceae; genus Streptococcus; species Streptococcus sp. cx1. The sequence continues at coordinate 165,985 of NZ_JBQSUN010000002.1, read as the reverse complement.
AATCAAGAGGATAATCCTCACATCGCTCAACTGAACCTCCAGTTGGACCCACCCAGAGATAATGTTCTGGGAATCCTTTTTTGATTTCCAATTCTTTCATACCTATTCCTAAAATAGAATACGGTGAATAGATGCTCTCTTGTCCATTTTGGTCGTACATCTTAAAACCATAGCGTTTTAATCGATTTCGTAATAAAAAAGCGGCGGAATACTTCAAAAAACGTGTCATTTTTCTGCCTAGCCATTGTTGAATCAATTGATTGCGATTCTTCGGACTTCCCATTCCTCCGAAGAAACAAGGAGGACCATCCGTCGTTTCAATAGCAAATTGTGTAGCCATTGTCGTTATCCACGGAATCCCCATTTGCTCTGCAACAAGTCCACCCGACAAACTGACATAATCGGCAATGACTAAATCAGGTTGGCTTACTTTCCATTCCGATAGTAATTGATCGGAAACAAGATTAATAATATCAAGACTAGCTGATAGTTGACGATAAGCAGAAAAAAGGCCCAATTGCTCCTTATTATTAGCCACCCTTTCAAAGTCCATTTCATGACCTTCAAGAATAGTAACAACCTTAAAGCCTGCTTCCTCAGCTACTGCACGTTTCTGCTGTCCTGTGAATAAACGAATATCATAGCGAGGATTTTTTAATAAAGGCATTAGCAGATTCATGGTTGGATAAAGATGCCCACTTAATGGAACGATGACCACGTCAATTTTTAGTTTTCCCATAACATTAGCATAGCAAATTTTTTTTGAAAGAACTACTCAAAACCAAATACTATCTAAACTCATTTTCTCTGAATAGATACACTTCTTCAGTAAGATTTTTCATCCATTAATCAATCAAAGCTTGCCACAAATACTTTAACATAAAACTTTTCAATATTTTTTAGCAAGAATCCCCTAACTTACCTCCATCATGACAAACATTCTTTCCAAAGGAATTGAGAGGTAGTTTTCTGTTTCAGTAAAATCTGATAAACTAGAGCTATGCAAACAACAGACTCATTTAGTAAGGCAATTATTTTGGGAGCTACAGGAGGAATTGGACGTCACCTAGCAACTGAACTGGCAAAACATCTTGATTTTCTGGTTCTAGTAGGCCGAAATCCAGACAAATTAGTCCAACTGCAAAATGAATTAGCTGGAAGCAAGGCACAACTTTCAATTAAGGTTTTAAATCTGTGTGATAAGGAAGCACTGGAGAATTTTGGAAAGGCATTAGATGCTGACCTTCTGGTCAATTGTGCAGGACTAGCTAGCTTCTCCATAGGAAGTGATTTAGCCACAGAAAAGGAACAAGAGCTCTGGCAGGTGAACTACCATACTCCAGTCCAGCTAATGAAATTGCTAGTGCAGAAAAATCAGAAAATCCGACTAGTCCAACTTTCCTCACTAGCAGCTCTTTTTCCCCATCCCTATTTAGCGGCATACAGTGCCAGTAAGGCTGCCTTGCAGAACTACACTCTTGCTCTTCAGGAGGAACTATGTCAATCAGATTCCCCGGTCCAGCTAGGTCTGTATATTCTTGGACCAGTCCAAACAGCTATTTTTCCTCCTAAACTAGTAGAAGCATTGGGAGGCAGTCGCTTGCAGATGAAGCCTGAGAAAGTCGCTCAGCAGTTGATCCGATTCATAGAAAGGGATACTTCCTATGCTGTTATCGGCCTTCGCTATCGATTGTTGATTTATCTAGGAAAGCTACTCCCTCAAAAATGGATTATACATTTCATTTCTAGATATTTACGAAAGGGACTTAACATATGAAACTAATTTTTATAATTATAGCAGTCGCCTATCTCCTTCTCTTCCTCGTTCGATGGCTACTGTCACTAATCTATTACAAAAAAGGCAAATCTGATGTTACTGACTTTCCAGAAGAACTATTTACAGTGGTCCAACCAATTCTCTCCGGTGACCCTCGCTTGGAGAGTGATTTACGAGCCAATCTGCAGCAAACAAAAACAGTAGAATTTTACTGGTTAATTGACCAGTCTGACACAGAAGCTCAGCGTGTAGCGAACAAAATTTGCCAAGATGAGTTATTTTCTCAGCGTATCCGAATCTTTCTTATTGAAGATGTCCCTCAGGGGATTAATCCAAAGAGTTATAAGATTGAGCAAGTTGTAGAGGATCTGACCCGACCTTACCTCATTGTTTTGGACGATGATAGTGTAATTGATTTTTCTAAAATGGGGGAACTGACTGCCTATCTGGGTCAAGAAGTCATTTTGACTGGGATACCCTATAACCAAGAGAGAAGCAATTTCTGGTCCAAGCTGGTAGCAGCATTCGTCAATGGCAATTCCTTAATCACCTATTTCACAATGGCACAAGTTGAAGCCAATCACTCTATCAATGGAATGTTTTATATCCTACCAGTAAATCTTGTAAAAGACCAAGATCTCTTTACAGCTATCAAAGATTATCTTTGTGATGATTTGGCAGTGGCTGATTTTCTAAGTAGTAAAGGGGTATCCATTGTTCAAACTCGAGTTACCTGTAATGTCCGTACGACCATCAAGAGTGCCACGCAGTATTTGCTCCAGATGAAGCGTTGGCTTCTCTTTAGTTCCATCTATTTAAAAAAACACCTGGACTTCAAGGTCTTTACCCTCATTGGCTTAACAAGTTTTCTGCCTCTTCCAATCATACTTTTGACTCTTTTTTTAGGTTGGCCTTATCTACTTGTAGCTCTGGTTCTACTACTGATTAAGGCAATCTGGATGCTCCTTTATAGACAAAGCATACTAATGAATCAACTACACTTGGACGAAGTCCTATACGAAGTACTTAATGATTTCTTACTTCCATGGTTATTTCTTTATGTCCTATTGACTCCTCCTGTGATAAACTGGCGGGGTCGAAAGATACGTGTGACGGATGGGAAGATTCGTTATGAGTAAGATGAAGTCGTATCTAGATTGTTTGTCTGATTTATCTCCTGATCAGACATTGTTGACATCTGATTGCTTAGTCCTCTTTCTTAGTGGGAGCAGTGATTACACTTGTGCTGGACTGACAGCTGGGCAACTTGACCTCCTCCATGCTATTTGTCCATCTGATTATTCAGTAGTAGCCAGTAATTTTCCTTTCAATCAAAGATTTGATCATATGAAGTCTCCTAAAGTATCACTTTTATCGGCTTCTTTAGCAAACATTGTCTACTACTGGCATACAGTTTTGAACCCTTGTTTTCAAAAACTTTTACAAGTACACATGTCTCCCTTGTTAGAAACTAAGGAAGTGATTGTTGTCTGTAAGAGTTCAGGAGTCAATATGCTTACCCAATGGTTGAATCATTTGGATAACGAGATATCCCTTCCAAGATTTCGCATAATTGCACTTGGACCTGTCTCCCAAAAACTCTTAGACAACAAAAAGCTAGAGGTATTGGTGATTAAAGGAAAAAAAGATCCATATTCTCAATTCTTGGATTCCCACCAAGCGGATATCCTAGTGGATTCGGATCATTATAGCTATGAATACAAAGAAGATGTGAAAGGAATCATTCATGACTGGATTAGACAAAGTGATAAAAATCGATGTGATAAGCGTTCCATTTAGTGGTCATTTATTTCCGACCTTGACACTGGTGAAACCCTTGTTAGAAGACCCTCGTTTTCAAATACGTGTCATTACAGGTTATCAAAAGAAGAAATTAGTTGAAAAAATTGGCTTTGACTGTGTTGCCTTATTTCCAGATCGTCCGACAGTGATGGAAGATATCGCCAATACCTCAAAGCAAGCAAAACCACATATTATGTACCAACAATTAATCGCAAATAGCAAACTAATTCCAGAAGTTATAGACGAAATCAAGCGAATTTGGGAGTCCGATGGAAAACCAGATTTGATTATTGCAGATTTCATTGCAGCTCCTGCTGGTATTTTAGCAGACCGTTTGGGAATTCCCTGGATTACGACCCTCCCAAGTCCAGTAGCTATTGAGAGTCGCACAACTACTCCTGCTTATTTAGGAGGTTGGAAACCCCATCAGGGAATCCTCTACAAATGTAGAGATGCACTGGGTAGACAGATTATTCGCATGGCAAAAAGAATTGGCTTTGCACTTGTTAAAAGAAATCTTAAAAATTTACAAGATTTCAAACTTTATAGAGAGGATGGTACAGAAACCATCTATTCTCCTTATTCAATTCTGGCTCTGGGAATAAAAGAGTTGGAGTTTAGAGATGATTTTCCATCCCATCTTAAGTGGGTTGGTTATCGCTGCCTTTCTTTTGACAAACTACCCAAGGAACAAGAACAGTATTTCACGACCTCTCAAAAACGCGTGTTAGTGACTTGTGGTACCCATTTAAAATGGGAAAAAGAAAGAATGGTGAAATTGGCCAAAATGCTAAGTCAAGAATATCCTGACTATCATTTCTATGTCACACTAGGTAACCCAAGTGGTTTGCAAAATCCGCCACATCATCTAAATAACAATCTTTTACTTTTTGATTATCTGCCCTACACAGACATTCTAGATAAAATGGACTTTGCGATACATCACGCTGGTTCAGGTATTCTAATGGGATGTATCGAACAAGGCATTCCTAGCCTTATTCTTCCTCAAGATTTTGATCAGTTTGATAACGCCTTACGAGCTGAGTTAGCCCAGGTAGGACTTGTCTCACGAAAAAAAACAGAGTCTGAAGTCTTAGATTTATTCCAAGCATTAATTTCTCAAAAAGATTGGTCTAAATTACATTCTCTAACTCAGATAAGCAAAGCCTATCAACCTACAGAAATACTTTATCAAGAGATTGAAAGACTCTTAAACATAGATCAATAATCTTATTAACAAAACTTAGGTCCTCTCCTAAGTTTTTTTGTAACTTTTAGTCATTATAAAAAGCCGACCAAAGGTCAGCTTTCTATAGTCTAATATCTCTCAGCAAGTTCGTAATAAGTGCGAACGACACGTCCTTTATAATGCACTCTGACTTTCCGTAGCCAAAGGCTATCACCTTTTTCAAGGGTATAGAAGTCATCTCGACTAACGAAGAAGTTACGTTTTGCCTCACCAACTTTAACGACTAGGAAATGATTGGTACTCGTTCTTAGTGCTTTAGCAATTCTCTTTCCAATGATGACACCTACAACCTTAGAACAGTCTTCGCTATAATAGCCCATCTTGGTTAAAATAAAGAGAAGAAATTTATCCGTTAGTACCCAAATACCAGCAGAAAGAGCAAATACAAAAAAGATAAATATTCCTGTCACCAAGCCCAGACTACCACTCTCACGTCCACTGTCAAACCAGAGATGCAAACCTTTCTCATTTCCAAAATACAGCAGGGCTAGAAAAATACCTGTAAGGAGGAGAGAGAAGACTCTTTCAATATTTCTCAAAATAAAATCTTTCATGTCTCTACTCCTTTTCTACCGTAGTGTAGCTACCATTTTCACTCTTGATAGCAATATCTGATGACATGGCAACTGATAAAGTAATTGGACCACGAACTTGGCCATCAGTATCTCTGAGTTCCCAATTGCTACCGTCGTTACTTGTAGCCAGACCCTTGTCTTCTTGACCATTTTCATAAACTGGCAGGACATAAACCTCTGTCACCCCCGGTAGTTCTTGGCTCTGCCCTGTTGAGCTATCTTCAATCACAAAGGTTGAACTGGCTTGGTCATAGACCACTTTCTTGGTGTCAGAAATAGGCTTATCTGATTTTTTAGCCAAATCAGATATGGCTGAAGCTGCCTTATCTACCGTTCCCTGTGTAACCAACTCATTTCCTGAAAGCCCCGAAATAACTTGAATCTTCTTAGGCTGTGACTGGACCATTGCTCGTGTGAAAAATCCATTGGCGAGGAATAAAATACCACACACCATGACTAGAAAGGATAAGACAATCACCCCTCCACCTGTCCGTGTGGGCCCTGTCACTTCTGTCATTGGACGAAGAGGAGGTCCTTGCCAAGCGGTCTTTTTGTGTCTCTTATCCAAGAGGTCACAAAGGTAGTCTTCCAACAATGCGAAGCCATAATCCTTGGCTAGACTTTCAATCCCTTCTAAGGTCTCATAACTTAGACCACCTCTTTCAAGTATGGTCCCAATAGTCTTGGTGAAGCGGTAAGAAAAATCCTGATCCTCCAACCAGCCCAAAGCAGCACACTCACTAATATAGTCTTTGAGTTTAGAAATAGTCAGAGTATTATATAGGAAATATAGCTCAACAGTCTGAAGAAAACTATCCTGATTTTCAATAGATAAATCTTCTCTTAAGACAGAATCATTGAGATTACTTTGATAAGGATCACTGTGATTGAACGTTTCATGAGTATCTGATAAAGTTAGCTCATCCAGTTGCTTCTGCTCTTCTTCAGCATCCACCTGCTGAACCTCGTATTCAGTCACTTGCTCGTCGTTGACTTTTTCAGTTGCATAATCTGTAAGCTCAAGTTCATCAATACTTTCCTGATTTTGACTAGATTTGCTAGCATCTGCAGCTTGTTTAAAGGAAACTTCTAGCTGAGAGGCAGACACCATCCCAACCACGCTACCATCAGCCTGTTTATAGCCTATGACAGCACTCACATCCTCATTTCCAGATTTCGATTTTTGCCAGGCAAGGGCCTCTTGATAAGCCTTTTGCAGGCGTTGGAAATTTTCAGGGTCATCCTCAGGGTGGTAGACCTTACTCTGTTTGGCATAGGCTCGCTTGATATCCTTAAGATTTTTAGTTGGTGGAATGCCTAAAATCGACCAAAAATTCATGCGTCACCTCCTATCTCCAGAAATTAGGGTCATCAGACCTATCAAAGGGCTCGCCATTCTCCTCATGGTCGTCTTTTTCTTGACGGAAAATATCCAAATCATCTAGTGACATGATATTTTCAATGCTATCAAGATAAGCTTGGTAGCGTTTCACGATTTCTTTTCGCTTCTTAATATTGTTAATAGCCAACTGATAGCCTTTTTCAAAATCTTCCATCTGCCACAAAAAATGTAGTTGCATCTTATAAGGCATCTCCATGACTAAACGATAGGCCCGCTCAGTCTGCGTTTTAAAGTCGGCCTCAAAGGACAATTGATCAGAGACAAGCTTGATATTCTCCAGATGCTCACTCTTGTCAACCTCTTCGATTTTACTTTGACTACCGATACGATACGTTTTAGTCTCGCCTGTTGACCCCAGTTTAACCTCTATATAGAGCATGGAATTAATATCGTAAGTAAAGGTGGTCTCAAAAAACTCTGTCTTAGTCGCAGTCCCAGGAACATCGATAATAAACTCATCCAAAAAGAGATTTGCCTCAGGATCGAGCGATTCTCCCTGATAAATCATAAAGCGACATTGTTTCTGTCCCCGGCTGGCATAATAATATTTGCTGGCTGAGGTCGGAAGGACAGACAACTTATTAATAACCTTTGAAAAGATATTTTTATCAAAGTCAGAGTCATAGGCACTGATTCCCAATGAGAAAGGACAAATATCAGTAATCACCAAATCTTTGACCTTTTCCTGACGCTCTTTGACAGCTAAATAAGTCCCCAAACCACGCGCAACCAACTCATCCATATCCTTCAAACGCTTAATAGGAAGATTGAGAAGATTCATGATATAGGATTGAACCAAAGGCATCATGCTAGACCCACCGACCAAGATAAAGGCATCTAGCTCATGAGCCCTGTAGCCGCTATCACTCACCGCTCTACCAATGACTTTCTTAACACGGTCAAGAACAGGTTGAATAATGGACTTAAGCTCAGCTTGAGTGTATTGTTTCATGTAATATTGGTCATCGTAGGTCAAGGATACTGCAGCCAGTTTTTCCTTTTGTAGCTTGAGTTTGCAACGTTCTGCAGACAAGAGGAGACTAGACTTTTGCTTGGTATCTAGCTTCTCCAAATCAATCCCTTGAGACTGACAAAAATCTTCAGCGATAGCCTTATCAAAGTCGCTACCACCCAAGAAATTATCACCTGCAATGGAAACGATTGAAATCACATTATCAAAACAATCAACCACAGAAACATCAAGCGTTCCTCCTCCAAAGTCGAAGACGATGAAAGATTCGTCTTTGCCAATCTTGTGACAAGCAATGGCTGCCGCAGAAGGCTCGTTAATCAATCGTTCCACCTTAATGCCCAATCGTTGTCCAATAGCCTTGGTCGCTGAACGTTGCTTTTCATTAAAATAAGCCGGCACACTAATGAGCACCTCATCTACTTTTTCACCTAAGTAACTCTCCGCATCAGCTACTAATTGTTTAACCACCAAAGTTGACAAATCAGTTGCCGAGAAAGCTTCTCCATCAAGGTAAAAGATTTCATTGGTTCCCATTGAACGTTTAAAGAGTTGAGCCGTATTCTCAGGATCAGTCACTAAGCGTTCCTTCGCAATTTTTCCAACCGTCAAGACATCGTCAGACACATGGACCACACTAGGCGTCAAATATTCTCCAAAACCATTTGGAATAAGCTCAACCTCACCTTCACGATAGGTAACCGCTAGACTATTAGTCGTCCCCAAATCAATACCAATTGTTGCCATAACATTCTCCTAAACTGCTTTTGTCCTTCCATTATAACATAGTCAAAAACGTCCCTATTCAAGAAGTAAATAAACTATTTCAAATGCGCCATGAACTAAGAAAGTCAGCAAAGAATGACAGATGATTCTCTTTGAGAATGAAGTGAGTATAACTGAGACTTTCCGCTGTGATAAAAACCCCTGAAGAACTTAAACTTCAGGGGTTCGGAAGTTTCGAGACCTTAGACTCGAAACTTAGGCATGGAACTTCTTTGAAGTTCGCTAACGTCCGTCATCACCTAAGGAAAGTCTCGAAAAAGATTCTTTATTAAAAAATAAAAGCCAACCTAAGGTCAGCTTTTCATTTTTCTTATTGATTATTTTTTGAATGGTTCTTCCACCATGATGAGAGGATGGAACCTGAGATATTGTGCCAAATACTAAAGATAGTTGATGGGATCGCAGCTTGTGGCACGAAATATTTCATGGCAAGGGTTGCTCCAAGACTTGAGTCTTGCATCCCCACTTCGAAGGTAATGGCTTTTTGTTGTGGTTCTTCCAAACCAAGGATTTTTGAAAATCCAAAACCAAGGGCATAACCACAAAGATTGTGGAGCATAACGACTGGAATGACAAGGGCTGTCGCTGCTGTGAAAATATTAGCATGGTTGGCAGAAACAACTGCTCCAACGATCAAGAGGATGGCAGCTTGTGAAATCAAAGGCATAATCTTGATGATGGCATCAATTTTCTTACCAAAGATTGAGTGAATGAGTACACCCAAGATGATTGGGACAACCACGATACGCAAGGTACTAAGGAAGAGGCTTTGGGCAGGGACACTTACGTACTGACCAGCCAAGAATGACAAGAGGGTTGGAATCATGAGTGGTGCCAAGAGAGTTGAGAGGGTTTCAATAGAGACATCCAAGGCAACATCCCCACCTGAAAGGAAGGCCATGACACTAGATGAAGTCCCACTTGGACAAGACCCGACAAGGATAACCCCTGCTGCTGTCGCACCCTTAAGATGGAAAATCATACAAAGCAACCAAGCCAAACCAGGCATGATGACATAGTGGGCAACAGTCCCAAGGACAACTGGAATTGGACGCTTAGCAATACGTTTAAAATCTTCAGTGGTCAAGGTAAGTCCCATACCAAAGAGAATCAAACCAAGTAGATAAGCCGTATTGGGAATGACCCAACTACTAGTTGCGGGAAGGGCATAGTTAAAGGCCGCCCAGAGGATAACAGCTACAGTAAACCATTTGCTGAGCCATTTACTAAAAGATACAAGTGACTCCATAATGAAACCTTCTTTCTATTTTCACAGAATAGTATAGCACTTTCACTTTGAATTTCAAGGTAAATTTCGAATTTTCTGAAATTAATTTCAGAAAATAAATCCTCACACTTAACATGCGAGGATTTTGTGATTTCTATAAACCTTAAGCCTTGTCTTGCGACTTTTCTTCAAATTGTTGAGCCCGTTCTTCTCCCCACCACAGTGGCAACAATTCTCCCAAAGTAATGGTTTGACGTGTTTCGTAGTCAACCATAAACTCCAAGTTACGATTATCAGGATGCAGTTCCATTAGAAATTCTCGACAGGCCCCACAAGGCATGCCAGACGGTCCACCATGAGGCGGCTGGTCACGAAAGGCGATAATTCGCCTAACCTTATTTTGACCAGTTTCTTGATACATATTGAAAAGGGCAGCTCTTTCGGCACATAGATGGAAAATACCACACGTCCCTTCCATACAAAAGCCCGTGAAAATTTGCCCATCTTCAGACTCAACGGCAGCCACAACATGTCTAGCATAGACAAAGTCTGAGACTTCCTGTGGCTGATACAAGGCTTGAGCCTTTTCATACATTTTCTGCCAAATATCCATTATTTCTCCTTTAACCTCGATCACTTTCTCTATGAGACTTGATAAAGAGTGCAAGCACTATTGATACTGCCGTATAAGCCAAAATAAACAAAAGTGATTTCCATGAAAATTTCCCATTGATAGCAAAATTAACGACCAATTCATTGACATGATAGACAGGTGTCCACTCAGAGATACTCTGAACCCACTTAGGGAACATGGAAATAGGAACCCATGAACCACTCACTATAGGCAAGACAAGGTAAATAATATTAGCTACAAGAGACATGATTTGTTGAGATTTAATCTGAGCGATAAGCAAGCCAAAGGCCAAAAAGACCAAGCTTGATAGAAGTAAAAGAGCACCTGATCCTAGCCATCTAAAGAATGGCATCTCTACATCTCGGAAAAAGGTACCTACACAAAAGGTCACAATGATAGCAACCATAAAGTTTAGAAGCACACGAAAAATTTTAGAAAGATAATAAGCTGCGATACTAACCTTTGAGTGCTCGATATAGGTCAACCAGTGTTCAATTCGATCCTCTTGTAACATATAGGGAAAGGTGAACAAACCAAAACTAGACATAGAAAAGCCAGTCATGGTTAACATATAAGATAGCAAAAACTCTTTTTGGGCTTCTGGAGTAGGCGCTGAGAAAATACTTGAAAAAAGGAGGAAAAATCCGACGGGTATCCCGATTCCCATGATAAAGACTGGCCAGGTTCGCCACGTTTTTATCCATTCAATTTTTAGTAATGCTTTCATGCCTTGTCCTCCCTTGTTGAATCAAATAGGCTATCCAAGAGTGTTTTATTTTGGATTTCAATATCAGAAATTCCACAGCCCGCTTCTTCAAGACTTTGCCATACCTTTTCGATATCTTTGGTCATGAAGCTAATGACATCCCTCTTTTCAGTGATTTCATAGATATCTGGCAGTCCATGAACGATGCTAACAAAGCTACTTGGCAGAGTGACCTGCTTCTCTTTCTCTTCGTGTCGCATAGCGTATGGCGTGGTATCTCTGATGAGTTTCCCTTGATGGAGGACTAAGATACGGTCAGCCGTGTGTTCCACTTCTTCAATATAGTGAGAGGAATAAAGGATAGTTGTCCCAGCTTTTTTCAAGTCATTGACAATCTCCCAGAAACGCTGACGAGTGGAGGTATCCATACCCGCTGTCGGTTCATCCAAAAAGAGGATCTTAGGTTTATCAATCAAACAAAGGACAAAAGCTAGAAGACGTCTTTGTCCACCAGAGAGTTTGTCCGCAAACTGCTGGTACTGGTCTTCCTTGAATTGTAAGAGGTCTTGTACCTCTTGATTGGTCAAGGGATTATCAGAGATAGATTGGAAGAAGGCAATCAGTTCCTCCACTTTCAAACTATTTGGAATGGTATTTTCCTGAAGGAGAACCGCAATTTTATTTTTGGCCTTACCTGCCTTACCATCAATGAGGACCTGACCACTGCTCGGTTTTTTATCGCCAAGAATACAGGACATCAAGACAGTCTTACCTGCCCCATTAGGTCCAATCAAGGCCACACAATCGCCCTTGTTTATCTCAAAACTAATATCCTCTAAAATGGTCTTTCCCTTGATACGTTTTCCAAGAGAAGAAACCTGAATAACTGTCTCACCCATCAATGCTTTCCTTTCTTTTATATAGAAGCCATGCTTGACAATATCGCTGACATCATTGGACTTCCCTTAATACTCCACTTCCAACTCCGTACAGAAGAGACTTCCGCTCATATGAAGCCTTGTTTCAACTTGCTCTAAATCAGATTCAAAACGATCCACCTTTACAGATGATAGGGGATGTGAGATTCCAGTGGTGTCCATGACACAACCATGAGGAAGTCGAATATGAACTTCACCAAACTTAGCATCAAGATGAACTGCTACCTGACTTGATGCAAAGCTGGCTTGACTCAAATCCAGCCACAGCTCACCGAAAGCCATATTCATATCAACCGTTTCGACTTCTTGAGAATAGATGCGATACCTATCCTCAGCCATATATGTCTTAACAGAAATATGTGGTCCTTCTTGGTCGTTCTTATTGACCTTATAGTCTTTAGTGAGACCTTTCTTTTGACTACGGCCATAGAGCAACTCTAAAGCCAAACCTATTAGAAAGATGCCGCTAAAGAGATTCCACTGTGCAAAATCGAGGTCTAACAAGTCATGAACATAGGGTGATAAGAAGGCCAAACCAAGAAAAATGAGGAGAGGTCGTCTATTCAAGATACCAAAACAAAAGAAGGCCACGAAGAAGACCAGATTATAATTGACCATGATCCAAAAATCTGGAATAAAGGCACTAGCAATAAAACAAGCTGCTAGTAAAAACAACAAGAAGGACCGAAGATTAAATCGTTCCATAAGAAAACTCCTTTCTAAAGAAATGATTGCAATTTTCCAATTATTTTCACTATCAGTATAGCACTATTTGTAAACGTATTCAATGTTATATTAAAAGGATTTGCAAGAAAAAAAGAGCTTTCGCTCTTTCATTATTTTCAATGTTTGACAGTTACTTGTCCAAAGGATACAGATCCTGTTAGAGAAACTGTAGTGCTTGATAACTCTCGCTCTCCTAGACTATCGTAGCCTTTCACTCCTGCTAGGCTTGTATGAAGCCCGTGTGTATCCACTTGCCAATCCTTGGGCACTCGAATGATGACCTGAGAAAAATTGGCCTGAACCACAATCTGAGGTCGGTCCGTCATAAACTGAGCCTGACGCAAATCCAAGGTCAAACGCCCAAAATCAGCATTGGCATAGACAGTTTCGAGGTTTTGAGAAGTCACCACTTGCACAGACTCTGAAAAAAGAGTCTTAGCAAAAATTTCTCGCTCATGTTCTTTAGACACCTTGTAAGAGAATTTTTTCTTATAACTTGGTTTGCTCAAACGGTCCATCGCAATACCTAAGATAAGAATCCCTACAAAGAGTGTCCATTCCGAATAATCCAATCTAAAGAGGTCATGGATATAGGTCGATAGAAAAGCCATCCCCAAGAAAAAGAGAAATTTCCCCTTAGATTGCCAGCTCAAAAGCACAAAAAGCAAGGCTAAAATCAACTTATAATTAAAAGCCAAATACAAATCTGGAATAAAAGCTGTTGCGATAAAATAGGCAGCAATGATCAATAAGGTAATAACACCTGAATTAAAGCGTTTCATAACAAGTCCTCCCTAAATCCTGTCCTTGAGTTTTTCCACAAAAAGGTAGGCTGCTGGACAGAAAAGCGTATTTTTTATAGTCAGATGATTGATCTGATAGATTTTCTTACGATCCGTGTGAGGAAAGGCTGCACAGGCCTTAGGACGGACATCATAAATATCACAGAGATTATCAGGCCCCAAGAATGGACAAGGCATAGACTTGAAGACCTTATCCCCATCCTCATCTACCTGCAAGTACATCTCCTCAAAGGCAGGTAACTTCATGCGAAAATGCTTGGCAATGCGAGTGATGTCCTGTTCTGTGAAGTCTGGACCAAGCGTCTTACAGCAATTTGCACACTGGGTACAATCAATTTCTTGGAAGACTTCATTGTGTACCTGCTGAACAATCTTATCTAAATTTTTAGGAGCCTTCTTCTTGAGTTGTGCTAGAAACTTTCGGTGCTCCCCTTGCTTTTGACGTGCCAATTCCTCATAACGTTTGACATCAATAGTCTGTGACATGTGTTTTCTCCGATAATTTATAATTCTGTCATCTATTATAGCATAAAAGAAATAGAGCCTAGCTTGAACTAGACTCTATGTTAGTTACATCGATACAATTCTACGATAAGAACGCGACGTTAGGGCGAAAACCAAGACATAGGCTAGGAAGAATACGCCACAAACAATAATAGTGACCACTAACATAAGATCTGGATTGAGAACCCCAATAACACGCACAATCAAACTAATCATATGGTAAGCAAAGGCTAAGTGTGTAAAGGCAAAAATCAAAGGGAGGAAAAAGACAGTAAGAACTTGTTTACGAATGGTTTTCTTGACTTGTTGGTCGTCTAACCCAATCTTTTGAAGAGTAACAAAGCGCTCACGGTCCTCATAACCTTCAGAAATCTGTTTATAGTAAATCACGAGAACTGTACCAAGCATGAAGATGATGGATAAGAAAATACCGATAAATAAGGTTCCGCCAACAAAGCCATTTAGCATCCCTTCTACATCATATCGGCTATTCGCAGTGAGGTTAGGCCCAGGGACGCCAGTAGTTTGTCCAGCTAACTGTTGTGTTTCTTTATCCGTGAGTTTGTCTAGCAAATCTGAATTTTTCTTGGCTTCATGTGTAGGATCTTTGACGTTAACACCAACATAGGTAGTTTGAGTGGTTGCTGTTCCTTTGATACTTTCTTTAAAATTATCCATATCAGGAACGACAAGGTAGCTATAATCAGAAACTATAGTTGTAAAGATATTAGGTACTTTACCTTTAATAAAGTCATTAAGACCATCCTGAATCTGGTAGCTTTGACCATTGATAGAGACACTCTTTTGATCTTTCAATATTTTATTTTTAGTAAATAAGCCAACTTGATTTGAAGTCAGATTGAGGTCTTTACCTGTTAATTGCTTATAAGTTGCTTGTGAGAAGACAAGAAAAACTGACTTTGGTAGAACTTTTCTTTCATTCTCAGAAAAGATGGTTAGCTTGTTTTTTTCTTGTTCTTTGATACCAAAGTAGAGGTAAGTTACTTCCGTTTTTCTATTTACCTGATTTCCCGACTGTGATAAGAAATCATCCATAACCTTCTGTGTACTTGTTACATCTACATTCGTTCCGGTAACTGAGTACTCATGTGGAGCAGCACTGGCCAAATAGTCTTTTTTTCCAGCATAGATACTTGCAGCACCTACAAGCGTCACGAGAACCATACTTGAGAGGATAGCAATGGTCGCCAGCCCAACTGCATTTTTCTTCATCCGAAAGACAAGGTTGGAAATGGAAATCATATTATTAGGCTTGTAATAGTAGCTTTTCTTCTTTTTCAAGAGTTGCAGAACTACTGTTGTCCCAGCGTTGAAGAGAAGATAAGTCCCTAAAATGACCAATAAAACAGCTAGGAAAAAACTGATAATAGCCGTTACTGGATTCTGAACAGAGAGAGCAAGATAGTAACCATATCCCATAGTCCCAAGTCCTAAAAGGGTTTGAATAACTAGGAAGCGTCCTTTTTTCTCACCCTTAAGGCCATCTTTAGTTAATTGTAAAGGATTAAGCCGTAGTAATCGGAAACCATTTACCAAAACCAACAAACTAAAAATACAAGCAAAGATGACAAGAACAATAGGAATTGTCATTACTTGAAAGGTCGAAACCAAACCAGTACTTTCACCGATAATCCTTTGAAGAAAAGCATAAATGAGTTTATCGAATAGCGCCCCTACACCTATACCTAGAAGCAAAGTCACAAAACCCATAATCATCGTTTCTTTTAAAATCATGCTAAAGAGGTGACGTTTCTCTAAGCCTAGCACACTATAGAGACCAAGCTCCTTTGAACGATTTTTCATGACAAAGCTGTTGGCATAAAGAACAATAATCCCAGAGGATAGGGCGACAATCCCAAGTCCCAACCCCAAAACCATCTTGATAGCATCTGCCCCAGGTAAGTCATCCAGATGCGAATTAAGCGTTAAAGATGTAAAAATATAGGTAATGGCAATAACCAGAATAGTTGCCAATGTATACGGATAGTAAAGCTTACGATTTTTTATGAGATTGGACAAAGCCAGTCTATTGGTTAGACGAAACATATTAGTTCACCTCACTTGCCATTGTAGTTAGTGTATCGGAAATTTCTTGGAACATTTGATGTTCAGACTTATCCCCTTTGAAGATTTGATTATAAAGAATCCCATCCTTAATAAACAAAACACGCTGCGCACGACTGGCGGCCGCTGTTGAGTGAGTTACCATAAGAATGGTCTGGCCGCTAGCATTAATAGTATCAAAGACATCCAAGAGTGCCGCTGAAGATTTTGAATCCAAGGCGCCTGTTGGCTCATCTGCTAAGAGGATTTCTGGTTTAGTGATGATCGCACGCGCAACTGCGACCCTTTGCTTTTGGCCACCTGAAATTTCATAAGGGTACTTCTCTAGCAAGGAATGAATTCCCAGTTGACGACTGATAGCTTCAACTTGTGTCATCATTTGCTTAACTGAGCGTCGAGAAAGGACCAGAGGTAGCAAGATATTATCTTTAACAGATAGGGTATCTAACAGATTGAAATCCTGGAAAACAAATCCTAATCTTTCACGACGGAAACTGGAAGCATCCTTATTTTTAATAGTTGCTGTGTCCATACCATTAAGGTAGACACGCCCTGCCGTTGGTTTATCAAGCATGGCAAGGATGTTGAGCAGGGTTGATTTTCCTGAGCCAGACTCACCCATAATAGCAACATACTCACCTTTTTCAACCGTAAAATGGATATCTTTAAGGGCTTCAACCTGATTTCCTTTGAAACGTGTTTTATAAATTTTTTTAACATGTTGAACATCTAGTAATGTCATAATAAGCTCCTTTATTTAGTAGAATTGGGAGAGATTTTAGGAATCTCTTACTTAACTTCGATACCATTTTATAGAAAAAGCAGGGGCAAAACCATAACCCTTGCTTTCATTTGTCGTCTAATTTCTTACACTTTTGTAAGTTATCAATCAATGGCTAATTTTTTCTTTTGAAAATGAATGGAAACTGTGGTTCCTTGACCTACTTGGGAGCTAATACTAATATCATGTCCAAGCTGATTAGCAATTTTCTTTGAAAGATAGAGACCTAACCCAGACGACTGCTGAGTCAATCGCCCATTGTAACCTGAAAAGCCACGCTCAAAAACCCGTAAAATATCACTATCCTTGATACCAATTCCAGAATCTTTAAGATAAAGCGTATTATCCTTGAAGTAGATTTCAATACCGCCACTCTTTGTGTACTTCAAACTGTTTGACAAGACCTGCTCAATGATGACTAAGAGCCATTTTTCATCTGAAATAACCTTAACATCCAAGTTATCTAGGTTAATGGTCAACCCTTTTTGAATAAAGAAAAGGCTATGCTTTCTAATAACTTCTTTAACCAAGTGTTCTAATGTAACCTGCCTCAACTGCAAATCATCATGAAAATTCTCTAAACGTAAATATTGCAAGACCAAATTGGTGTAAGAATCAATCTTGAATACCTCTTGCTCCAAGAGAGCCCTCGTTTTACTATCCGTAACATCCTGAAGCAATAATTGACTGGCTGCTATTGGCGTCTTGATTTGGTGCACCCAAAGGGTATAGTAGTCCATCAAATCTGTATAGCGCTTGCGCTCCTCCTCAGTCTGAGAGATCTGACTCTCCCTAGCATTTTCCAAAGTTTGGGCCAGGTAAAACTCTAAAGGACTTGATGGTGTGATTTCCTCATAGAGATAAGCTAAGTTATAAGAGTGATAAGAGCTAACCAAATCCCAAATAACCATGATGATAGTCACAAAGGTCATTATGGTTAAGGCATAATAAAGAATATCTGCTGCCTCTTCAAATAAAAAGGCAAACAAGACCAAGATGATTCCATTAAAGACAAATAAAAGATAGAAAGTCAGACGAGACCTAATATAGTATTTGATAAATTGACACTTACCCATCATGACGCAACCCGTAGCCGACACCTTTCTTGGTTTCTATAAAATCATTCAAACCGACTGCTTCTAACTTCTTACGTAAACGTGCCACATTTACAGAGAGAGTGTTATCATCAATAAAGAAGTCACTATTCCAAAGCTCCTTCATGAGGTCTTCACGACTAACAATATTACCAGAACGCTCGAAGAGAACTTGTAAAATCTGAAACTCATTCTTAGTCAAAGAAACGACTTCGCCCTGATAAACCAAATCCATGGCTTTGAGGTTCAGTATCACACCTCTATATTCCAAAAGGCTCTGATCCTTACCAAACTCATAAGAACGACGTAAAAGCCCTTGAATTTTTGCTAGGAGAACGTTTTGATCAAATGGTTTAGTCACAAAGTCGTCTCCACCCATATTGATTGCCATAACGATATCCATGGCCTGATCTCTAGAGGACAAGAACATAATCGGCACCTTGGAGACCTTCCGAATTTCCTGACACCAGTGATAACCGTTAAATAGAGGTAAACCAATATCCATAAGAACCAAGTGGGGTTCTTCTTTTACAAAAATAGATAATACTTCCATGAAATCTTCAACAAGAACAACTTCGTAACCCCACTGTTCTAGCATTTTTTTGACTTGTTGACGGATAACCTCGTCGTCCTCCACTAATAAAATCTTATGCATAACTCAACCTCTTTCATTTCCCACTATTATAACAATAAATACCCCAAGAAACGACCATTCTCAGCAAATCTTACAATAATGTTAGATTGAATTTTGCAACTTTTTAAAGAGTGCATTTTTATGGAAAAAATTCTTTGAGTCTTCAAAGAAAATATAGTATTATAAAAGAGTTGATATTGATTTATCATCAACCATCGACAGCTTCATCGAACAATGAGAACATTACTTATTTATGTCACGAATGGGCGTGACGTTTCTACAAGGTGCCGTAACACCTAACAATGAGTAAGCTAACATAGTCATAGAAAGATTTTTACTGTCTTTTTGTGATTTCAAAGGCTTGCTTTGCAGGCCTTTTTCTGTTATTCGATGGTTTTGATTTATTTCAGAGTCTCAATAAAATCTGAAATAAATCAAGACACAGCATTGTTATTCAATTTATAGGAGGTAATATGAAATTACTGGAAGACCGCATTCTCAATGATGGGAATGTCCTTGGGGAAAATATCCTCAAAGTTGACTCTTTCTTAACTCACCAAGTAGACTTTGAGCTCATGCGTGAAATTGGAAAGGTCTTTGCTGACAAGTTCAAGGACGCTGGTATCACCAAGGTGGTGACTATCGAGGCATCTGGTATTGCACCAGCCCTCTATGCGGCTGAGGCCTTGGATGTCCCTATGATTTTTGCTAAGAAGGCTAAAAATATCACCATGAATGAAGGTATCCTCACTGCTGAGGTTTACTCTTTCACTAAGCAGGTGACTAGTACTGTCTCTATCGCAAGCAAGTTTCTCACTCCTGAAGACAAGGTTCTCATCGTTGATGATTTCCTAGCGAACGGTCAAGCTGCCAAAGGTTTGATTCAAATCATTGAAGAGGCTGGCGCACACGTCGAAGCTGTCGGTATCGTTATCGAGAAATCCTTCCAAGATGGTCGTGCTCTTTTGGAAGAAGCCGGCTACCCAGTGGTTTCACTTGCTCGTTTGGATCGTTTTAAAAATGGTCAGGTTGTATTTAAGGAGGCAGACATCTAATGCAAAACAAAGAGAAACACTCGCAGGCGGCGGTCCTAGGACTGCAACACCTTCTTGCCATGTACTCGGGATCAATCCTGGTGCCAATCATGATTGCTGGTGCTTTGGGGTATTCAGCTCATGAATTAACCTACTTGATTTCAACTGACATCTTCATGTGTGGTGTGGCAACTTTCCTCCAACTTCAACTCAATAAACACTTCGGTATTGGTCTTCCAGTTGTGCTTGGAGTTGCCTTCCAATCAGTGGCTCCACTCATTATGATTGGTAAGAGTCATGGCAGCGGTGCTATGTTTGGTGCCCTTATCGTTTCAGGGATTTATGTTATCCTTGTTTCTGGTGTCTTTTCAAAAGTGGCCAACCTCTTCCCTTCCATCGTTACGGGATCTGTCATCACTACTATTGGTTTGACCCTTATCCCTGTCGCTATCGGAAATATGGGGAACAACGTTGACAAACCAACTGGTCAAAGCCTCTTCCTTGCAGCTATCACGGTTCTTATCATCCTTCTGGTTAATATTTTTACCAAAGGATTTATCAAATCCATCTCAATTTTAATTGGTTTGGTTGTAGGTACTGTTATCGCAGCAAGCATGGGCTTGGTTGACTTCTCACCGGTTGCTGCGGCACCTGTTGTCCATGTGCCAACACCATTCTACTTCGGAATGCCTAAATTTGAGTTATCATCAATCATCATGATGTGTATCATCGCTACTGTGTCAATGGTTGAATCAACTGGGGTTTACTTGGCTCTTTCTGATATTACCAAAGACCCAATTGATAGCACTCGCCTCCGTAACGGTTACCGAGCTGAAGGTATGGCCGTTCTCCTTGGTGGGCTCTTCAATACCTTCCCATACACAGGTTTCTCTCAAAACGTTGGTCTTGTGAAGTTGTCAGGCATTAAGAAACGCTTGCCAATCTACTACGCAGCTGGCTTCCTTGTTCTTCTTGGACTCCTTCCTAAGTTTGGTGCCTTGGCTCAAATCATCCCAAGCCCAGTACTTGGTGGCGCTATGCTTGTTATGTTCGGTTTTGTTTCTATCCAAGGGATGCAAATCTTGGCACGTGTTGATTTCGCCAACAACGAACACAACTTCTTGATTGCTGCGGTATCCATCGCTGCAGGGGTTGGTCTTAACAATAGCAACCTCTTCAACAGCCTACCAACAGCTTTCCAAATGTTCTTCTCAAACGGTATCGTGGTCGCAAGTTTGCTTGCCATTGTCCTCAATGCCATTTTGAATCATAATAAAAAAGAAAAATAACACAAGAACACCTGAGTCGCTTGACTTAGGTGTTTTGTTTGAAATAAAATCTTTTTGAGAATTTCCTCAAGTGATAAAATCTGTCCCAAGTTTATCTATCGAAAGAAAAGACTCAGCAACTCCTCTGTCTAACTTTTACTGAAAGTAGCTCATGCTATTTAATTCTTACGATTGACTTATTTTCAATTCTATAGACAGCATCATAATCTTCCAGATTGTAATGATGGGCAATTTCAATAATACTATTAGGCAACTGTTTTAAGACATTGCTTATTTCTTTTGAACTTGCTCCATCTAAAGAAGCCATCATCTCATCCGCTAGTAAAACCTGCTTGCCCCTTAAAATAGCACGTGCAATCTCAAGTTTTATGATTTGACCACCTGAAAAGTTATCTCCAGTTAATTCATAGTCTAATTGGTGACAACAAGCCTCCCATAGTCCAACTTTTTTTAGTGTTGAAATGAGCAATGAGTCAGAATAATCTTGATAAAGAGTTAGATTATGTCGCACACTTGTATGAAAGACATAGGGATTTTGATGAATAATTGCAATATTATCTAAATTTGGAGTCAGCTCCCTTCCATCAATGCTTTTAAAAATGATTTTCCCACTATATGCCTTATCTTGCCCTGATATTAACCTAAAAAGTGTTGTTTTTCCAATACCACTATCACCAACTATAAGGTTATGCTGAGACAATGAAAAAGTAACCGTGACATCTCGAAAAATCTCTTGATTATCATAAGATTTAGTGACGTTTTTTAACTGAATTTCTTCTAAAGTATGTATGTGAAGCCCTTTTGAAGGAATTTCTGACTCACTTCCAAATGTCAATAATTTATCTTTTATCACTTGACTTGATTGAATACTTGCAATAGCCTCCAGAATCTGTTGTAAGGGGTTAATAAGATATGTTGAAGCAGACATCATAGCAATAAGTGTAGTGATTGAATTTTGTTTTATTACAAGACCAATCACAAACGGTCCAATCAGGCCAATAGCTTTAAGAGGTCCTGTCCAAAACATAACTAAATTCTGAAGTGTATAATACTTAAATTGTGTCTTTTCCATCTCACCAAGGGTTATGAGAGTTTGCCTTACATTCTCTTTTTCTGCTTGGTTGCAAATAATCGTTTCAATCCCTTTACCAAAGTCTGTGATAGATCTTAAATTCTTCTCTTTTGAACTACTTAGTAATTCTCCTGACTCTTTTAATTTTCTCTTAAATATAAACTGAGGCAAAATCATCAGAAAAGCACCTATTGTAAAAAGACTACCCACAATAATATTTTGTTTGATCAAATAAATAACAGAGACTAGAATAGAGGCGCCCCACACAGGCGAGATAAGAAAAGATTGAAGGAACTCTTGGTCTACAATTCCAAGATCTTGTGTCAAGAGTGAGCAAAGCTCAGAATCGGAGATGTTTTTAGGAAAGACAGCATGATTCTTTAAAATATTTTCTGATAGGCTCACATTAAACGCTCTAATAATAGAACGAAGCAGAATATTCTCTATATACATAAAAGCGTACACAACCACCCAAAGAGAGATACTCGAAAATGTAAAAACTATTAAATCCCAACTATCACTACTATCTATATGACCTGCCATCTGGATAATTACAGGTATTACAATGCCTTGACACGAATAAAGAAGCGCAAAAATGATATAAAGTACCATTTCCTTCTTAGGAAGTAGCTTAATAAATTTAAGCAGTGACACAGCAACCGATTTATTTTTTTCAATAATCATTGCTTTTACCTCCTTCAATTTGATACTATTATTTTAGTTTATTAATAGTATCAACTATTGAAATTTCGGAAATCCGATAAGGTAATTTTATATGGAACAAGGTCAAAAATTTAAACAGATTCGAAAACAGAGAAAATACACTATTCAGAGACTCGCTCAAGTAGCTGGATCTGTAGCGAGTCTTTCAGACTTTGAAAATAACAAAACATCACTCTCAAATGATACTCTTTTCAAACTTTTAAAACATCTAAAAGTCGAATATAATGAATTTTTCGAACAAGAATATCTTGTGGACGAAACCTACATAAAACTTGCTAATCAATTCAATCAAGCCTCAAATCATCTAGACTTTGAAGCACTGGAGCAAGTCGCAGAAAAGTTTCGCATTTTAGGAGAAACCAATTATAGTGATTATCTGATTAGTCTTTGTATTGACTGTCAGGTTTCAAAACTTCAAAACCGGTCAGTTAACCAAGATATTGCTACAGAACTTCAAAACTACTTCTTTTCTATTGATATTTGGACACTTCTCGATATTAATTTACTGAATATGGTAAAGGATATCTTCACAGAAGATGCGCTAAAAATCTACATTAAGGAATTCCTATCAATACTCAATAAAAATCCTAGAAATAATTTAGATCGAATCACTTTAGAAGTTATCAGTCGTTGTATTTTCCAAATCATTCTTTACGGAAATCAAGAAGATAGTGACTACTATCTAAACGAACTAAAAACTATTCAATTACCAGACTATTTCATGTTACAAAAACTCTATCTTAAAGAACTAAAAGCCGCATACCTTTATAAATTTATCGATAAGAATATGGGAAAGACTATACATAAAGAAATTCTCCACTACTTGGCTTTTATGGGAGATGACGATAATTTGAGAGAATGGGACCGAACTTTCCGTCAATTATAGACTTTATTGGATAACAGTTGTACAATGATTATATAATTTGAAAAATTTAGAAAGGAAAACAGAATGCACGAAACACATTCTCTCCGTGAGCGATTTCTTGTTTTCTTCAAGATTTTTGTGCCCATACTGATCTATCAGTTTGCCAACTTTTCAGCAGCTTTTGTGGACACTACCATGACTGGTCAATACGATGCCCTACACTTGGCGGGGGTAGCCATGGCAACGAGTTTATGGAGTCCTTTTTTCACCTTCTTAACAGGTATCGTATCTGCCCTAGTTCCTATTATCGGACACCATCTAGGGGCAGGTCGCAAGGACCGAGTGGCACCTGATTTCTATCAATTTCTTTATATGGCTTTGGGTCTATCACTGATCCTCTTTGCCCTCGTTTTTCTGGGGGCACCCTTAGTTCTGGGACACTTAGGTTTGGAACCTGTGGTCAGAAAGGTGGCCCTTGGATACCTACGCTTTTTGAGTCTTGGGATTATTCCCCTTCTGCTCTTTAGCGTGGTTCGCTCCTTCCTTGATGCGCTTGGCCTTACGCGCCTTTCCATGTACCTCATGCTTTTGCTTCTACCACTAAATGGTTTCTTCAATTTTCTCCTCATCTATGGCATCGCTGGTCTACCAGAGTTGGGAGGAGCTGGAGCAGGTCTGGGAACTTCATTGGCTTACTGGGCCCTTCTCCTTATTTCCATCGCAGTTATCAGAAAGCATAAGAAGGTTAAACCCTACCAGATTGAAAAAATCCAACCCCTTGATAAGACGGCTCTGCTTGACGCACTGAAACTAGGTCTCCCCATTGGTGGAACGGTCTTTGCGGAGGTCGCCATCTTCTCAGGCGTTGGTCTAGTTATGGCCAAGTATCCATCCCTAGTCATTGCCAGTCATCAGGCGGCCATGAATTTCTCAAACCTCATGTATGCCTTTCCTCTCAGTGTTTCCAGTGCAATGGCTATCATTATTTCTTACGAATTTGGAGCTAAACGCATGGATGCGGTCAAGAGCTATAGCAAGCTAGGACGTCTAACTGCCTTAGGTTTTGCTGGTTTTACCTTGTTCTTTCTCTATTTCTTGCGCTATGATTTAGCTGAACTCTATGGACATGAACCTGAGTTTTTGAGAATGACGGCCGTTTTCATGACCTATAGCCTCTTCTTTCAAGTGGCGGATGTCTTTGCGGCTCCACTTCAAGGAATTCTTCGTGGCTATAAGGACACCAAGGTCCCTTTCTATCTCGGTGTCTTGTCATACTGGGGCATGACCTTCCCTGTTGGTTACCTTCTTGAAAAAGTTGCTGGACTGGGTCCATATAGTTACTGGATTGGCCTGATTGCCAGTCTTATCGTCAGTGGTCTTTGTTACCAATGGCGCCTAAATAGAATCGTCAAACGCTACGAATCACATCATTAATATACCTTAAGCAGTCTAGTCAGACTGCTTTTTCTCTGCTCAAAACTTGATAATAAAGAAAAATCCTCCTGCATATTGAAAACAGATAAACTGTTGTCAATGTACAGAAAGCTTCTTTTATGAGTGATTAGTTATATTCAGATTTTCCTGACCTATTGTCAAACTGGATCCATTAATGAAAACATAGATGTTTAATATTGAAAAAGGTATCACAGAGACCAGCTGGGTCAATTAGGGCAAAATAAATCATGACTAAACCACACAGAGCTAGGAAATGATAAAGATAAACTATTTTCTCCCCTGTTTTAGGAAGTAAAAGAAAAGACCAGAACCACAAGACACAAATGGCTATTAATATGATTAGTTTATTCATCAATTCCATAATAAGCTCCGTCAAAAAGGTTTAGCACAATAAAATAGTCCTTAGGACTATCTGAATCTTATCACAAAATCTAACAAGTGCTGTCATATTTCGTTATGGAAATTTATACTCTTTTGCTAGCTATGTTTAGGTAAGTTTAGACATATAAAATCATAATTGGGAGGTTAGGAAGACTAATTATTACACAAAGTACAATAATGTTTACAGACACCAAAACTAGCAAAATCTATGGAAAAAACACTTTGACACTTGTCAGATTTCTCACTACTATAGTGTACTACTTTTTGGTTTGACACTTAAAACAAATTCGATAAAATTGTAAAAAAATGTAATGAAAGGTTACTTTTTTGTCCTGAATGGTAAGGTGACATTTTATGTTAGCTTTAAAAGGCTTTCCTTAATTTCTTTTACATGCAAAAAAGGTTGGTGGTAAGGGACTCCAACCTCTTTAGTTATGGCATGATTCTAGTAAAAAGATCTCTTAGAACTAGTGACTAATCAGTCTACTTGGTCAAGTAAGTAGGCATAGCCTTCTTTTTCCATATCGGCTTTAGGCACAAATCGCGTTGCTACACCATTGATACAATAGCGTAACCCACCCTTGTCACTTGGCCCATCTGGAAAGACATGCCCAAGATGAGAATCTCCTACACGACTACGAACCTCAATACGATCCATATTGTGAGAATGGTCTTCCTTGTAGTTGGCTACCTCGGGACTAATGGGACGAGAGAAACTTGGCCAGCCACAAGCTGAATCAAACTTGTCCTTGGATGAAAAGAGGGGCTCACCAGTCACTACATCAACATAAATCCCTGGTTCAAAATGATTCCAAAGGGGACTTGTAAAGGCCCGTTCTGTTCCATTTTCCTGGGTCACAGCATAAGCTTCTGGGCTCAGACTTACTTTAAGCTCCTCCTGACTTGGTTTGTGATAAGAACTTGAATCAATAATAGGATTAACCGCTTGATTAACATTAATATGGCAATAGCCATTAGGATTCTTCTTGAGATAATCCTGATGATAATCCTCAGCAGGAATAAAGTGTTGCAATGGCAACAACTCAACTGCCAAAGGCTGACCGTATTGCTCAGATATTTCTTGGAAAACTTGCTCGATGATTGGCAAGTCATTTACATCAGTATAGTAAACACCCGTACGGTACTGGGTTCCCACATCATTGCCCTGTTTGTTTTTGCTTATAGGATTGATAATACGGAAGAAATGTAGCAAAATCTCTCGCAATGACACTTTGCTAGCATCATAGGTTACCTGAACAGTTTCAGCGTGGCCCGTCTGACCGATGAGCTCATAGCGAGTCGTCTCACTACGACCATTGGCATAACCTGAAATGGCATCTAACACACCAGGCACACGAGAGAAGTACTCTTCCACACCCCAGAAACAGCCACCAGCAAGATAGATCTTATGATTATTTAGATTTGACATTTTTAACACTCCCTTCACTAGATACTTGCATCTCCACGCCTTAAGTGTAACGCTTTTTGGGAGATTTCGCACTTATGGTGACTTGGAGAGACAAAAAAATCCCACCACAATTGTGATAGGATTTTATGTTTATTCCATTTCGAATCTTTCGCTCTTAATCTTATCTGGTAAGACGAGAGACAAGAGGATACACAAGATGGCTGGTATCAACCATGGCAATGATGCTCCTGACAATGGTAGGAAGTTAATAAGGGCATTGAGTCCTGCAAGTTTGAACTGGCTGCCAATTACACTAAGTAAAGCGATATGCGTCACTACAGCAACTGTAATTTGCATACCAGGTTTAGACAAGGCCACAAACTTATTAGCAATCACAATCATGACAATCGTGATTGTAATTGGGTAAAGAATCAAAAGTACTGGTACTGAGAATGCAATGATATTATTAAGTCCCAAATTGGCAATCGCAAACCCAACAAGAGTGAAGACAATAGCATAGGTTTTGTATGAGACTTGTGGGAAGGCCTTGTTAAAGAACTCACCGGTCGCCACAATCAAGCCTGCTGTTGTCGTAAAGCACGTCACTGTTACCATAACTGCTAGGAAAATCTGTGAAATCGGACCAAAGATAGCCTGAGTTGCATTCGATAGAACAGCTGCTCCAAGGTTAGCACCTTCTCCCAAAGTTGATGTATCAAGTGGGAAATGGTTCCCCAAGAATGCTAGACCTAAGTATAAACCTGAGAACATCAATCCAACCAGAATACCTACAACCCAAATGGTTGAGATGTACTCTTTTTTAGATTTAAAGCCTAATTGATTGAGGGTTACTACTGCCACCACACTAAAGGCTACCGAAGCCAAGGCATCTAAGGTATTGTACCCTTCCAAGAAACCATTACCAAAGGCTGAGGCTTTATAAGCTTCTGTTGCAGTATGTGTGCTATGACCACCATATTTAAAGGCACCAACTACAATCAAAATAACGATTAATAGAGCGAAAATAGGTGTCAGGATTCGACCAATACTATCTAAAATCTTAGAAGGATTCATTGCAATCCATAAAGCCAAGGCAAAATAAACGGCTGTGAAGGCAAGTAACCATAGACTAGTATGACTATTACCGACCATTGGTGCAATACCAATTGAAAAAGCTGTCGCTGCTGTCCTTGGAATGGCAAAGAATGGTCCAATAGACAAGTAAAGCACTGCCAAGTATAACAAGGCAAACTTAGGTGAGATTTTTTGCGAAATCTCGTGAATATACCCCTTCGGATTTAGAGTCCCAATAATAAGTGTTAGAATTGCAATTCCGACACCAGATAGGACAAAACCGGCAATGGCTGGCCAAAAATGACCTCCAGATTCAAAGCCTAACTGAGGGGGAAAGGTCAGATTTCCCGCTCCAAAGAACATACCAAACAACAATAAAGCTGTAAGGCTTCCCTTTTTTAACATAAGTTTCTCCAATCTAAAACAAACAAGATCTTATGCCCCAAATAGACACAACTTGTTTATTATAATTTTAGTCAACTTATTTAGTATGACATGATTAGTTTGGAACTTCAAGCTATTGAAACGTATTAGGAAAGATTTTTAAAATTTCAAATATTCTGTCTGATTGGATGAAAAAACTAGACAAGATTCTTATCCCGTCTAGTTTAACTACTTAAATTATGGATGACTAACAATCAGTTCAAGATTTCCCTGGATTTGCCAAGCTTGGACATCGCTAGGTAGAATAAAGTGACTTCCTTTGGCGATGTCATAATCTTGAGCGTCTACTTTAAGGCTTCCTTGGCCATCAAGCACACTAAACAAACTGTAATCAGCAGTCTTTTCAAAATCAGCCTTACCTGAAATTTCCCATTTGTAAGCATCAAAGAAATCACTTGCTACTAAAAGTGTTGATTTGAGGTCGTCTACTTTTGTTGTGACTGGACGACTGTTGGCTGGCTCACCGATAGTAAGGACATCGATAGATTTTTCAAGATGGAGTTCACGCAGGTTACCTTGATCATCTTTACGGTCAAAATCATAAACACGGTAGGTCGTATCACTAGATTGTTGCGTTTCAAGAACCATGATACCTGCACCAATAGCATGCATGGTACCACTTGGCACATAGAAGAAATCTCCTGCTTTAACTGGAACCTTGGTCAAGAGATTTTCCCAATCCTTACGTTCAATTTGCTGGCGCAATTCTTCTTTTGATTTAGCATTGTGACCATAAATGATTTCTGCACCTGGTTCAGCAGCAATGATATACCAACACTCTGTTTTACCAAGCTCACCTTCATGTTCAAGTCCATAAGCATCATCTGGGTGAACCTGAACTGAAAGCCAGTCATTGGCATCCAAAATCTTCGTCAAAAGTGGGAAGACAGGTTCCTGACGATTGCCAAACAATTCACGATGCTCAACATAAAGAACATCCAAAGTTTGACCAGCATAACGACCATTCTTAATCGTCGATACACCATTTGGGTGAGCAGAAATAGCCCAGTACTCTCCGACATGGTCGCTTGGAATGTCGTAGCCAAAGACATCACGCAAATGTGTGCCGCCCCAGATTTTTTCTTGCATAACAGATTGTAAAAATAATGGTTCAGACATAATATTCTCCTTATTCTAGGAACGAGAGGCCAAAAAGTCTCTAGGAAAATTTAGACTAGTGACCTTACAATGACAGATTTTCAGATAGAGGTACTCTATATGTGTAACTCAATCATATTAAAGTCAATAGTCTTCTTATTTACCAAAAGTTTAGGCAAGTTCTTATGATTGTTTACCTCAATTATAAGCATAATTTGTGAAAAATTCAACAAACTTATAGAGAAAAGAACAGAATTAGCAGGCCAACTTTCCAGATCACTAACCTTAATAGAACACCTAAAAAAATATGTCCAGTTAAACGTTTTCCTAAATTCATCTATTTGAATTAAGTCAATCTTTAACCTATAATGTTAGTGATATTATGAAAGGAAATCTCTCAATGAAATTCTATTCCTACGACTATGTGCTAAGTCAGATTAGCCAACAAAACTGGGTTATGGTTGCCATTGCTGCAGGACTTATTTTAGTGACCGGCGTATTTGCTTTTAAGGCCTTCAAAGAACGCCATGATACTAAGTTTCGTGAACTCTCTATCATTTCTATTTTAACCTTAGTTGCCGTGGTTCTAATTGCTATCAGTAATTTCCAAAGCAATCAATCTAACAACGACCAATTTAGAGCATCTCTTCACTTTATCGAGGTTGTGTCTAAAAATCTTGACGTTGATAAGAGCAAGGTTTATGTCAATACTTCTGCTGCCACTGATGGAGCTATCGTAAAAGTTAAAGACAACTACTACCGTGCCATTGCAGGTTCGGATCCCGATAGCTACTTGCTAGAACAAATAAAACTTTACAAGTCTGATGTTGAACTCGTGGAGGTTAAAAAATGACATCTTTTTATCTTACTGTTGCAATTAAACTAGCTTTGGGGCTTATTTCACTCGTCTTTGTTATCAATTTAACAGGTAAAGGAAACCTAGCACCTAGCTCAGCTACTGACCAAGTACAGAACTTCGTCCTTGGTGGAATCATCGGTGGAACAATTTATAGTAGTAACGTTTCCATCCTCCAATATTTCGTGATTTTGATTATTTGGACGATTTTGATTTTACTTCTAAAATGGCTTAACACAAACATTCGCTTTATCAAACACTTGATTGACGGTAAGCCAACAGTCATCATCAAACATGGTCAACTAGATCCTGAAGCTTGTCGCTCTAAAGGACTTTCAGCCTCTGATGTCGCTTTAAAATTACGTTCTCAAGGAATTTTTCAACTCAAAGAGGTTAAACGTGCTGTAATTGAGCAAAACGGCCAATTGATTGTGATTCGTGCGGGTGATGAAAATCCGAAATACCCAATTGTCACAGATGGCGTTGTTCAGTTGGAAATTCTTGACAGTATCGGAAAATCTGAAGCATGGTTAAACGACGAACTTACTAAAATGGGATATGACAACATTTCAGATATCTTCATCGCTGAATACGATAAAGGAAACATTAATGTCGTTACTTATTAAACAAATCACTTGCATTACCGTCTAATATTGTCTACAATGGTCTCATCATAAAAAGGAGGTTCTACTATGGGAATCGAAGATAAATTGAATCAAGCTAAAGGCGCTCTTAAAGAGGGTGCTGGTAAACTTACTGGCGACAAAAAAACTGAAATCGAAGGTGCTGTCGAAAAAGTTGTAGCAAAAGCAAAAGACGGTATCGAAGATGTTAAAGAAGGCGTTGAAGGTGCTGTTGAAGGCCTTAAAAATAGCTTTAAAAAATAAGTAAAAAAACTGTATCTGTTAATCAGGTACAGTTTTTTATACTTAAAATGAGAGATTACTTACGGGAATGCTTGCCTCCCTTAAGTGCAAATGATGTTGTCATGAGTACAGCTCCTAATGCGCCTAAGCCCAAGCTACTCACATCACCAGTATTTGGTAGGCTAGATTTACTTGTTGTTTGGTTGCTTTGTGAGCTTTTGTCAGACTGGTTAGACTTAGAGCTTGTTTGATTATTTGTTTTTTGTGCAAGATTCGTCTGTACGACTGGGCCTACATTTTCCTTTTGACTTGAAACTTCTCTTGGCTGACCTTTTGATGCTTTAGAGCTTTGATTTTGAGGTTGGAGCTTATCCAACTTTTCAGCAGTCTCATGAGCTTGTTGTTGGGCACTGCTTGATGTATTGGTCATTGTTTGTGTCGATTGCTCTTTTGTAGGCTGGTTAGCGAGAGAGGTATTTGATTTAAGCGATGCTCCTTCAAAGCTTGAAGGATTTGATGTTGACGTATTTTGATTTGATAAAGCTGTGTTTGTCGCTGTCATTGCTGGAGCATTGGTAGCTGGTTGATTAGCACTGCTGCTTGTCGTAGGGCTCATATTTATAGAGTTTGAGCTACTTGTTTGACTAGCAAAGTTTGGTGGGGTTGGACGTCCAGTATTAGCCGTCTGGCTTGTTGAACTTGTACTACTTGTGCTAGTTGTATTCTCAGAACTTGTCGAAGCAGATTGGCCCCATGGGGTATTGACGGTACCCGTATTTGTAGAGCTGCCACCATAGCTAGTTGGTCTGCCGTAGCCTCCGAAGTTATCAGACATTGAGCTATTGCCAAAGCCACCGCCTGGGAAGCCGCCTATGCCACCAGCACCAGGACCATTGTTTGTGCCTTCTTCAGTAGCTGTTGCAGTCACACTAGCACCACTTGATGTCGTAATGGTATAGGTTTCACCCGAAGTTAGACTCTCGGTACTAAAGACCACATTTCCAAATGAAGAAGTCGCTGTCGTTGTGGCAATGACATTTCCAGAACTATCAGTGACTGTAATGGTGTCCCCTGCACTACCTGAAATGTTAGCCATGATGTAAGATTGGCTTGAACCTGTTGTAAAGGCCTGAGCCATTCCTTGGTTACCAATGGCCCAAACGGTACCGCCCGAGATGATACCTGTCCCATCATAGTCGATAGCCGCATTATCGGCACTTGTCTGAGCGACATAGAGAGAACCACTTTTAACTGTCACATTCCCATTACTGTCGATACCATCACCATCTGCTAGGATTGTAACTGTTGCACCGTCAATATTGATGGCAACTTCATTTTCCAAATCAGAAGTCGAGTTGGTTAGGCTTGAAGTGTCTGCACTGTCCTTGGTCGTCCACTCAGTGGCGTTAATACCGTCATCTCCAGCAGTGATGTCAACGGTTCCACCTGTCAAATTGATATAACGTCCTTCAAGGCCTTCGTCACCTGCCACGACTGTTACTTTAGAATTACCTTCAACGGTCAATTCATCCGTAACCGTGATACCTTTATCAGTCGCATTAATGGTTACCGTTGAGTCGGTAATTGTCAAGTCACCACTATTCACATCTGTTTCGTCTTCGACTTGAATACCATCATCAGTTGCTGTGATGTTGACTGTGGCATTTTTAATGGTTACAGCTGTCGTCGCATTGATGCCATCCTTGGCCTCAGAAGTCAAATCAAGCGTTACAGAGTCAACCGTTACACTATCAGCCTTAATGGCGTGCTTTTCAGTACTTGAAAGGGTCAAGCTACTTCCAATACCGCTGGTGATGGTCAAAGCTCCAGCTGCTTCGATGGCATTAGCAGAGGTCGAAGAAATGGAACTGTCTGAAAGGACATTCACCGTCAATTCTGCTGAGGAATTAGAAGTGATTGACGAATCTGTTAAGGTCACATCATCCAAGTAGATTGTAACTGGATCCGTCACGCTACCAGCCACAATAATAGTGTAACTTGAGCCATTACCTGTTAGAATATATGAACCTGATTGATTAATGGTAACAGTAGTGCCGTCAACTGTTACTGTGCTACTATCACTTGTTACCACAGTTGTCCCATTAAAGGTAATCGTGGTCGTGGTGCTTTCTGAATCAGCACTGCTAGACTCAGTTGTTGTTGTCTCAGATGTAGTATCTGAAGCATTGTTGGTTAAAACTGAAGCTGTCTCTGAAGCAGTCGCTTCAGTGGAGCTTGTGCTTGTATTAGTGCTACTACTTTCATCTGTAGTAGTTGTTGCCGTTTCTGAAGTTTCATTAGTTGTTGTTGCAGCAGTTTCAGAAGAACTGGCTTCTGAAGTTGAAGAGGTGCTTGACTGATTAGAGGTTTCACTACTTGACGATGTTTCTGTTGTGTCGGATGTTGAACTTGTTGTGTCTGCTGTTGTACTTGTTGCTGATGAACCAGTGTCAGATGTCGTAGTTGTAGTACTTGTATCAGTATCTGTACTTTTCTCACTAGTATTTGACGAATCTTCTGTCTGCACACTTTCTTCAATTAAATCAGCAGTGGTTTCACCCGTCGTAACCGTTGAGAGCGTTGAATCAGTGTTCGTCTCATCGGCTGAAGCCTTATTTTCATTTAAGACAACAGAGCTTCCAAAAATTAAGCTCGCTACTAGAACTGAACCTGCAGTTTTCCATTTTGATGATTTTTTAATGGCATAACGTTCTTGTGTTTGTTTTGTATCTTTGTATGTCATATGTTCTACCTCTTTCTTACTTTTGAGATGCCTCTATTAAACACAAGAAACCTAAGACAAGACTTAAAGAAAGGTTAATCTTTCCTTAAAGTAAAAAAGTCCCCAAGATATTGGGAACTTTCAATCTCTAGGATAGACCACTCTAAATTCTTCCAAAACAACCAGACTTTCCTGACTAAAATGTAATCCAACCTCTTCTAACCAATTGCTAAAGAGATTCTCATGAAGCTCTTGCCAATAAGTTAGCCCACGGTCTCCTTCACCTTCCTTGTAGGCATGGTCTTTAGAAACCTCTTTAAATGGGATGACCTCAACTTTCGTCGTTTCAATAATACAAATAGCATTCTCCTTACTATCAAGAATGACGCTCAGTTCATTTTCCTTGGGCAATGGTTCATTCCCCACTGCATACAAGTCAAAAGCTGAACTGGTTGCTGTCTTTTGCCCCATCAATACGAGTTCTGCCAAATAATCTGCTTCCACGCCAAAGGCCCAGGCATCAATCTTATCTCCGATTGTCTGATTTAAAATCTTATAGGCTTGCCACATCTGGTCTGATTTCATCAATCTACTCCTGCTTTTACTTCCCTTCCATTATATCAAAAAACGCTAGATCATCAGACCTAACGTTTTCATCTTAATACTTAGAATGTTTATAACCGTAAAAGGCATAGATAGCTGAACCAATTAGCACTGCCAAACCAAAGGCTAACCATGTCTGCCAACTGTACTGACTCATAAAGGAGAGGCAGACGATAATTGAAATAATGGGCAAGACAGGAACAAATGGAACCTTAAACTCATCCTTCTGTGGCAAACCCTTGTCCTTACGAAGAATAATGAGGGCAATAGCCAAGAGGACCAAGTAAGCCAAGGTCGCAATGTTAACCAAGGATGCCATATTGGCCAAAGAGAAGATACCTGCTGAGATAGCTGACAAAACGCCTGTCAAAAGCGTCGCATGATGTGGAACCTTATTAGTCTCTGAAACCTTTTGGAAGGTTTGAGGAAGGAAACCATCACGCGCCAAGCTATAAACCATACGGCTAAGGGCATAGGCCATTGAAATACATACCGTAATCAAGGTCATAATAGCAACCACAGAGACATAGTTGGCCGCCCAAGAAATACCGATATAGCGAAGGGCATAAGCCACAGCATCATCAACATTCAACTTGGTATAGTGAACCATTCCTGTCAAGACCAGCGAAACCACGGCATAAAGTGAAGCCACGATAATCAAGGCAAGAACGATACCTCGAGGAACGTTCTTTTGCGGCTCTTTAATCTCGTCTACTGTCATAGAGATAGACTCGAAACCAAGGAAACCAAAGAACATGAGGGAAGCACCCGCCATAATTCCTGTCTTTCCTCCATAAATTTGCCCAAAGCCAAATGGTGCAAAATCTGCCCAGTTGCTAGGATTCAAATGGAAGAGACCCACTAAGATAAAGACTGCTAAGGCTGAAAATTTGAGCACTACCAAGAGGGAGTTCAAACGTAAAGCCTGTTTAGAATTCATGAGAAGAAGAGCCGTCACCAAGACCAAGACCAAGACTGGCAAGAGGTCAATGTAAGTGCCTTGACTGGGATTGAAAGGTCCACTGATGGCTTGAGGCAACTTAAGACCAAAGCTAGCCAAGAGCCCCTTGAGGTAGGCACCCCAACCAGAGGCCACACTGGATACAGCATTCATAAAGACAATCATGGTCAACCAGCCACCCATCCAGGCAGGATACTCCCCCCAGACAGCATAGAGATAACCATAAACACCACCAGCCGATGGGTAACGTGAGGCAAACTCAGCAAAGAAAATAGCTGACATCCCAACACACACGGCTGAAATCAAGACCGAAATAATCAGGGCAGGACCAGCCAGAGTCGATGCCGCGGTACCAGTAATCGTAAAGATTCCTGTACCAACCATGGCACCGATTCCCAGCAGGACCACATCCCTAAGGGTCAGATGTCGTTTCATCTCAGTCTGAGCGAGACCGACATCCTTTTTACGAAAAATACTCATTTTTATACTCCATTTTTTGCAAAATACCGAACTATTATACCATATTTCTTGGTCTAAATGGTCCTTTTTCTGTATTTTTATACTTTTATTGGTGAATGCTATGTTGAAGATGGGGACTCCTAATGCTTACTTTTTAATTTTCCATACATCTCGATTAAAAGGAGCTTACTAAAGTGGTCATTTATCATTCTTTTTTGTTTCTCAAATCCTTACCTAGAAAGAATTTTCAATTTTTAGAAAAAAACATGAAAATCTTATGAATGCGTTTGATTCTTCTAATGAAAGATGTTAGAATGGGGTCATTAAAAAGGAAAAGGGGAACTTTTATGGAAAATAAAGTTCATTTTAAACTTCATAAAGTGAAAAAACAATGGGTTACCATTGCCGTGTCTGGTTTGGCACTTGGTGCCTCATTGATTGGAGTTGGTGTCTCTGCCGACGAGCAAGCTACAAATCAAGTTACCTCAGCTAGCACGCCTGAAAGCGTCAGTCAGGATCCTGAGCTTGTTGTCACAGAAACAACTGTAGCTACGACAAAAGCTGATCAAGGCGCAACCAATAAGGCAACTGATACAACTGCTACTGTCACAACTGATAAGCAGCCAGTCCTTAAGGAAGACCAAGCAAGTAGCACTTACAATTTGTCTAGTGGCGAAACGAGAACCGCTACCTCAACTTCAGAAACAGCTAGCACAGTCACCGAAGTAAACAGTCAAGCACCGGAGTCTGTTGAAACTACTGTCGTTTCTGGCGGTCAATTCAAGAGCGATGCTGAGGGCAACTGGTACTATCT
Organism: Streptococcus sp. cx1; assembly: GCF_052384325.1. NCBI lineage: Bacteria > Bacillati > Bacillota > Bacilli > Lactobacillales > Streptococcaceae > Streptococcus > Streptococcus sp. cx1. The sequence continues at coordinate 129,166 of NZ_JBQSUN010000002.1, read as the reverse complement.
CAAAGATGGGAAAAATCTGACAGGTGCCCAAAACGTTGACCATTTCGACCTTTATTTTCACGAGGATGGCAAGCAAGCTAAAGGTGAGATTATCACAGAAAATGGACAATCTTGCTACTATGACAAAGCCAATGGACGTAAGGTAACCAATACCTCTATCAACATTGATGGTCAAGCCTACAAAGCTGATGCCCAAGGTCGTTTGACAGCAGTTCTGCCTGAAACGAACAAACGCAACCAGTTTATTGAAGACAACAACCACAACTGGTATTACCTCGGCAAAGATGGCAAACCCGTCACTGGTGCTCAGAACATCGATGGCTTTAACCTCTACTTCCACGAAGATGGTCGACAAGCTAAAAACGAAATCGTCACTATTAATGGTGATAGCTACTATTTCGATAAAGGCAATGGACGTCGCGTAACAGGTCTCCAAGCTCTTAACAACGTCAACCATAAATACTTTGGCTTTTACTACTTCGACAAAGATGGCAAGATGGTCAAAGATGACTTCATCACTGAAAATGGAAATCTTTACTACTTTGATGCTACTGGTAATCAACCTAATTTTGTCTTTGTTTCGGATAAAGCTGGAAACTGGTATTACATCAATGACTTCAAGGCAACTAAAGGCTTCTCAGCCCCATTTGGTTTCCAAACCGAATTTCTAGACCGTAGCCAAGCTCACTACAAGACAAGTGTTCAAAACCTGAACGGACAACAGTATTATTTTGACCCCAAGACTGGTATCATGGTAACCAACCGTTATGTTTCTGACGATAAAGGGAATTGGTATTACTTTGGTAAAGATGGTAAAGCGCTTCATGGCTTTCAAACAGTAGACGGTAGCCTTCACTACTTCAATGACAATGGTCAACAAGTCAAAGGGGACTTCCTTTACTACGGTAACGATATCTACTATTTCGACAAAGACAATGGAAATCCAGTAACCAACCAATTCGTTAATAGAGATAACTCTTGGTACTACTTCGGAGCTGATGGTAAAGCCGTATCTGGTTTCCAAACCATTAACGGACAGAACCTTTATTTCCACGAATATGGTGTACAAGCCAAGGGACAACTGGTTACTGTTGGTGGCAAAACCTACTACTTCGATCCAAATACAGGTGACAAGTGGGTAAATCGCTCACTTACCTTAAACGGTACGGTCTATAAATTTGATAGCAATGGTGTGGCGACTACTAAAGCTGACCAAACCACAAATCGAAATCAATTTGTTAAAGGTACTGATCAAGAATGGTACTACTACGATGCCAATGGTAAAAAGGTCACTGGTTTCCAAACTATTAACAAGGACCTCTTCTACTTCAACGATAAGGGCCAACAAGTCCGAGGAAGTATTTTCAACCTAGGTGATAACTACTACTTTGCCAACAAAGACACTGGTGCTGTCCTTCGTAATGCCTTCTACCATGATAAATCTACTGGTCGTTACGGTAACTTCTCTGAAAACATCTACTACGCAGGAAGTGATGGTGCCTTCAAGACAGGCTGGTTTGAAGTTGATGGCAACCGTTATTATGGTAGCGACTATTCTGATGACGACACACCTAAAGGAAACCTCTACACAGGAGTTATCAACTCTCAACTCTTTAGCCCAGATGGAAAACTCTTGACAAACGGTCTCTATCCTGAGTTCAAGCGTACTGGTGAAAATTCGTATGAACTTGAAGGTGTCTATGTTACAGATGCCGACGGTAATATCAAAGAAGGTCCTTATCAATATGATGGTAAGATTCTTGGATCTAAATATAGTAACGTCCGCCAATCACAATGGTCAACTTTTGACGAATGGGACATTCTTAATGGACACCTCTACCACTTCGACTCAACACCTATGACCTTCACAGCACCAAATGGCCAAAAAGTGACCACAAACGTTGCCATTGCAACAACTAATAAGGCCCTTACCTATCGCGGTGTAACCTTTAATTTTGATGCCAAGGGTATTGATGCGGCAAAAGAAAAAGCCATCCACTTTGACCAATTGCAGACGGATCGTAGCGGCACAAGTTATCTCTATGAAAATGGTCAAAAAGTCACTGGCTTGAAGACCTTTGATGGCGTCACTTACTATTTCTATGACGATGGCCGCCAAGCCAAAGGCACAGAGGTCACAATCAATGGTAAGACTTACCAATTTGACCAATTGACTGGTATCATGACACGCAACGCCTTTTCAAAATCATACAACTACGAAGGTTCTCCACGCTTCCCATACTACCCAACACGCTACTATGGCAACGACGGAGCTGCTCTGACAGGTTGGCAAACCATCGACGGCAAGGACTACTACTTCCGAGATAGCGGAAACCTTGAAACAGGACGTTTTGTCATCGGAGACAGAGCCTATAATGCTGATGACAATGGTGTAGTTGCTGACCGCAAGGGTGAACCTGCCTATCGCAATCGTATTGTCTACGATAAAGGCGATAACTACTATTACAATGACAAAGGTGAGAAAGTGACCGGCTTCCAAGAAGTTGATGGCAAGGTCCTCTACTTCGACGCTGAAGGTAAACAAGTCCTAGGACGTTTCGTCACAGTCGATAACTATACCTACTATTTCGATCCTAAAACAGGAGAAAAATACACTAACCGCTCTGTCCTCATCGACGGTAAACTCTATACCTTCGACAAAGATGGACATGTCGTGTCATAAGATGAGATGAAACCGAGACGAAAGTCTTGGTTTTTTTGTGGGAGTTAAGGACTATATAAACTAACATTACATATAGGAAACATAAAATAGGCTGAGAAATAACCTCAGCCTATTTTATTTATACAAGAATTATATACTCTAATTACAACTTATTAATGATGGATCAAATCATATATTCCAAATCATAACTAGCATCAGAAAGAATACGTGCCAAAAATTGTTGGGTACGTTTTTCTTTTGGTCTGTAAAAAATGTCTTTTGGACTCCCCTCTTCGATGACATGACCACCATCCATGAAAACGACATGATTAGCTACATCTCGTGCAAACCCCATTTCATGAGTCACAACTACCATTGTCGTTCCTTCATTAGCAAGTTGTTTCATGACATCCAGAACATCCCCAACTAGTTCTGGATCAAGGGCCGATGTTGGTTCATCTAACAAGATAACTTCTGGTTTGACTGCTATTGCTCTAGCTAAACCAATACGTTGTTGTTGTCCTCCTGAAAGTTGTGATGGGTAGTAATCTTTAAAATCCAGAAGACCAACTTTTTTAAGTGCTTCTTCAGCAATCTCTTGCGCTTCACTTTTGGGAACTTTCCTAGCAATCACTAAACCTTCCAAGATATTCTCAATGGCAGTCTTGTTTGCAAATAAATTGTAATGTTGAAATACAAAAGCTGTTTTCTTTCGGATATCTAAAATATCTTTCTTTGATAACTTTTCCAAAGAGTAGTCCTTACCCGAAATTGTTAATTGACCTCCATCAGCTTTCTCCAAATGATTAAGGCAACGTAAGAAAGTTGTTTTTCCTGAACCTGATGGTCCCAAGATGACAACCACATCTCCCTGTTTCACTTGTAGATTGACATCAACAAGAACCTGACGATCTCCAAATGTTTTTGATATATGTTTAGCTTCTAGCATAGTGACTCCCTCTATGTAAATTGCAATTTTCTTTCTCCAAAGTTAAAGAGAACTTGAATGATACCACAAATGATTAAATATAAAATGAAGATGACAAAATAAGATTCAAAATATTGATATCCATATGCTGCTTCGACTCGTGCAATTGCGGTAATATCTTTTATCGTCATAACAAAGACAAGTGACGTTCCTTTTACAATATTGATAACTAAGTTACACAAATTTGGAAGAGCGGCCTTAAGTGCCTGTGGAAAAACGATTCTCAGATAGGCTTGTCTTGTTGTTAAGCCTATGGCTTGTGCAGCTTCTAGTTGACCTTTATCAACAGTTAGTAATGCTGATCGAATGATTTCTGATAAGCTCCCTGTTGTCATCAAACTATAGATAATAAAAGCATAGTAAAGCGGATTAACTTTGAAGACATCTATGTGACTCCCAATACCTTTAAAAAACTGATTTAACAAACTAGGGAACAAACTATAAAAGAATAAAATTAAAAGAATTGGAGGTGTTGCACGAATAAACGCAAGATACACAATTGAAAAAGTCTTAACACCTCGTACCTTATAAATTTGACCCAAAGCGAGAAATAAAGCAGGTAGAAAACTCAATAGAATAGCCACAACCATGATTCCCAGTGTTACCGGAACACCATATAAAGCCTTGATAAAGGTATCTATAATAAAAGTAATATTCATTTTTTACCTCTCTTTTACACTCAATTGTTGCTCTGCTATCCTAGAAATCAACGATAGAATTAATGCTATTCCCCAATAAACAAAGGCAACAGCTGTATAAGTCTCCAAAGAATAATTTCCTAAATGGCGACTAATCAAAAGGTTCCCTTTGCCCATAACATCAATAAAACCAATCGTATAAGCCAAAGCTGCATCGCGCATAAGGTTAAGTATAGCTGTTGTAATATTTGGTAAAGCAACCTTAAATGCTTGAGGGGCGATAATTCTTACAAAGGTTTGTTCAGAAGTAAGCCCAATACTAAGCCCAGCTTCTAATTGTCCTTTAGGAATTGCTTGATAAGCCGCTTTAAACACTTCTGATATCATTGCTGAAAATAGGAGAACCATAGTCACAAGAACAAATATCAATTTGGACCAATCATTAATATCTAATCCTAACCACCAATTAAGAAATTCTGGAACTCCGTAAAATACTAAAAATAGCAACACAATCGGTGGGGTACAGCGTAAGATAAAAACATATCCCTTAGCCAAATTCTCTAAAGCTTTATCCTTAGAAAGGCTTGCCCAAGCAACTAATCCTCCTAATAACGACCCAAGTAAAGTCGTTAATAAGATAACCAATAATGTCATCGGTAAGCCCTTTATGATTTCAGGTAATGCTCCAAAAACTTTTGAAATGTCATAATTGACCATAATTTCTCCTAACTAAACTCACTTCAGAAGCTTATCAAAACATCCTACTTTACGACGTTACAATTACTTATTTGTCTACGTATGAGAAGACATCCTCACCAAAGTATTTTTTAGATAACTTTTCAAGTGTACCGTCTTCTTTTAGTTCCTTAATTGCCTTAGTATATTCTTTTGAAAACTCTTCATTCTTACTATTACGATGCAAAAGTGGATATGTTGGAATTCCTTTATAAGGGAACCAAGTCAATTTATCCGCATATTGATGATACGCACCATCTTTATCAGTTACAGCCTTTTCAAAAGATAATTTAATATCAAAGTAAGCATCATAACGATTTTCCAAAACCCATGCATAGGCATCTGAAACTTGGAAAGATTCCGCAGATGTCAACTCGATTGGTTGATTTTTATGCTCATCGTTGTAGTCTTTGATAACATTCCACTGAGCATTTTGTGGTGAAATTGGCACCAATCGACCATTTTGTTTTGCAAAATCAGAGATATTTTTATATTTATCTTTATCATCCTTACGAATGGTAAATCCAATAATACTTGCTCCAATTGGATCTTTCGGAATAATAAACTTTTTAGCACGTTCATCTGTGTACCACGCGCCCTTAGTACCAATGTCATATTTACCTGACTCTAAACCAATCAAAAGGTCATCATCACTTGTTCCAGTATATTCAAATTTGTACTGTGGAAGCTTTTTATCAATTTCCTTTAATACAGCTACCTCATAGCCATCAGAATTACCATCCTTATCAACGAAATCATAAGGAACATAGTTTTGAGTATGAGCAACCTTTAATGTTGTTACCTTTCCAGAGTCTGATTTTGCTTTTTTATCTCCTGCTAAGCTACGTCCAATAACTGTAGCCCCAATAAGTGCTACAACAACAGCTCCACCAATAATCCATGTCTTTTTACTCATATTAATCTCTCCTTTTTCTTACAAAATTGCTGCTTCACGTACCCATTCAATACGCTCATGGTTAATATCACTTGGAATCGTGCAATCAGCACCAATGATTAACCCATGAGTTCCAGTATCAGTAATAATCTCCCTAACCTTTTCTTGAATAGCTTTTTTAGTTCCAGTATATAGAAGACCATCTTTTCCATTTTCAAACCCACCAAGAACTGTACGACCTCCAAAAATGTTACGGCCTTTTGCCAAACTAATTCCCTCAGGACCAACCGCCCAATTAACTACCTGAGCAGGATAATCTTTAAAGAGTTCGATGTTATTGCGGGCCCCTTCGTAACCACAAATATGTAGGATATTGTGACCCTTGGCCTCATTGGCTGCATCTAAAACCTTTAATTCACTTGGAGCAATGATTTCCTTATAAATCTCAGCGCTAACACGATTATCTTGAATACTTTGAACACTTAGGTAAATACCATCAGCACCAGCTTCTTTAATCACTCTCTGACTAAGACTTGCAATGTCTTCTCCAATAACATCTAAAACATGCTTCAAAGCTTCACGGTTTTCCTCAATGTAATCTGCTATGGCATCATCACCACCCGAAACCTTTCCAACTAACCATTTAAAATAAGTAACCGGAGCGAAGATATTGTAAATTGCAACAATATCTTCGGGAAAATCAGCAATCAAACTTTTTACAAGTTCAACTTGAGCAGAAATCCAAGGATGATTTGCACCTAAAGGTTCAATTGTTTGCAAATCACTGATTGACTTAAAGTCTTTAAAAGCAGGCTGTGGATATGCAAAGAAACCATCACTCATCAATTTAACAAAATCAGGTTTGACTTCTTCTATAAATTTTTTATGACCAGCCTTATTTTTATCAATAATTTCTGGATTTTCAAAACCATGTAACCACTCTGCTTCAGTAGTAAAATGATGCCAAAATCCCACCGGGACACGATCAACACTTTCTCCACGAAATGCTTTCAAAACTAACTCTCTTTTTTCTGACATAAGAATCTCCTTTTCTCTTATCCTAATATCAACAGCTAATGAACATACCTAAAATACTTTCAACTCCTATTATCACTAGCTGCTTCAAAACTGAATGACATTATCTTATCAGAGATTATCACATCCGAAAAATAAAGAAATTTTATCCTGGGTTATAAATTTAATTTATGAGTGTAACATTCAAATCCCCTTTAAACCTTGTGTTATATACTCTAGAGCAATATATCTCCATTTAGTATCATCACAATTAGTAATAAGTAAACCTAAATCAAAGATAAAGAATTACTATCACCAACTTAATTTAGTCTCTATTCTTCCCGAATAACCCTTCTCTGACTAACTTTGATATAATAGTCTCAACTAAACCAAAGGAGGTTTCCTATGACAACCTTATACGATTTTACAGTTTCAGATCAAGCTGACCAGCCCGTATCCCTAAATGATTATAAGGGCAAGGTCGTCTTAATCGTCAATACAGCAACAGGTTGTGGTTTGACGCCACAGTATCAGGGCTTGCAGGAACTCTATGATAAATACAAAGAACAAGGATTCGATATTCTTGATTTTCCTTGTAATCAGTTTATGGGGCAGGCACCTGGTAGTGCTGAAGAAATCAATACCTTCTGCACCCTCAATTACCATACAACCTTCCCTCGGTTTGCCAAAATCAAGGTCAATGGTAAGGAAGCAGAACCACTTTTTGATTGGCTAAAACAAGAAAAATCTGGACCGCTTGGGGCTAGAATTGAATGGAACTTTGCTAAATTTTTGATTAACCGTGAAGGTCAAGTCGTCGAACGCTTTTCTTCCAAAACTGATCCACTAAAAATGGAAGATGCTATCAAGGCTCTTCTTAGTAACTAAAAACAAAAAACGAGAGTGAAACTAGAACGACAATCTTTGACTGTCGCTAGTTTTGCTCTCGTTTTCTGCGTTAAGAAAAATAGTATAGAAAGAAATTTTGCTTTATTTTAGAACAAAGCTGTCAATGCTGTAATTAAACCAAAGATAATACCTGGTGCATTGGCCGCAGCAAGGGGAAGGTCACGTTCTTTTTTAAAGAGACCATAGTAAACCCAAAGGCTACAGTTGACTGCAGCTACCAATGGTTGGATAAAGTTTCCTTTATGACCAGACAAATTGTCCATGATTTGTGGTACGTATGATACATACATCATAACTGACATGAAGGTTGCCACCCAACCAAGGGTTTTCATTTGTTTATCTGACATTCGAGACTCCTCTTTCATAAAATTCTTTTTGCCTTGTACATCTAGAAATATTTCAAGACATGTTTTAAAGCACTAAAATTAAAACAGTGTCTATCATACGCTTTAACAATAGAGAATGCAAGAATTTCGGGACAATGTTAAGAAGATGTAAACTATCACAAGATTGTGATAGTGCATTTAGTCTCTTATGTAGCGTTTTCATAGTAGAAAAAGACCTCGTGAAGAGGTCTAAAGTCAATGAATCTACTATTTTTTCTCATCAAAAAGCACTGATATTAAGGATTACTGTCATAAATTATTCTGCTAGAAGCACTTCTTTAATGGTTTGTTTTTGGAGTTTTCTGTTGGATAGATAAAAGAGGCTTTCGTAAACCACAGCAAAACCAAGCAAGGTCCAGAAGCACACATTCCCATCAAAGTGATGCTCAATCTTTTCAGGAACCGTATCTTTGATCACACCGATCAAAATTTCCATGATGCCATATTGGTAAACCGTCCCAAGAACAAATCCTAGATAAGCCCAAAAACGATAGGGAGCGAGAATATGACTTTGGCATTCACGATTGGTGTAGCCAAAAGCCTTCATCAAGGCCAAGGTTTCACGACTTTCTGAGACGACAATCCCCAATGACAAAAAGAGAATCGAGAAAGAAAGGATCAAGCCAATCATAATCATCATGGTTTGGATGATGTCATCTGTGTAATCCCTGAGGCCAAAGGACAATTGAACCATAGCCGCGAAACACATGGATCCAAAGACCACAAAGAACAAGATAGATTTTCTCCCCCAAATCAGTGACGAAGACAGCTCTTTTAAGAAAGATTTGTCTTTCTTGGAAGCCTTCTTTCTCCTTTGGACCTTGATCGGACTTGGGGACTTTTTCAATAAGCGAAGAGCCGGCGTTTGTAGTTGTCTTCTAGCATAGCCAATCGCAAGAACCATAAAGAAGCTCGTTGGCAGGATTACCAAAGCAAGCAAGAGCTGCCAATGAAAATGAATGGTAATTTCTGGCAAAATCCCCTTCTCATTACGGAAGTCGTAAAAATGTCCCATCATGAGAAATGAAGTGAAATAGCCAAGAAGCGCTCCAGCTCCAAAACTGAGTCCAAAGGCCCAAAATCGTTTCGCCAACTGGCCATTGCTGTAGCCCAAAGCCTTTAAAATTCCTAATTGTTCCCTGTGGTCATCAACAAATTGTTTGATATAAAAACACATGAGAAGGACCGACGTCAAGGACAAGACAACCCCACTGACCATGGCCACCATCCAGGAAAGCGAGACCTGGGCATCATAGTAGGTCTGCATCATGGGATTGGTTTTAGAAATCTCCAACTGCTCGATATCCAGGTAAAAATTCAAGAAGAGATTGGCCACAAAGACCGCACAAGCCCCAATGATACTAACGACAACTAATTTTCGAATATCTTTTACTGAAAACATGACTTACCATCCAATCTCAAAGGCAGTCTGAGGCTGATCATTGGTCACAACTTCGGTAATCTTGCCACTATTGACACGAATGATGGTTCTAGCCATATCCGCTATATTTTGGTTGTGCGTCACCATGATGAGGGTAAAGCCAAGCTTCTCCTTTAATTTCCAAATATAGTCGAGAATTTTTCGCCCTGTTTCTTCATCCAGGGCTCCCGTCGGCTCATCTAAGAAAAGAATCTCTGGCTTTTTGGCCAAGGCTCGGGCAATGGAGACTCTCTGCTGTTCCCCACCCGACAATTCACTCGGATATTTGTCCAGCTTATCGCCAAGCCCCAAATCCTCGATGATCTGCAAAAAATCATGATTGTCTGCCAGGTCAGCTCCCATCTTTACATTTTGTCTGACCGTTAGATTCGGCAATAGATAATACTGCTGGAAAATAAAGGCAATCTTCTCACGTCTAAAGGCTGTCAATTGAGCATCCGTGAGTTGTGATAAATCTTGTCCTTGAATGAGGATATGCCCCTCGTCTACCTTTTCTAATCCTGATAACACATTTAAGAGAGTTGATTTCCCCGATCCAGAAGGGCCAAGGATAACCACATCATCCTGGTCTTGAATCTGCAAATCAATCCCTTTTAAAACCTTAGTTTGGCCGTAACTTTTGTGCACATTTTCTAGTTGAATCATTTCTTTCCTACCATTTCTTTGATGAGAGATTGACAAACCTCTGTCAGTAATCCAATCACTTCTTCCATGCTGAACTGATAAATGCCAGAAGCAACCATAGAGGCCATCCCGTGTGAGTAGATAAATAAATGCTGGTACAAGCGACCAGCCTCCTCTAGAGTCAAAGGATAGTCTGCGACAATCGAATCCATAACCAATTGGTAACTATGATCCTTCATGGGAAGAAAATCTTGAAAGCGACGAATCGGATCTTTGCTAGGATTTTGGAAAAGCAACTGAAAGAGTTGGGGTTCTTTTGAGGCGAAAAGGATATAAGCAACCCCGACAGATCGGAAAGGTTTCTCATCTTCTAAGGCCTTGCGAATATACTCCACCACCACCATCTCCGCAGCACCAATAACCTCTGCTTGTAACTCAGCCATATTAGCAAATTGCCCAAAAATGACTCTTGGTGTGGCTCCCAGTTTCTCCGCTAATGCTCTTGCAGTTAAACTAGCCATTCCCTCTTCTCTCACCAATTGTAAAGCTGCCCCAATGATAGCCTCTTTACTAAATTTAACCTTGGGTGGCATAAGACTCCTTTCGCGCAACATACGTTGCGCAACACTTGTTGCATAAAAGATATCATAAAAAGGAAAGGCTTGTCAAGAAAAAACTGAAGACCACAAAACAAAAAACCAGACTACCGATTAGAGTGGAATCTGGTTTGATAACAAGATTCTAAGGTAAATCATTTCCTGCAGCCAGGTAGATTTGGTACCATTCCTTGCGGGTCAAAGTAACTGTTGCTGCTTTCCCTGCTTCAAGGACATGCTGGGGTTTGGTCGTGCCGATGACGGCCTGCATCTTACCTGGATAGCGAAGGACCCAAGCGAGGGCGATAGCTGTCGGTGTGACTTGATGTTTCTTAGCCAAGTCATTAAGGACGTGATTGAGGGCCGCAAACTCTTCTTTGCCGACAAAATTCCCCTTGAAATAGCCATGCTGGAGGACAGACCAGGCCTGAATCACCGTGTCGTTTAAGCGACAATACTCAAAGACACTACCATCTCGCACGGCTGCTTTTGGGCCTTCCATATTGACATGAAAACCAGCTTCAAAGCTCGGTGTAAAGGTGGCACTCAACTGCAACTGGTTGACTTTGAGAGGTTGTTTTACTGCCGTTTTGAGCAATTCCATCATCATAGGATTTTGATTGGACACCCCAAAATGACGGACCTTGCCAGCTTGCTCCAAGTGATTAAAGGCTTCTGCCACTTCTTCAGGTTCCATGAGGGCATCCGGTCGGTGAAGGAGAAGACTATCTAAGCGCTCGATCTGCAGGCGCTCAAGGATACCGTCGACAGAGTCCAAAATATAGTCCTTAGAAAAATCGAAATAGGTAAAGCCGTCTTTGCGAATTCCACACTTGGACTGGATCCACATCTGGTCCCGAAGATCCGGGCGACGTTTGAGGACCTTACCAAGGAGCTGTTCACACTGGCCATTGCCATAAATATCCGCCAAATCAAAGGTGTTGATTCCAATCGACAAGGCTGCCTCCACCAAGGCCTCGACCTCATATTCACTCAATTCGCTAATACGCATCATCCCAAGGACAATCGTTGACAAACGCTCATTTTCAGCAAAATCAATATACTTCATCTCTGCCTCCTTTTCTGTATCTCTATTGTAGTGAAAAGGGTTTCAAAAATCAATTGTGAAATAAAAGACCCTCAGTTTCAACTGAGGGCTTAGATGATTTACGATAGCTAGGTCACCTTTGATAGTCTCTCAGAATACCTAAGATTCAAGACTGATAACACACCCATTGATTGTATATAAAGAAATGGAAGATAAGATTTTCAATAAGAAGAGCTCTCTATCACTTCCAAAAGCTTTTTACAGATTTATAACATGGATGACACCTTTATTCCTTATAATAACGTTTGGTAATCTTGTATTGTGAAATAAGGATATAAATATAGATGATGGATACAACACTCAAAGCCAAGAGGATATCCGTCTGGAAGGCAATCCCAATGATTAAAATTCCAATTAGCATGATTGGCAAGATATAATTGCTTAACTTAACCACCACTTCGAAATTTTCTTCGTAGCTTATCTGTTTTTCTGCCTCATCCATCATACTCATCAAAAATTCACGCACTTCCTTGGCATTGGCATTGCGAGGAATTGGTTTTCCATAAATCAGATCAAAGGTCTTACGATAGAAGATACCCACTAGGAAAAATAGGACAATCAAGGCAAGAAAAAGATAGAGCATGGTAAAAGGTCCAAAGATAAAAGACAAGCTTCCTGTTCCAGGTCTATCCATAGACATCAATTGACTATAAAATATGATGACTAAAAAGTATGGTAAGATCAAGATTCCTTTAAAAATGGTTGCTAAACCATAAAGTTTTTTCTTTTGAACGTCATAGTGATATGCCTCATCTTCATCTTCTATTTGAAGCATCTTTTGATGGACTTTTCTTCCCCACATCAGTAAGCCCATCGTAATCATAAACACAATCAGGAATAAAACTACAGATCCCAAATAGAGTACTTCTTTACTAAAGAGAGATTGAATTTCAATTGGCTTTTCTGATCCGAACATCCCTGTCAAAACTCCAAGACCTCCTCCGATTAAGCAGGAAACTGTGATGATTCCGACATTTCTCCAAAAACGGTAACGTGGAGATCTTTTTTGTGGTTGCTTTTTCATAATCATTCCTCTTCCTCTACTAGACTAAAAACATTTTCCACAGGCTCTTTGAAAACCTGGGCGATGGTGATGGCAATAATAACCGAAGGAGTATATTCCCCCCGTTCCAAGAGACTGATGGACTGACGCGAGACCCCTGCCAGCTTAGCTAGCTCAGATTGGTTGAGCCCATCACGCGCCCTCAACTCTTTCAGACGATTTTTTAATCTCATGATGACTACCTCAATTGTTGAATTAATTCAACATCTTCAATACGAACTAATTTTGTCACCCTATGTTGTTTAATGCCCTCATGGCTTAATTTAACCCAATCTTCATCAAAATCAACAATTTCCCAATTACTTCCAAAACCATTTAGTCTAATACTGACCGTTTGCCCTTTCAATTCTTCTAAAAGTCTAGACATTTCTTTATTTCCTTTCAATTGTTTTTCCAACCTTTTGATACGTTTGTTCAATCTTTTTATCTTCTTCTCTGAGCCCGTATAAATCAGAAATAGAAGTGGAATAAAAGATAGCCAAATAAATTCCATCGTAATTTCTCTCCTTCCTTCGTCTAAAACTATTGTAACGCTTCTTTTTATTTTTGACAAGCATCTTTGTCAAAAATAAAAAGAACATTGTCAAAATTGTTGGAAAGAAGATATTAGTAGCTCACCTTTTCAAACCTTTTAATATATCTCTCCTTCGATAAACGACTTGGAAAAATTGATGTGCAAGATACCGTTAAGAAAGCACCCAAAATCAAATAATTTCAGATAATCAGAAGTTTGGAGAACTGTCTTAACCTAAGCCTAAAAATTAAAAATCGAGGACTCAAACTTTACTCATGGAACTTCGGAGAAGATCGCTGACATTTGCTATCACCTAAGGAAAGTTTCAAAATTCAAGCTATACCTTTTCTTGGGCATTACTGGTTTTGAAATAGAAAAACTAGCAAGAATCTTCAATCCTGCTAGTCATTTGTCTTATCATTATGATTTTGTTCAGTCAGTACATAACCGACTGACTAAGTTAAGGTGATTATTTGTCGCCAAAAACTTTGAAACGGCCTTCTGTTTGGATGTCCTTATCTCCTGCTGGTGCGACGATTTGACCAAATGGTGCTTGGGCACGGAGCTTCCAGTTCGCTGGGATATCATATTTTTCAGCCAATTGGACATCAACAAGTGGGTTATAGTGTTGCACGTTCATGCCGATATTCTTCTCAGCCAAAGCCAACCATGTTGCATAAAGAGCGATTCCGTGACCTTGTTCTGACCAAATTGGGAAGTTATCTGCATAAAGTGGGAATTGCTCTTGAAGGCCTTTCACCACATCTTGATCTTCATAGAAGAGGATTGTTCCCTTAGCTTGGGCAAAACCTTTCAAACGTTCTTTTGTTCCCTCGAAGGCTTCTGCAGGTGTCACTTTTTCAAGCTCAGAGTAAGCAATCTCATTCCAGAAGGCATCTGATTCTTCATCTAGCAAGATCACCACACGTGATGTTTGTGAGTTGAAAGCTGTTGGTGTGTTAAGGACAGCTCCTTGAATAGTATCAATCAATTCTTGATTTGAAAGTTCCACATCTTTTCCCAATGCATAGATAGAACGGCGTTTTGTTTGTAAATCTGTAAAGTTTGTCATCGTTATTTCCTCTTTATTTGTGATATATGTTAAATGTTAAGTTTATTTGTAATAACTTTGATTACAATAACCATTATAGACCTTTCAAATGTAATGTCAATAGTTACGACTCAAAAAATCACTAATTATTAATTTTTTCACTCGTGTCAAAATACCATCATTATCCTCGAAGATTAACGCATTAGAAGATAACCATTTGACCTCTGCTCCACGATTCTTAGCACGTTCTGCTATGGTAATCAAATCTTCTTTGTCTTCTACTTCAAGGACGTAGTAGGCAAGACCAATCATCCCTTTTTCACGTTTGGCTAAGTTTTTGCCACCCCATTCATTGACAGCCAAGTGGTGATGGTAATCACCTGAAGCAATCCAACTAGCACTTGGAATGGTATACTTATCTGCCAGCTCCAAAACATCCTGATAGAAAGCCGTTGCTAGCTGACTATCTTTGACCGATAAATGAATATGCCCCATACGAGTATCCTTAGCTATCACAAATGGCTCAACCTTGCGTCCCATCTCGTAAATTTCTTGAGCTGATAGTTCTTCTGTTACACCAACGATGCGACCATCCTCACGAATATCCCATTCAGCAACAGGCTTGTCTCTATAGAGCTCAATACCATTGCCTTCAAGGTCTTCCAAATAAAGGGCTTCACTATAACCGTGGTCAGCTGCACCGACAAATGGATAATCTAGCTCAGCAATATGTTTGAAAACATCTGCCAAATCCTCGCGAGATGGCAACAAAATTGCCATATGGTAGAGACCATAACTGGACTTGACCGCTTCCTCACGATTGGTTTCAATCAAGTGAACTAGCGGCTTGTTTCCAGCACCCAAAACAACTTCTGTTGCAGTTTGAGATAGGATTTCAAGTCCTATAACCTGTGTATAAAAGGCTGTCTGACGTGCCAAGTCATTCACATTGAGTACCGCTTCTGCGAGGTAAATCTTACTATTGTAGTCGTATGTCATATGTTTTTCTCCTTTGTTGTAATTATATGAATTACATTATAATTTTTTCTATTGTCACGTCAATCATTACAACTTGGAAATTAAAAAAGAAACCGAAAAACTTTCGATTTCTTATAGTTTAAAATCTAAAAATCAAGCTCCAGCTTCTTTCCAGTTGGCCTTAGCATCCTTTAAAATACCAGCCAAAGTTTTCTTTTCGAGTTCTTTTTCCATTGCCATTTGAACGTCTTCTAGGCTCTGATCCAAAATCCCATGGATATTACGTCCTACTGGACACGCTGGATTAGGATTGTCATGAAAACTAAAGAGTTTGCCACTTGGACCGATGCTATCCACCGCACGATAAACCTGCAAAAGGTTAATCTCCTCTGGTGCCTTGGCTAATGTGGCTCCTCCACTTCCCCTTTGAACTGAAATCAAGTCTGCTTTCTTCAGTTGCGACAAGGTTTTGCGGATAATAACTGGATTAACCCCCACACTACCTGCCATTAAATCACTGGTTAGCTTAGTTTCATTTCCCTTATTTTGTGCTATAAGGGTCAAAATATGAACAGCAATGGTAAAGCGACTTGGTATTTGCATATCAGAACCTCTCATTCATCTTTTTCTTTTCAATCAATTATAACAAAACCAACGTTGTAAAACAAGGAGTTACAACAACTTAAAGAGTTAGTCTTACACAAAAAATAGAGCCATCGTAGACTCTATTCTTTTGTATTTGATAATAACTAACTAGACTAATAATACATAGTATTCTAGCCTATTGAGGTTCTAGATTGGTCTTTTGCTTCTTACGAACACCTTGTCCTTCGATATGTTGTTTGATTAGTTCCACTACTTCATCATTGGTTGGTAAATCCGAGTGTTGGGCATCTTCACCTGTAACAGTGATTTCAGTATAACTTTTTGCCTGATTCTGATAGATATATTTCCCAGCGGACACACTAGCATCGGGAACCAATTCGTCCGAATCATAGGTGATGGTTCCCGCTACCGAATAGACATGTAGAGTAGCCGGAATATTCTCCTTAGCAGCTATAAAGTCTGCTAGCATGACCGATTTATTTTTAATATTGGTTTCAGTGAAATTATAGGGCGTTCCGATAGTCATCAAAGAATTTATCTTGACATCGTAGTCGCTAAGATAATTTTCAATAAAAGCTGTATAAATCAAGCCACCATTTGAATGCCCCAACCCTTTAAAATTATTGAAATTGTATTTATTCTGCAAGGCTTCAAATGCCTGATTCATCATCTTGGTTTGTTTCTTGATATTGTTATAGCCATCTTTGTTATTCTCAAATCCAATAACAATGACTGGCTCGTTATCCTTATCCTTGATTTTACCCTCAAAGGTGATACGCCCATTGTTCCAAACCTTAACCTTGAGGAGGCTATGCTTAACACCAGGACGGTCTTGATTGAGCTTACGCACCAGGCCATCAAATCTATTTTCTGTAGCGGAGCTCCCTGGAATCATGATAATAGGAGACAATTTTGAATTATAGAAAGTCTCGATTTCCTTGACATTTTTCCTGGTCCAACTATAAGACGGAACTGCCAAACCAATGAGAAAGACAGCGACAAGGATAAAGACCAACTTCGTTTTTTTACTGAACTTCATTGCTCTCTCCTTCCTCTTTTAAACCGTGTTGCACCTTATTAGACAGATGAACAAAGGGAATAAAGATAGCAACATCAACCGCAAAACAGAGCAGGCTAACAGCAAGTGCCCGCAGACTACCACCAGTTCCAATAAAGGCGTAAAGAAGACTTGGTGTACCATCTGGAACTGGATAAACCGCAGCTGGCATAAGATGGATAGCCAAGGCCACCGCAGCAATGCCCATATTGATCATAGGTGCCAGTAGGAAAGGAAGCAGATAAACTAAATTAAGCAAGACTGGTATCCCCACCATAAATGGAGCCCCATTGTTAAAGAGACTAGGAAAGACACTTAGAAGACTCACCTTCTTATCCTTATAACTGGTTGATGCTAAAAGCAGAGCAACCAAGAGGGCTAGCCCTGAGCCAATGCCAGCAACCAAGCCATAACTATGATAAAGATTTGTTAGTGTGTAAAGGTGAGGAAGCCCAGTCGTCGTATGATGGGAAACAGCATAGGTCAAATTTTCCAAGGCAAAACTATCCTCGGCAATTGAATTTAGGGCAAAAGCCTGACTATTTCCAATCCAAGCAGAAAAAGTGTTCAAAAGTCCCATCATAAAGGTTGAGAACAGGTGATTATCAGTTACAGTAAAGGTAGAGGTAACCTGCCTAATCGTCAGAAAAACATTATCTTGCTCTCCAATCACAAAGAGAATGTTAAGTCCAATAGCTAAAATGAGTGACAAAAAAATGGGACGGACGGTCTTTGGTTGATAAATATAGTCCTTGTCCACAATCTGATCATCACTAGCTCTTGAAAAGCGAAAAATCTGGCCAACCAGATAGCCCACAAAGATAGCCAACATAATGTTGATTGAAGCCGGTAAATTGATGCGAGTCAAAACACCATCGTTTAGCGGTGACAGCAACAGCTCCTGCGATCCTATAATTAAGCTAACCAAAAGGGATGTCACACCAGCTGTACCAGTACTTCTACCATAGTGACCAGCTGTGTATTTTCCTGCAAAGTAGGTTGATAAGGGCCCGGCTAAGCCACCAAGAAAGTTGGAAAGATTAATGAGCACCTGCCCAGTTATCTTAAAGGCTGGTAACCAGTCAGAAACTGAAAACAATTGGTTAATATAACCAAGCTCCGAAAAGACAGATAGTGAAATCACCCGAATAATTCCTGAAAATAGGAAAAAGGGAAAGAGCGAAACCAAGGTTTTCTGCGTAATTTGGACGAAGCCTCGCTCACGAAACCAGAGAAACCTCTGGACCAAATAGTTTGTCATAAAAGACTCCTAGTAAAAGGCTAAATAAACTTTACATTCAACGTTTTTCTTCATTATAGCACAAAGGAAAAGGACTTACCTTAATCATGGGTTAAAGCAACTACCTAATCTTACTAAAAACACTTAGCTATCTTTTAATACAAAAACCATAAGTCTCCACTCCGAGACCTATGGTCGATTATTTATTAAGCAAAAGTTGTCACATCAGAGGCGTCCAAACGAACAGACTCAAAGCCCTCTTCATTGGCTTTCCCAAGAGCAATGAGCAAAACTGGCACATGACGGTCTTCATCAAGGCAAAATGCTTTGGCAAGGCCATCTTTTTTATAGCCACCGATGGCGTTGGTATCATAGCCATAAGAACGTGCAACCAACATCAACTGCATAGCAGCAAGGCTAGCATCGATGTGGACAATTTCATTCATCATTTCGCGAGGAGCATTTTCATACATTGGTACAATGCTTGACAGTTGTTTTTCTTTGACTTCTTCAGGCATTTTTCCTTGAGCAACAGCCTTACCGTAGATATCTTCAGCTCTTTCTTGGCTCTTCAAATCGGCAAAAATAAGGACCATGGCTGATGATGTTTCATTTTGCACACCATTGTAGCTGACGAACGGTGTCAATTTTTCCTTGCCCTCTTCGCTATCAACGACGACAAAACGCCAAGGTTGCATGTTGACTGATGATGGTGCTGTAACAGTCTTATCTAGGATTTCCAACAATTCTTCTCGTGGAATCTTGACAGAAGTATCAAAGTTACGAATGGAACGACGGTTATATACAATATCTGAAAAATCATTATTTATTACAGGCATCTTAATTCTCCTTTATTCAGGGTTAAAAAAAATTAATATAACCAAGATTATAACACAAGACAATTGTTATCAAAAATATTTGCTACAGACGACTAAAGATTAGTTTCCTTGAGTCCCAGACGTTTCACTTCAGATGAATAGTAAACCATAATCGTAATCAAGCTAATAGTGATTAGCCAGATTGACTTAATACAAATGAAGTGCATCAGAAGAGCTGAGACGATAGCGCCAACGACAAAGCTCCCTACGATAAAGCTATAATTGACAGCCTGACGACGATATTCTTTCTGATCACCGCTTCCCTGAATGGCATAATAGAGGGCCGTTAACATCCTTCGATAATTTCCTGAGGTCATAAAAATTACGAAAGGATGATTCTCAATCTGACTGCCAGTAAAGGTCTTCATCATGATACCTGCAGAAAAAGCGATAATTGGGAGCTCAATCAAGGCATTTGAAGGTAGGAAAGGCAGGATGGCTGTCATCACACAAAGTGGAAGCAGACCATAAACTCGCCAATAGGCATTCTTACGTTTGTCTTTAAACCACATGCCAAAAAGAAAACCTAAAGAAAAGAATAAAATCGAAAAGCAACGCAACAAGTTATTGTACATACTACTGTTTCGCCAGTCAGCGACCAACCAAAGGATATTCCCAGTCTGTGTAGCAACCAAACTATGGTAGTACATATGACAAAAGACATCCAAAGCCCCTCCTGAGAAACTTAGCAAATTTGCCATCAGACGTGTATTTTGAGGAAGAAGGTTCCGAGATTCCATAGCATAACTTCCCTTCTAATAGTGATTGATAGGATAGCCTTATTATAGCAAATTCGAGCATATACAGTATAAAAAAACAACCCTCACGAGTTGCTTCTATCCTATTAAAAATTAACTGTGTCAGGGTCATCCTGAGTCTTGATGCTAATAGATATCACGTCTATGACCGACTTCGAGGGCAAGTATGATGAGTTCATTATCCTGAATATTGACAATAACACGATAGGCACCAATACGATAGCGCCATTGTCCAGTTCGATTGGCAACCAAGGCCTTACCCTTAGCTCTTGGATTATCTGTGACACGATTGAGATAAGCCTTAATTTGTTTTCTGCCAAAAGGATCCAAATTTTTAAAACTTTTGGCAAATTTAGGGGTTGGTACCATCTTATAGGTCATCCCAATTTAGCACCTCCCCACCGTTTTCAAGATAGTCTTCATATTCTTCTAATGCCAAATCGGCTACTCTAGCATCGTATTCATCCTCAATGGCGTCTAAAGTCTTGGTACGAATTAATTCTGACAAAGATACGCCTTCAAATTTCGCAATTGCCTGCATGAACTTCTTATCTGCTTCTGAAACCTTCAATGTAATTGTTGTCATATCCTTAACCTCGTTCTCTTTTGTAACACCATTGTATTACCTCTCCTCCTTCTTGTCAATTTTGATAATAGGTTCATACTCTTATTCGTAAAACAATAAAAAAACAACCCTCACGAGTTGCTTCTATTCTATTAAAAATTAACGGTGTCAGGATTATCCTGAGTCTTGATGCCTTGAATCTTATCCAAGACTGCCATATCTTCCTCCGACAAATCAAAGTCAAAGATATCCAAGTTGGCTTCGATATTTTTTGGTGTCACTGACTTAGGTAGTGGCAAGAAACCTTTTTGAAGGCTCCAACGTAGGGCAACTTGAGCAACAGATTTTCCGTTACGTTCAGCCACTACTTCAACCTCTTCATTTCCAAAAATGCTACCAGTACCTAGTGGACTGTAGGCTTCAAGAAGAATGTCACGTTCTTGACAATAGGCAACCAAGTCTTCTTGGGCACAACCTGGAGCCAAGAGAATTTGGTTGACATGTGGCACAATTTCAGCCGTTTCAAGGAGAGCTTCGAGGTGATGTTGCATAAAGTTAGACACCCCAATAGCACGAACCTTACCATCTTTGTAGGCTTCTTCCATTGCCTTCCAAGCGCCTGCGTTGCCAGCCTTCCAAGCATCATTCTCACGAAGAGCTTTAGGATTTGGCCAGTGGATGAGCAAAAGATCCAAATAATCCACACCTAATCTTTCAAGTGACTCGTCGATAGAGGCTTTAGCCAATTCGTAATCGTGCTTGTCATTCCAAAGTTTTGTTGTTAGGAAAATATCCTCACGCGCCACATCGCTATCAGCAATCGCCTTACCTACAGAAACCTCGTTACCGTAGATTTGCGCTGTATCAATATGTGTGTAACCCGCCTTTAGTGCGAAACTAACGCTGTTATAAGCTTCTTCCCCTTCTGGAATCTGCCAAGTCCCAAAACCGATTTTAGGAATCGTAACGCCATTTGAAAGTGTATATGTTTCCATCCTGTTCTCCTTTTCAAGTTGTAACAGAATTATCTTAAAGAATATAAGATAAAATTGCAAAGATTTGCTACGGCTTGTTTGATGAATAGTTCCTTACTTCTTTTTCCGCTTCTTTTTATAGACAACACCATTTTCTTTAAGGATTTTCATGCTCACCTTTCCAACTCCTCTAATCGCTGCTACTTCCTCTTCCGTTTTCTTTTTAAAATCTTTAAAATCTATTAAGCCATGTTGACGAAGTATACGCTCCACACTTATTGAAAGACCTTGGAGGGCTTTGCTTTGTTCTATACTTTTTTCCAATTCTCTAATTAGTTTGTGCAATTCTGGATTTTTCTTTTTCGCAACATGTCTTTGTGGACGTTTTACACGATATTTTTCGATTAACCAAGTAAAATAATATTCTGACTGGGACAGATCAACGACTTGATTAAAAACCATCAAAAGACTTTTCATACTATTGGCTTCAAATAAGATAGGGTTGACTTTAAGCGTTTCGGCAACTAGACGCTCGTCATCACCTTGTTCAATCATTTTTAAATAATTTTCGAACTCTGGATTTTTTGCATAGAGAAAATCAAAATAGAAATCCGCATCCTCAATATGTCCCGTCATTAGAGAGACCGTCATCATTGGTACTATCATCAAATCTTCTTCGTGATATTCCATTTGCTCACATTCGAAAAAGTTTTTAGCCTTATCATAGTCCTCCAGATTACAATAGGTAGCCATCAATTCGTAACGGACTCCCATGTGATCCTGAACATCTATCTCTAGAATCTCTTCAAATTCCTTAATAGCAAACCGCTTCATACTGTTGCTTAAATAAAATTTAGCAAGATTATACTTCAAAGACAAATAAGGACGCTCGTCAAGATTAGCCCAGCCCATTTTTGGACCTTGATCCCACTTGGACCTTTGCTCTTTTTCTAAAGCAATTAGGCCTTTTAGATGTTCAAGTGGACTTTGAAAAGTTAAGAGCATCTGCTTAGCATCAAGATTTTCAGGATCTAGTTTTAAAGCTTCTGTCAAAAATTCCTGACTTCTCGAAGGATCTTCCTCGTGATAATGATAAGCCTCTTCAATGAGTTTCCAAGCTCTCTCCTGCTTTGAATCAGGGGAAGTGATCTCATCAAAAAGCCCTTGGTTGTATTGTCTTGCAAAATCTTCAAGAGCCATGTCCACACTGAGATACTCTGTAATATGTTCTTCTAAGAATGCTTCTGCTTTTTTTGTGAAGTCTTCAAAAGATGATGTCATCAATCTTCTCCAATCTATGTTTATTTCTCTATCTACTATTGTATACGTTTTCATAGAACATTACTATATTCTAAGTGAAATCAACAACCTCTTAAATTTTTATTGACAAAAATAGTCGCCAATCACAATACAGATAAGAATCCATAGAGTCTTATTTTGGGACATCTAAACTCAAAGTTGTATACTTATATTAGATAGAGTGCCATTGGACGATTAACGTCAAGGCATAATCTTCAAGTTTCATTTAAAGCTACAAAAAATCATTAACGCCTTGGGAGTGGTTTAGTCCCTTCTCTATATCAATAACTTTAACTCACTTTTTCATAATTTTACTTGACCACTCCCATTTTTAAAGGAATTGAAAACTGAGTTATATTTTAAAAGGAAACAGAGGTCTGTTTCCTTTTTTCTTACTTCAAACCATGACAAAAGGAAACCCTTTCGAGTTTCCTTTATCAAATATATCGTTGGAGGCAAAGTCCAATAATACTTTAGTTGAGTGGTTCAATCACGAAGCTCAATTGATAGCTATCTGCTGAGCTAACCAAGAATTCGTCATGAACTGGAGCACCCCATGAGTCGTCACCACCGACACCCATTTGAGCAGCAAGAACTTTAATCCATGTAGCATCAGATTGTTGCAATTCATATTGATGACGAGCATTTTCAATTTGTTCAGTACTGTTACGCAAAGCACTGAATTCGAATGCCTTATTAAGTGCGGTGAATTTAAGACCATTATGGTTATCATCAGATACTGTAAATTCACGAGTACCATAGTGATTACCAGATTCTTGTGGCATTAGATATGGAGCAAATGTCTTTTCAACAGATGTTTCATATCGACCAAGATAGGCACCAGGAAGTTTATCAAGGTAGCTTTCTTCTGCACCGTATCCATAATAGCTTAGGTTTGTAAATTGTGAACCGATAGCAAATTCTAGACCAAATTCAGGGAAGTTTGGCAAACCTGCTTTACCATCATAGTTTGCAGTAACAAAGATTCGACCCTTGTAATCAACTTGATAAGTCACCTTAACTTCGACATCAGACAAGCCAGGCAATTCATGAACATAAGTCACTTTAACAGAGTCATCTTCAATTTGAATTTGAGTATCTGTAACCTTACTATAGTTTCCAGCAACTTTCCAGCCTGCCATTTCGAATGGATATCCAGCACCACGATCGTTGTCAGTGTAAGCACGAGTAAAGTTAAGTTTAGGACCTTTCTCAATGAATTCAACACCGTTATACTTAGCAGATACTAGCGTATTTTGTGCACGTGAAAGCAAGATAGAGAAGTTTTGTCCTTGAATTCCGATGTTGAAGTCGCCTTCAACAACATTCAAAGGTGCTTTAACTGGTGTTTCAGTGCTAATCTTTTCAGCAACATATTGACCACGAATAATTTCATGTCCTTTTGGAGCCCATTCAGTTGCTTCATTCTGAACACAAGCAACTTCATAAATTCGTTCAGCATTTGAAGCTCCAACAGCGAATTCTACTGGGAATGTTGCTTCTTCACCTGGTTTAACATCAAAGTGATATTCACTTTCGCTAACTTTTCTACCATCTTCGTAAACTCTAGCTAGGAAAGTATAAGCAGAAAGATCTTCAAAGACATTATCATTCTTGATAGTTACTGATTTTTCATCAACAGCAATCTTAATATTAGAGTAAAGATGTTTAACTGTTTGAAGTTTTGGAGTTAGGGTACGATCTGCGAAGACAATACCATTTCCACAAAATTCGTAGTCAGAAGGTCTATCATGCCAGTCACCACCATATGATAGGAATTCGCTACCATTTGGAAGTGGTTTGTAAATAGCTTGGTCAATGAAGTCCCAAATAAATCCACCTTGGTATTCTGGATATTTCTCTAAATCAGTGTAGAGTTTCAATCCACCACCAGAGTTACCCATTGTGTGCATGTATTCACATGAAATATAAGGTTTTTGAGGATTGTTAGTGAGGTATTCTTCAATATCAGCTGGTTTCGCATACATACGACTTTCGATGTCTGTAATGTAATCAAATTCACGACACCATGTAACACCTTCATAGTGAACTGGACGAGTATTGTCAACACTACGGAAGTAATCAGCCATGTCAGCAATATCTTTACCAGCATATGATTCATTACCACAAGACCAAATGATAACACTAGCATGGTTCTTATCACGTTGGAACATGTTATTGGCACGATCCAAACAAGCAGGCAACCATTCTGGTTCACTAGCTGGGATATTCCATGAAGGTTCGCTTAGACCAAGTTTTTGCCATGTACCGTGTGTTTCAAGGTTGGCTTCATCGATAACATAAAGTCCATATTCATCACACAATTCATACCAACGTGTTTGGTTCGGATAGTGAGAAGTACGAACAGCATTGATGTTATGTTGTTTCATCACTTTGATATCCCAAAGCATATCTTCTTCAGTGATACAACGTCCTGTTCTAGCGTTAAATTCGTGTCTGTTAACCCCTTTAAAGACAATTCTCTTACCATTCAAAAGCATAAGTTTATCTTTAATTTCAAAGTGTCTAAATCCAACCTTAACTGGAACGACTTCAACAACTTGGCCATCATCCAAAACATGAAGGGTCAAATTGTAAAGTTTAGGACTTTCAGCACTCCAAGGTTTGATTTGCAAATCTTCAAGACTTACAGATAGTTCACCGTCAGCATTAACAGATGCATCACCTTCTGTAACGATGCCTTCATGATCTGAAAGAACATATTTAATTTTCTTATCTTCGTAATCACCAACAGTCTTCAAATCAATATCCAATTGACCTGCTTTTGTTTGGTAATCATAATCTCCCTTAACAAAGAGATCTTGAACGTGAACTTTTGGAATAGCGTACAAGTAAACATCTCTGAAAATACCGTAAAGTCTCCAGAAGTCTTGGTCTTCCAACCAGCTTGCTGTAGAGTAACGATAAACAGCTACCGCCAACTTGTTATCACCTTCAACAAGGTAATCACTGATTTCAAATTCACTAGGTGTAAATGAATCTTCACTGTATCCTACGAAGTTACCATTGACCCATACAAAGATGGAAGTGGCAACCCCTTGGAATGAGATAAATACTTTTTTATCTTTTAAAGCATCATTCAAGGTAAAATGTTTAACGTATGATGCAACAGCATTTGATTCTTGAGGAACTTGAGGTGGACGAAGGAATTCTTTACCATCCCAAGGATATTGGGTATTCACATATTGTGGAGAACCAAAACCTTGAAGTTCCAAATGACCTGGTACATTGATGAAATTCAAATCAGTTTCATCAAATTCTGTTTTATAAAAGTCTTTTAAAACTTGATTTGTATTCTGAGCATAGTGAATTTTCCATTTTCCATTAAGAGATTGTCTTAACTTCATCTCCCCTTCAGAAAATTCTGCAAGAGATTCAAAATACTTATGATCTGAGTGAGCGTCAACAGTATTAACGCTAACAATCTTTGGATCGTTTAAGTAAGTTTGAATTTTTTCAGTCGTGTTCATAGATTATTCTCCTTTTTTGAAGGTAATAACTTCAGACAAAGCTTCTACCTTTTCTCCAACTTCTTGTTCAAGATGGAAAGCACTGAATTTTTCTGAATTGGTTACAGTGACAAGTACTGTGTCATCAAGACCGTTTTTCTCAATAATTGGTGACCAGAACTCAAGAAGTTTTTGTCCAACTTCAACACGATCACCTTGTTCTACGTAACTAATGAATCCTTCACCTTTAAGTTTAACTGTTCCGATACCAACGTGGATAAGAACAATGACACCATCTTCACTTTCAATACCAACTGCATGGCGAGTAGGAAGAACTTGACGAATGGTACCACTAATTGGTGCAAAGACAGCTCCATCAGTAGGTTTAATGGCGAAACCTTTACCCATGCTACCTGAAGCAAAGTGTTCATCATTAACACTTGAGAGGTCAAGCAAATGACCAGTTGTAGGGTTTACAAGAGATACGACGTTAGCTTTAACTTCATTTTCAGAAGTTGCTACGCTAAAGCGATGTTCCAATTCTTCGACGATTTCAGCGTGACGTGCTTCAGTCAAAGTGATTTTACGAGCAATAATGAAGGCACCGATGAGCATTGCTGCTGCTGGAAAACCAAACATGCTAAGCTTAAAGATAGACTGTTGATGTGTTGTAATTGTTGATGCTGAGGCACCTGTTGTCATACCAGCAACTACGGCAATTGTAGAAACAAGCCAGTTTGACATCGCACCACCAAGTTTATCAACAAGTGGACGAACTGACAAAGTAAGTGATTCATCACGGTGTCCCAATTTCCATTGACCATATTCTACTGAGTCAGAGATAATCATGAGGATAACAAGGAACACAAGAGGTTGTGGAATAAAGAAGAGTTCAGCAGCAGTCAAGATCATTGGAAGTGATGTTCCTGCAATACTAAAGATTCCGATACCACCGAGCATTACTGCAATACATCCATAGAACAAACGTTTACGGTTGAATTTACCAGCTAGGCTAGGGAAGAGTGAAACTGAAACCAAACCAACAACTGTATTCAATCCGTAAAGGATTGAGTATTTCCCTGGATCACCAAGGATAAATGTGAAGTAAAAAAGTTGAAGAGCATTAAGTGTATTAATACCAAGACCATAGAACCAATATCCGAGAGACAACCACATCAATTGGTCGTTTTTACCAAGAACTTTAAAGACTTGTTTAAGGCTAGTTTTTTCTTTGTTATCACGAAGTTTTGACTCAACTTCACGTGTACCAATACCAACAGCAATTGATGTAATCACACCAATGAGAGCAACGATAAATGCAAACCAGAACCATCCAGATTTATCTCCAGAGCCACTACTGTTCGTCATAGAGAAGAACAAAACGATTGGCATGATGGCAACACCTACAATATTGGCACCAATAGTAGAACCAATACGGGCAAAAGTTGCCATTTTTTCACGTTCATGACTGTCAAGAGACAAGGCAGGAATCATTGACCAGAAACCGATATCTTTAATTGAGTAGAAGACATCCATTACAAGGTAGATAATTCCGAAAAGTACAAGGTACAAGAAAGGATTTGTTTTATTCAAACCACCTAAATCGGTGAAGAGAAGCAACAAGGCGATAGAACTGATGATACCACCACCAACTACCCATGGTTTGAATTTACCATACTTAGTATGAGTGTTATCAATCATGTTACCGATCAATGGATCGATAAATACTTCCAAGATACGCAAAATAGCGATGATGTTAGTAATTAATAGTACATAGTGACTATTTTGCTTTGGATCACCTGTGTTAAACAAGTGAGTTGTCACAAACATGATAAAGTATGTTGACAACGTTGCATAGAAGACGTCGTTACCAAAAGCACCAGCTGAATAGGATAGACGAGACTTCATTTGACCTTTAGATTTTCCCATTACGAAAACCTCCTGTTAGTTGTTTTTTGAATACGCTTACATTATATAAGTATTAGTTTAAACCGTCAATAGTTTTAGTGATTTTTTACTAAACTTTTACTAAAACATGATTATTTTGATGAATTAAAATATTGGAAACCGATTTCATAGCTTACACTATGACCCTCCTCCAAGATGATATCTCCAAAATCTGTATGATTAACGGCATCTGGGAGTGTTTGAGCTTCCATAGCTATAGCTTCTCGTCCTTTTGCAATTGTTCCTCGATCTCTCGCAAAGTAAATATTATCCTCTATAATATCCATAGTATAAATAACTAAACCATTTCTGTTAGAGAAGATTTCAATACCATCTCCGCTTTCTTTGTCATGCAAAATAGCTACTTCTTTCACATGATCACAAGTTTCCCCTCCAACTACAAAGGCATCATCAAAACCATTATTTGCTTCAATTCGAGGTAGCAAGTCAGTTGTCTTTCTGAAATCATAATTCGTTCCATCTACATTAATTTTTTGTCCTGTTGGAATTAACTCAGAATCCAACTCTAAACGATAGTCTGAATAGATTTGTAACTCATGACTTGATAAATCCTGTTTGTCGCTAAGATTAAAGTAAACATGGTTTGTCGGATTAAAAACTGTTGACTCTGTAACATCGAAGGCTTCAAAGAGTATTGTTAAGCGGTTATTATTGTTAAGTCTATAACTAATAGAGACTGTAACATCACCAGGAAAGCCATCTACACTTGAATAAAGTCTTCTAATAAATTTTGTCTCAACATATTCATCATTCAGGTTTGTGACATAGTTCCAATTTTGAACCTGCATTCCTTTTGGACCGCCATGTAAACAGTTTTCTCCCTCATTCTTAGGAAGGCTATAAAGAACCATATTATGAGTATACGAAGCTTTCCCAATTCTTCCAGCAACCCTACCAATAGACTGGCAGGCACATAAATTATTCTTATAGTAATCCTCGTAATCACTGAAACCAAGTACTATATTTTTAAGAGCACCAGTTTCTGTTGGAACCAAAAACTCCTGAAGTGTAGCACCTGTTGTGAGTGTGGAAATGACAACACCATTATTATTTTCCATTGAAATTTTACTGACATCGCCTGAATCAACTTTTCCAATAATTTCGCAGTTTATTTTCATACTATTTCCTCAAAAAACAAAGAGTACAATAATTATATATACTCTTTGACCCTTTTTTTATTATTTTAATTATCCTCGATCATCGTACCCTTTTGGATGGCTAGAATGCCATGCCCAAGCACTTGCGATGATTTTTTCGATGTTATCAAATTGTGGTTTCCATCCAAGAACTGTACGTGCTTTTTCAGATGAAGCAATCAATGTATCAGGATCACCAGGACGACGATCAGCTTTCTCAGCTGGGATTTCTTTACCAGTTACCTTACGAGCGGCTTCAAGAATTTGAAGGTTTGAGAATCCCGTTGATGAACCTAAGTTAAAGGCTGTAGATTCATTACCTTTACGAAGATATTCAACAGCAAGGAGGTGAGCATCAGCCAAGTCAAATGGGTGAACATAGTCACGAACATTTGTACCATCAGGAGTGTTGTAGTCATCACCAAAAATCATGATTTTTTCACGAACACCTTGAGCTACTTGAAGGATAATTGGGAGAAGGTGAGTTTCTGGACCATGGTCTTCACCGATAGATCCATCAGGTTTTGCACCAGCAACGTTGAAGTAACGAAGTGGCACATATTTAATACCATAAGCTTTATCAGACCACTTCATGATAGTTTCCATCATCAACTTACTTTCACCATATGGGTTGATAGGATTTTGTGGTGTTGTTTCAAGAATTGGAATTTCTTCTGGGATACCGTAAGTTGCTGCTGTTGATGAGAAGACAATGTATTTAACACCGCATTCGTTCATAACTTCAAGCAATTTAACCATTCCAGCTGTATTGTTATCAAAATATTTGAGTGGTTTTTCCATTGATTCACCAACCAATGAATAGGCCGCAAAGTGAATAACGGCATCAACATCAGGATTTTCTTTGAAGACCTTTCTCATAAAATCTTGATCAGAGAGATCGCCTTGGTAGAAAATAGCATCTGGATGTACGGCAGCACGGTGACCGGTTACCAAACTATCTACTACTACTACTTTTTCTTGACCTTTTTCAACTAAGCGATCAACCATGTGAGAACCGATATAACCAGCTCCACCTAATACTAAAATTGCCATTTCTTATCTCCTTTCTTCAGAAAAAACAATTAATCAGCTAAATTTACAAAATCTACAAATGCTTTAAACTGATCTAAGCCTTCACTATTAGTCTTATAAACACCAGCATCTTCTAGTACACGAGCAAAGATATCTGCAACAGATTGTCGAACAACTTCTGTCACTTCCCCAGCCGTAACATTCGGATTTTGAGCTTTGAGTTCATCTGCCCATTCTTGGTGAATTGGAGCAACTTGGTTACCTTGACCTAATAGATAATCTTCAACATCTTTAAGTTCTGTTTTCAAACGAGGAGGAAGAATGGCCAATCCCATAACTTCAATCAAACCAATGTTTTCTTTCTTAATGTGTTGAACATCTTTATGTGGGTGGTAGATACCGTCTGGATGTTCTTCAGAAGTTTGATTGTCACGAAGAACCAAATCCAATTCAAATTTGCCGTCTTTTCTACGAGCAATTGGGGTAATGGTGTGGTGAGGTTGTCCATCAGACTCAGCCAAGACACCAGCTTTTTCGTCTGAATAACCACGCCAACAATTTAAAATTTTGGTTGCAAGAGCAATAAGTCTTTCCTTATCTTCACTTCTTAAACGAAGAACAGACATAGGCCAATTAACGATACCAGTCTCAACATCAGAGTATCCATCAAAGCTAACTTTTTCTTTAATGCCTGCTACTTCCATTGGGAAGGTGTGGCGACCACCTTGATAGTGTTCGTGTGTAAGAATTGAACCACCTACAATTGGAAGATCGGCATTTGAACCTGCAAAGTAACCAGGAAATGCTTCAACAATTGATAGGAGACGACCAAATGTCAATGGACTGATGTGCATTGGTTCATGCTTACCATAAAAGAAGATAGAATGTTCATTAAAGTAAGCATATGGTGAATATTGGAAGCCCCAATCATTTCCTTCCATTTGGAAACGAATAACACGGTGATTACTACGAGCTGGGTGATTGATGCGACCAAGATAACCTTCATTTTCCATACAAAGTTGGCATTTTGGATAATCAGAAGCTACCGCATTTTTAGCTGCAGCGATGGCTTTTGGATCTTTTTCAGGTTTTGAAAGGTTAATCGTAATTTCCAAGTCACCGTATTTAGTAGGTGCTTTATAAGCAATATTTTGTGCAATGGCTTTGACTTTCACATAATCATTGCGTTTACTTTGTGCATAAAAGTCAGCAATTGCTTGCTCTGGGGCAGATTTATAAGTATCCCAGAAGTTACGATTGACAGCACTAGGGCTTGGTGTAATCAAGTCCATGAGTTGAGCTCCAATGATATCTTGCTCTTCATTAAGATCACCTACAGAACCAGCTTTAACACCTGCTTGAAGCAAATGGTCTTTAAGGTCAATCAATTCAGAGCTATCTGTTTCAACATCAGCAACTCCTTCTCCAACCAAAGCAAAAACTTTGTTTGTCAAATAGATACGGTCCAATTCCTCATAATCACTATTTTCAATAACCAGAGTTACAAAAGTGTTTACTAAATTTTCAGCCATAATCTCTACTTCTTTCTCATTAATCAAGTACTCGTGAACCGCCAGCTACTTCAGCAATATAGAAGCTTGGTGCATAACCAACGACTTCTTCATAACGTTGACCAACTGCTTTTTTGAAATCTTCAACTTTATCTTTGTTTACTAACGCGATGGCACATCCACCAAATCCCGCTCCTGTCATACGAGCTCCAAGAACACCTTCTTGTTCCCATGCTGTGTGTGCCAAAGTATCAAGCTCAAGACCTGTAACTTCGTAATCATGTTCCAATGACACGTGAGAAGCATTCATAAGACGACCAAATCCTTCCAAATCACCTGATTCAAGTGCTTTACGAGCTTGAAGTGTACGTTGATTTTCAAGAACCGCATGACGGGCACGTTTGATACGGTTTTCATCTTTAATCAAGTAGCTGTATGCATCAAATGTCCAAAGGTCCAATTCACCAAGTGTTTGGATATCAAGTTTTTCTTGAAGTTCAGATACAACTGCTTCACATTCAGCACGACGTTCATTGTATTTAGAATCAGCCAATTCACGACGTTTGTTAGTGTTCATGATAACAACAACATTGTCTTTAAGGTCAAGTGGTACCAAGTCATACTCTAAAGTATTTGTATCCAAGTAAATCGCACGTTGATCAGCTCCCATACCAATAGCGAATTGGTCCATGATACCAGAGTTAACGCCGATAAAGTCATTTTCAGTTTGCTTACCGATTTTAACCAAGTCAAGGCGTTCCAATTTAAGGTCATAAAGTTTTTCAGCAATAACACCAATCAACAATTCCAAAGATGATGATGATGACAAGCCTGATCCATTTGGAATGTTACCATAGATGTAAATATCCATACCTGAATCAATCGTATGACCAGCCTCTTGCAAGAAATGAAGAACACCTTTTGGATAGTTTGTCCAGTTGTGTTCTTTTTCAAAACGAAGATTTTCAAGTGGTACTTCGATGATGCCTTTATCCTCAAAGTTACCTGAGAAGAAACGCAAAACTTTGTCATCACGTTTGCGGGCCGCTCCGTAAGTACCTAGGGTAATGGCTGCTGGAAATACATGACCACCGTTGTAGTCCGTATGCTCACCAATCAAATTAATACGACCTGGAGAAAAGAAAGTATGTTCTGCTTCTACACCAAAAACTTCTTTAAACTTTTCTCTTAACTGTGATGTCTTCATAGGATGTACCTCGCTTATTCTTTTTTACACTAACAGTGTAACCCCTTTCACAAGGAAAATCAATATTTTTACTGTTTTTTTAGTAAAAAATAGGTAAAATTTTAGAATTTATGATATACTTTGGATGAAAGGAGAACAATATGGCTACATTAAAAGATATCGCAAAATTGGCTGATGTATCAATCGCAACTGTTTCACGTGTTCTCAACCAAGATGAAAACCTCTCCGTTACTGAAGAAACCAGGCACCGTATTTTAACTGCGGCAGATGAAATCGGATATACCAAACATAAGAAAATCGGAACCTTGAAAAAAGAAAAACATCAAGTGGCAATTATCCAATGGGTAAGTGAGGAAGATGAGTTAGACGATCTCTACTACTACAACATTCGGCTTGGAATTGAAACAAGAGCCCATGAGCTAGACTACGAGATGCTTCGTTATTTCAATGACATTCCTTTTAGTCTCGCTGAAGAAGTCATAGGTATACTTTGTATCGGAAAGTTTAGTCGTGAACAGATTACTGAATTGGAATCATTGGGTAGATCACTGGTCTTTGTAGATAGTGATACCCTACTTCAGGGACATCCTTGTGTGACAACTGACTTTGAAAATGCTGTTCAAACGGCACTAAGTTATCTCACTGAGCAAGGGTGTAAGAGCATCGGTCTTTTAACAGGGCAAGAAAAAACAACGGATTCAACTGAAATCGTTCCGGAGCCTCGTTTACGTTCTTATCGTAACTACTGTATTGAAAAGAGCATCTATGACCCTCTTTTGATTCTTTCAGGTAATTTTACAGTTCGATCTGGCTATGACCTTTTAGCCTCTAAAATAGCAAGTGGTACACCCCTACCAGATGCCTACTTTGCAGCTAGTGACAGTCTGGCTATCGGTGCTCTTAGAGCCCTTCAGGAAAATGGCATTAATGTCCCAGAAGATATCCAGATTATCTCCTTTAATGACACCAGTCTAGCCAAACAAGTTTATCCGCCACTTTCTAGTGTTACTGTTTATACCGAAGAAATGGGACGAACGGCCATGGATGTCCTTAATAAACAAGTCTTGGCTCCAAGAGAAATCCCGACACTTACTATGTTAGGCACTAAACTGACTCTGAGAGAAAGTACGAAATAACAACTATTTAATAGAAAAATGTGGTCGCCAACAGTTAGTTGACAACCACTTTTCTTTTTATTTCACTTTCACACAAATAGCATCCCAGGCTTGGAGTTTGCCTTGGTCTGTAATTGGCTCTAATTCGGTATTTGCGATGACGACTTCTGCGACTTCAAAATCATAATCAAAGTCTTGTTCTTGGTCTGATAGATTAACTGCAATTAGATAGCTGCTATCCTGAGTCTTACGGATATAGGCAAAGACCTTATCGGCAGTTTCCAAGAGTTCAAAGTCAGCATCAATCAACCAATCCTGTGTTTTGCGAAGCTCAACCAGTTTCTGATAGGTATAGAAAATCGAATCTGGATTAGCAAGGGCTGAGGCAACATTGATATCTTTATAGTTAGGATTAACAGCTAGCCATGTTTGTTCTGCTGAGCTAAAGCCAGCATTTTTAGACGTATCCCATTGCATTGGTGTTCGAGCATTGTCACGACCCACCTGACGGATTTGGTCCATGATAACTTCTATCGATGCCCCTTTTTCGAGAGCTTCTTTGGCATAGTTGAGAGATTCAATGTCATTCAATTCTTCCAAAGTTCTAAAAGGATAATTGGTCATGCCGATTTCTTCACCTTGATAAATGTAAGGTGTTCCTCTCATCAGATGAAGGAGGATAGCCAAGGCCTTAGCTGACTTCTCACGATAGACACCAGTATCTCCCCACATTGAGAGAATACGAGGCAGATCATGATTATTCCAAAAAAGTGAGTTCCACCCTTGTCCCAACTCTAACTCGGTTTGCCATTTATTAAAAATAGTCTTAAGTGCTGAAACATCCAACTCCTTCTCATACTCCCATTTAGGACTATCTGGCTTATGCTGAAGTCCAATATGTTCAAACTGGAAAACCATAGAAAGTTCTTGATTATCAGGATTTGAATACTGTTTAGCAATTTCAGGTGTTGCTCCCCAGGTTTCACCAACGGTTAGAAGGTCGTGCTTTCCAAAGCTTGCCTGGCTCATCTCCTTGATATAATCGTGAAGTTTTGGACCGTTTGTATCAATCAGTTGATCTGGGATCTTACCAATCATATCAATCACATCCATGCGGAAACCACCGATTCCCTTATCAATCCAGAAATTCATCATGTCATAAACTTTCTGGCGCAACTGTGGATTTTCCCAATTGAGGTCTGGCTGTTTCTTACTAAAGAAATGCAGATAATATTGACCTGAGGTCTCATCATATTCCCAAGCAGAGCCACTAAAGATAGATACTAACTCATTAGGTTTGTCTCGCCAGATGTAGAAATCTCGTTCAAGACTTTCTGGATTTTCACGCGCTTCGATGAACCATGCATGCTCATCAGACGTATGGTTAACCACCAAGTCCATAACAATTTGAATATCACGCTTCTTGGCTTCCGCCAAAAGCTCATCCATGTCACTCATATCCCCAAAAATATCCGCAATAGCCTCATAGTTAGCAATATCATAACCATTGTCGTCCATTGGGCTATCATAAACAGGAGAAAGCCAAAGAGCTGTAATTCCGAGTTTTTGAAGATAATCTAGTTTACTTGTAATCCCCTTGAGGTCACCGATGCCATCACCGTTGGAATCCATGAACGACTTGGGGTAAATTTGATAAATTGTAGCCTTGTGCCACCAGTATTTTTGCATGATTCTACTCCTCGTAGTTATTATTATCGTGAGTCTGATAGTTCTATTTTACGTTTTTCTAGAAGTTATGCAAGCGTTTTCTTTTGTTGTTTAAAACATTTCAATGACCTATACTCCGGACTCCATAAACTTTTGGTAATATTGAAAAATAATAGAGTTGAAATGTAAGGTTAGCCTTTGCTTATTTTAACAATACAAAAAATGACAGTTAATACCTTAACCGTCGCTTTTTACTTTTTGGGCAAGACCATAACAAAGCGCCTCCCCGTAGAACTTTCTTCAAATCTATAGCTAAGTTCCTCATGCTCTAAAAGGTATTTGACCACAAAAAGGCCTAATCCTCCTTCTTTCTTAGACTGAGCTTTAGTTGAAATATTTTCTTTAGATACACTCGTATTTTCAATGACAAAATCAGTTCCTTCATTTTCTAAATCTATTCGAATCACTCCACCCTTATCAGAATGCTTGACTGCATTACTGATGATATTTGAGAGAACCAATTTCAAAATAGGTAAATTCATGAAAATACTAGTTGCCGGAAGATAATTGTCAATTAATAGGGAGCGATTCTCAACCAACACTTGATTTTGAGTAAGTATGCGATTTACCACATCATCTAACTGAATCCACTCCTTATCACCACCTAATTCTTGAACAGAAGATAAAGACAGGATCTCTAGGACAATCTGGTTCATCTCATCGACGATATCGAGGGAGACCGCCAGATAGCGGTCCCGATCCTTGTAGCGACCAATTTTATCTCGCATA
Source organism: Streptococcus sp. cx1 (assembly GCF_052384325.1). NCBI lineage: Bacteria > Bacillati > Bacillota > Bacilli > Lactobacillales > Streptococcaceae > Streptococcus > Streptococcus sp. cx1. The sequence goes on along the minus strand of NZ_JBQSUN010000002.1, from coordinate 92,291 downwards.
TTTTCTAGGATAATCTTCAAGCTGGCCAGAGGCGTTTTGAGCTCATGCGAAGCCCCCCGTAGGAATTCCACCTTCATCTGCTCCAACTTCAGATTTTCCTGTTTCTGCTGCTCTAGATTGTCGATCACCTCTAAAAGATGATGATAGAGGTCGTTGATCTGTTGCTTAAGGACACCGATTTCATCCTGCGAGTGAATAGGAAGACTGGCTGTCCGATCCAGCCGCTTCATCCGCTTGGTCATCTGCTTGATCTCAAGGATCGGAGCAGAAATCATGCGGGCATAGAGATAGGAGGCAATTAGCGACAGAACAAAGGAAGCAAGGAGACTATAGGGAAGAAAGCCCAGACTGATGTCCCGCGCTTCCTTTTGCGAATCGACGGTCGCTAAGAATTGCAAGGTTAAGTCTTTCCCTTCCTTGGTCTGAATCTTTCGCTCTTCAATCACCAGGGAATTATTCTGGCTGTCAGGGTTCAGAAGCAGGTCATCCTTGACCTCTAGGGCATTTTGTTTTTCCTTGCCCTTGATAGAGACCTTGATATCATTAGTCTTAGAATAGAGGGCAATAACCGTCTCAATGGTGCCCACTTCTTGACCTTGAAAACTTTCAGCCAAGACTTGCGATTTCTTCAAAATCGTCTGACGTTGCGACTCAATATAAGTCGATGGAAAAATAAAGTAGACGGATGCGTGTAACAGGATAACTAAGCCACTAAAGAGGGCGAAAGTTATCAGAAAGAGCTTTACAAAGATACTCCGTTTGGTCATGGTCTCTCCAATTTATAGCCGACATTGCGTACCGTTACGATACAGTCCAGTTCTAGTTTTTTTCGTAGTTCCTTGATATAGACGTCAATTACTCGGTCAAAAGGAATCTCCTCGGTTTCCTTCCAGACGGCATCGAGGATCTGAGAGCGGGTCCGAGCCTTGCCTTCATGCTGGAGCAAGTATTCCAAGATTTCCAACTCCTTAGCATTCATGGAAATGGCTTGCCCAGCGAGGCTGGCTGTATAACTCTCAAAATCCACCCGTGCCTCTCCATAGGTGAAGACCCGTGAAGGTTGAAGCTTTTTAAAAATAGCTTCGATGCGGACTTTCAAGAGGGACAAGGAGAAAGGTTTTTCCAGATAGCCATCTGCTAACTCTCCAAAAGCTGTCAACTTATACTCTTCGTCATGGAAGGCCGTCAGCATGAGGACTGGGACTGAGCTGGTCTTACGGATTTCCTTCAGTACTTCCAAGCCATTGAGGATAGGAAGCTGGATATCCAGCAAGACTAGATCCGGAGCTTCTCTGTGAAAGAGATCCAGGGCCTCCTGCCCATCGCCTGCTTCAAAGACCTCATAGCCACATTCCATGAGATAGTCGCTCATCCCTTCTCGAATCAGGACTTCATCTTCTACGATTAGTATCTTCATACATTATCCTTTTCATCTATATATAGTCGCTTTCTTTCATTATACCGTTTTTTATAGGTGCAGCAAACTTATCATTCAACATCAACTAAGAGGTCTTTAGGTTTCTTGTGAAGAAGCCAGCGAGAAGAAATCAAGGATACTAAGCTTAAGATAAAGCCACCGACTAGAATGACTACCAAAAGTTGCTTAGGTTGGACTGTCATATGAATCTGAGTCAGAGTCTTACTGAAGCTCTCTGCCTCAGCCCCTCCACCGAGATTTGCAGCTAGAGATTCTTTTGTCATTTGCTTATTGATACCTTCCGTAACATTGGAAAGGACTGTTTTACCAACTTTTTCGGCAAAGAAACTCGCTAAACCATATGATAAAAGAAAGGCTGGTAAGGCAATCATCAGCAATTCCACTAAAAATTGACCCGCAACCTGTGTCTTTTTAAGTCCCAAGGCCAAAAAAATACCAACTTCTCTACGACGAGCATTTAACCATAAAATCAACAGAAGGGTTAGCAATAAACTTGTAAAAATGAGACTTCCAATAAACATACGATTTGCCACACGATACATCCCAAGAATAGATTCCTGTAATGCAGGGTAGTTTGATGAGCTCTTAACAAGATCGTAGAGGGTCCAGTTAATGTCCAACTTTTGAATCTTTGCTATCAAGGAATCAAGATTTTGATCGCCTTTAGCAAAGAAAGTGGCATCCTCATAAGTGGCAGTTTCTACAGTATTACCATAGAGTTTTGCTACTGTATCTAGATCAGTGATGAGGGAGTTTTCATATAACTCCTGAGCATAGGTAACGGCTGCTTTATTTTGACCAGAAAATAAACCTTTGATAGTCACTTCTACTGTTTCATCAGCCCTTTTTTCGTTATCAGCGTCATAGAGATTAGATTTAAGCTTTACTTTATCTCCTACATTAAGACCATTCTTTTTAGCTAAATCTTCGTGCATCAAGATTTGATTATGATCCTTATCGGTTAGATGTTCTCCTTCAACTAGTTTATAAGCACCTGAAACAAATTTGTCTTCTTTTGATGAGTCATTGACTCCTGTCAACATCAAGGTAGACTTAAAATTTTTAGCACGTTCTGGCGACTGATTTTGTAGCGTTTGCTCTGTTTCGATAATCTCATAATCTAGTAAATCACCAATACCATTTATTCGTTTTATAGTCGAAACAATCCCTTTAGTCTCACTAATCTTTTTAATATCTTCTCCCTTAAGATTTCCAGCCCCTCGAGGAGTTCCAGGATTCGTGTTACGATTAATCTGCATTGAAAAACTATTGGTAATTGACCCTAGACTCTTGGATGCAGCTTCTTGGGTTGCACTTCGCATAGCAAGTCCTAACAAACTAAGAGTACTCATCAAAAGAATAATAATTAACAGTAATAGTGACTTTGACCATTTTCGTGTAATATATGCAAAAGCGTTTCGAAACATAAGAGTCCTTTCTTTATTTTTTCTTTTCTATGAGTTGTTTCTTCTTCAACTCTAAAACCACATCAGATGCCTGAGCAACTTCCTTACTGTGCGTAACAACTATGACACATTTTTGGCGATCTAAGGCCATTCTTTTAAGGATAGCAATAATATCCTTCGCAGTTTCCTCGTCTAGATTTCCTGTCGGTTCATCTGCTAAGATAATTGGAGCCTCTGAAACCAAAGCCCGCGCAATAGCTACACGTTGTTGTTGCCCACCTGAAAGTTGCAGGACATTTCGATTAATTTGTTTTTCATCTAATCCCAATTCAGAAAGTATCTTCCTATCGGCATTTTTATTAACAAGTCGTAGATTTTCTAAAGGTGTAAGATAATCAATGAGATTGTAATTTTGAAAAACAAGCGCAACATGGTGTCTACGATGATAACTAGAGCCTTTTTTCTTGATATTTTCTCCATTAAACAAGACCTGCCCCTTCTTGGGATAATCAAGACCTGCCAAAAGGGAAAGTAAGGTCGATTTTCCCGCTCCAGATTGCCCAATAATACTATAAAATTTACCTTTCTCGAAACGATAATTCACCTTCGAGAGGATAGCTTCACTTTTATTTTGATAACTATACGTAACATCTTTGAGTTCTAACATAGTGTTCCTTTCTCCTTAACTCATATTAGATAAGATTTCTTTTGGAGTTTTGCGCCAAATGAGACCTGTTGTCACACCGAGCGATAATATTACCAAGACTAGAAGACTTAGATAAGATTGGCCTAAAGGTAGTCCCTGAGGAATTTGATCTAATAACTGAAGAGCCTGCTGCTGTCCTTGCTGTCCTATAAATTCTTGCAAAAACAGTCGACTTAGTAGCCGTCCAATAGCAAGGGCAGGTAGCAAAGACATAAGGGACACCAATAATATCTCCATAAGAAATTGAGCAAAAATGCGTCCCTTACTCTTCCCAATTGCTAAAAGAATACCTATCTCATGGTTTCGCTCACGCGTCCATAGTGCCATTAAAAATGAGAGGATCCCTGCTCCTGTAACAATTAAACTAATCATCATCGTTCTGACGATTCCTTGTAGCGCTTGAGACGATTCCTTCAAGGAGTCAAAAGCCTTACGGTCCTCGTCCAAACGTAGACGATACCAATCGATATCCAATTGTTCCACTTGTTTAATGACTTGGTCGATTCTATCTGGATTCTTAATACCAAAGGATAATTTTGTCACTAACTTATCAGTCAAATTAAGCAGTTGGCTAGCGTCCTCATAATGGAGGAATACTTGATTTTCACTTAAATCTGAGGACATTCCAGTAAATGTCTCCTCCTTCTTGCCAGAAAAAATACCAACGATATCAAAGGTCATTTCCCTAGCTCCACTTTCAGTCATCTGGAAATTGGACAAGGTCAGCTTATCTCCGACGCTTAGCTTATTTTTCCTAGCAAGCGATTCATGAATCATAATTTGCCTTTTAGCAGATAAGTGCTTCCCCTTACGGAGTTGAAAAGCACCACTCCTAAAATCAACACTTTGGCCTGTTTCCTTAGTAAAAGTGGCTCCCAAGGCTTGATTAGCCTCATTATCAAGATCATCACGTTCCACCGTTTGTTTTCCTGTAACTACCTTCTTATCGATAAGTCGCACCGGACTTACATATTGGGGTATCGTTGAAATCACATCAGATAGATGACTAATCTTTGCCCCCTCTTTCCAGGAAAAGGCACTCCCTCTTTCTTTACTTACCAGATCAAAACTTGCCCCACTTGACTTCCTGATTTGTGCCTCCATTCCTCCACCAACTTGCATAAGAGAAAAACAAAAATACAAGCAAGATAATATCAAAAATAAAATAAGAAAAAGGATAAAATTCCGCGTTTTTTTGCGGAAAATATAAGCAACTGCCTGTTGTAAGAGAACCATCTTCCACCTCCATTTAAGACATTGGCCCTCAGCTACACCAAAGATAAATGAGGACTCTTCATTTTTCTTATCCTAATTATAGACGACAAATGTGAAACCTTTATGAAATTCAATATTCTAAAGTGATTGTTATCTAAAAATCTAACTGCTGAGATGAGAACTCCAATTAAATAATAACTCTAAAGGACTATCATAAAAAATTCGTTTCATGATTGACTTCACCTCTTTTTCTCCCATAAATCGTCTCTCGCCAATAGCATTTACCCTCGGCATTTGATATAATTTTTCTCAGAGGTATTTTTATTTATGAAGAAACAAGCTTTTAGTTCTGAACAGTATTTGAATCTGCAACGCGACCATATTTTGGAGCGCATTAACCAGTTTGACGGCAAGCTCTACTTGGAGTTTGGTGGTAAGATGTTGGAAGATTTCCACGCTGCCCGCGTCCTTCCTGGTTATGAACCTGACAATAAAATCAAACTCCTTCAAGAGCTCAAAGATCAGGTCGAAGTGGTTATTGCTATTAATGCCAGCAATATCGAGCACTCTAAGGCTCGTGGTGACCTTGGCATTTCCTACGACCAAGAGGTTCTTCGTCTGATTGATAAATTTAACGAACTCAATATCTATGTGGGTTCTGTTGTCATCACTCAGTATTCAGGTCAACCTGCGGCCGATGCTTTCCGTAACCAATTGGAAAAAAATGGCATCACGTCTTACATCCACTACCCTATCAAGGGCTATCCAACGGATATGAACCATATCATTTCTCCTGAGGGTATGGGGAAAAACGATTATATCAAGACTAGCCGTAACCTTATCGTCGTTACTGCTCCTGGTCCTGGTTCTGGTAAATTGGCGACATGTATGTCTAACATGTACCACGACCAAATCAATGGTATCAAGTCAGGTTATGCTAAATTTGAAACCTTCCCAGTTTGGAATTTGCCGCTTCATCACCCAGTTAACTTGGCCTATGAAGCTGCCACTGCAGACCTTGATGATGTCAATATGATTGACCCATTCCACTTGGAAACTTACGGCAAGACTACAGTAAACTACAACCGTGACATCGAGATTTTCCCAGTCCTCAAACGTATGCTTGAGCGTATCCTTGGTGAGTCTCCTTACGCTTCACCTACGGATATGGGTGTTAACATGGTTGGTTTTGCCATTACGGATGATGAGGCCGCCAAAGAAGCTTCTAAACAAGAAATCATCCGTCGCTACTATCAAACTGTACTTGATTTCAAAAATGAACGTGTTCCTGAGACCGCTGTCAAGAAGATTGAGTTGCTCATGAACGATCTTGGCATTACTCCTGAAGATCGCCAAGTGGTCGTTGCAGCACGCGCTAAGGCTGAAGAAACAGGTGGTTCTGCCCTTGCGCTTGAATTGCCAAATGGCCAAATTGTCACTGGTAAAAATTCAGAACTCTTTGGTCCAACTGCGGCTGCTTTGATCAACGCTATCAAGACTTCTGCAGGTATTGATAAGGAAACTAAACTTATCGAGCCTGAAGTGGTTAAACCTATCCAAGGTCTGAAAATTGACCATTTAGGTAGCCGTAACCCTCGCCTCCACTCAAACGAAATCCTCATTGCCTTGGCCATCACAGCTGCTAACAATGCGGATGCAGCGCGTGCCATGGAGGAACTTGGTAACCTCAAGGGTTCTGAAGCCCACTCAACTATCATCCTTACTGATGAAGATAAAAATGTTCTCCGTAAGCTTGGTATCAATGTAACCTTCGACCCTTACTATCAATACGACAAATTGTATCGTAAATAATGCATGACTATAAACAACAAAGACCTCAGTTGCTAAAACTGAGGTCTTTTAGAATTGCATTTAGTTGGAGAAAGAAAAAAGGGAAACTCTATCGAGTTCCCTTTTTGATAACCCACTCTTTCGTCTCGACCCGTTCCCAATGAAAAGGGAGTGGCCTAGCATTATTATGAAAAAGTGAGTTAAAGGTATCAAACAGAGGGCTAAGCCACTCCCGATTCTAATCAGCCTACGATTTCTAACTTGAGAAAAGGTAAGCTAAAAAGCAAAATTATAGTAGATAGGACTGCCACAAGTGGGAGGTAACGACCTCCAACAAGATAGAGTAACAATGGCGCTATCGCTATGAAACGATTTAGAAAATTGCTAGTAACACGAACGGTTTGTCCGTCCTCGACAGTAATGGTGTTAGACTTGTAACCCAATTTTCCGACACTCAAACGAGCTTTTGACGATGGTAGGGAAACGCTCACGTCTTCCACTCCAGAAACGGTCCCCACAAGACTAGTGTCTACGCGAATAGGACTCTTTCTAGCTACCTTGCTCGCTTCAATTGTTATACTAGCCACTAGCCATCTCCTTTTCCTATCTTTCTACTTATAGTATACACTTTTTGAAACGCTTACACAAGGGAAATGACTGTTAAATCAAGATTTCTTGAAAATGTTTTATGTTTTCAAAAGTTCTTAAACCGCTTTGAGGGACTTTGGAAATATTGGTTTTTAAATAGTAAAAAGGGCTCAGTCCTATCTAATACAGAACTGAACCCTTTCCTATAAGAATTTGTCTATCCTGTTGGGATAAGTGCCTGAGGGGGATAATATTCCTATACGGGAATGGTGGCACTTTCCCTACAAAAGACCAAATTTACTTAGGCTAATCCATGAACATAAGCATCTACAGCAACGATGGCTTGCGCAATATCAGAAGCTTTCACCTCAAATGGCATTTGATGAATAGTTTCTCCTTCGATTGTTGCTTGTTGACCAACCTTGAGAAGATCTTCGTAACTTGCATTTTCAAGATGCATTTCTTTAAGAGTGGTTGGCATGCCAATTTGTTGATAGAAACGAATGTATTTATCCAAAACTTCTTTTGGACGATTTTCTAGGAACAATTGTACAAGAGTTCCGTAAGCTACTTTTTCACCATGAGTCAAATGGTGAATATCGCCAGTGAGGGCTGTGAAACCATTATGGATGGCGTGAGCCGCAGCCAAGCCACCACTTTCAAATCCGATACCACTGAGAAGGGTATTGGCTTCAATAATGTTTTCAAGGGCAGGCGTTACCACTTTTGCTTCACAGGCAGCCATGGCTTGTAAACCATCCGCAAATAGAATTTCTTCACAGCGTTCAGCAATGGCAACACCAGCAAGTGTTTGGTGTTTGCCTAGCATGGTTTTACCATTTGCTTGCATAACTGCTCGAGCTTCTACCCAAGTTGCTAAGCCATCTGCAATACCAGAAGCGAGCAAGCGTTTTGGCGCTTGAGAGATAACCTTACTATCAACCAAAACCAATTCTGGGTTCTTAGAATAGAAGATGTAGCGTTCAAAGGCACCCTCGTCCGTATAGATAACAGACAAGGCTGAAACTGGAGCATCTGTAGAGGCAATGGTAGGAGCAATCACTACTGGAGATTTTAGAAGATCTGCGATGGCTTTAGCACTATCAATAGTCTTACCGCCACCTAATCCAACGACTAAATTACAGCCCTTTTCTTTGGCCAAACTTACCACACGATTAATTTCATTATCCGAAGCTTCACCATTAAAGAAGACTGGAACAACTGTAAGTCCATTTTGAACGAGGTATTCTTCGAAACGTTTACCCACAATGTCATAAACTACTGAATCACACAATAGTACAGGATGACTTCCTAGTTCCAAAATGGTTTTTGCATTTTCAAATAAGGCGTTTTCACCTTGAATGTAACGCGACGGACTTGCAAAATTTCTCATAGTCTTTCTCCTTTGACATAAATGTATTTATATAGAATCAATTAAACGACCTTAGTTCTATGGAATATAGAGCTAAAAACTCACTTTAATTGACAGCATATCTATTTGGAGTCAGTACATAAGTCTAATTTTTTACTCTGTTTTCAAAACTCCTACTCTTCTTCTGGGTAGGTCAAACCCCAGTCTTTACGGAGTTGTGTCATGAGTTCCATGACATCTCGGCTGTAATTGAGGTAGGTATAATCATCCTCGCCTGCAACAGCTGCTTCCATATCGAGGACCTCATACTGGAGGGCTTTAGCGGTTTCTCCTGCTTCGATGACTTCTTGTGAGCCATCTTCCGTATAGGTGATGACCGCCTTTTGCCCACGTGGGTATTCATAAAGTTCGATATAGCCCTTGTCATAAGCGATGGTGCCACGTTTTGGTTGTTTAGCATGAAGACTAAGCGTTACAGTGGCCATTTCCCCTTCTACATTGGTAAGGAGAATACCCGCTTGTTCATCAACACCAGTTGGAGCTAATTTAACCTGTGAAACCATCTCTGTCGGTTGCGATGTCATGAACCAACGTACAAAGGAGAGGGCATAGACACCGATATCAAGTAAAGCTCCACCAGCCAAGTTACGATTGAAAAAGCGGTTGGTCATGTCATATTCTTTATAAGAACCAAAGTTCATCTGGATAACCTTAAGAGGTCCCAACTTACCACTTTCCACGATTTCAGAAAGTTTCCGATAAATAGGCATATGGAAAATGGTCATGGCTTCTGCCAGTTTGACATGATTTTCTTCGGCGAGTTGAATAGCTTCTGTCAATTCCTCACTGTTTAGAGTGATAGATTTTTCACAGAGGACGTGCTTGCCAGCTGCGAGGGCCTTGCGAAGGTAATTAATATGCGTATTATGAGGCGTTGAGATATAGATAATATCCACTTCAGGGTCTTCAAAGACTTGGTCAATCTCTTCATAAACCTTTTCAATGCCATATTTTTCAGCGAAGGCTACTCCCTTGTCGTAGGTACGATTGGCTACGGAATAGAGTTTCCCGCCAAGAGCTTCCAAGGCTTGTGCCAATTCGTTGGCAATAACGCCAGTTCCAAGACTAGCCCAGTTGTACTTAATTTGATTTGTCATAGTTTTCCTTTATTCTATTTTTGAATAGTCAATTCATTAATCTGAGATAAGATTTCAACCTCACTCGCTCCTGCCTGAAGCAAGGCTGCAGCCGCATAGGCCCCCTCAATGAGAGGTACCTGTTGAATAAGGATTTCCTTGTCTGAAAATTCCTCAAGCATTTCCAAGTTCATACGGGAACTGCCTAGGTCGTAAAAGGCCAAGAGTCGGTTGGCGGGCTGACTTTCCACAGCCACTTGGACATGGTCAAAACTAGATCCCAAGCCACCATCTTCCAGACCGCCTGTAGCCGTCAAAGGGATATCTGGGGCAACCTCACGAATCAGACTCACCAAACCTTTAGCAATGTCCGCAGAGTGGGACACAATCACAATTCCAAGTTCTGGCATATCCTAGCCCTCCGCTTCTAGCAAGGCTTTGAAGAGTAGACCAGACGAATAAGAGCCTGGATCAATGTGACCAATAGAACGCTCACCTACATAAGAGGCACGCCCCTTGGTAGCCACAACTTCCTTGGTTGAAAGAACAGCTTGATCAATAAGGTCATTGGTTAATTGACCTTGTTTGACAGCTTCAACAACTGGGTGCCAAACATCAACCATGGTCTTTTCACCGGCCTCTGCATGACCACGTTTTTTAATCATCTCGAGACCTGCCTCAAGCACTCCTGCCAAATCTTGACCAGCTTGTTCAGCCTTCATCATGCCCATAAAGGCAGACCCATAAAGCGGACCTGAGGCACCACCAACCTTACTAATCAAGGCCATAGAGACCGCCTTGAACACTTCTGCTGCACTTTGTGGTTCAGTGCTGTTAATAGCCTCAATGGCTGCTGCCATACCACGCGCCAAGTTAGCACCATGATCACCATCTCCAATAGGACCGTCTAATTCAGACAAGTGGTCTTTTTCTGCTTCAACCCTTTGATCAAAGCATTGCATCCATTTTACTGCAACTGTTTTATCCATAATATACCTAATTTCTAGTTTTCATGTCAGACTACCAAGCGATGGTCTTAACAGGACTCTCCAGAGCCTCAAGCCAAGCGTCATTTTCAATCTTCATGAGCGTCAATGAAAGACCTGCCATATCAATCGATGTCATGTAGTTACCTAATTTTTTATAGGCCACTTCTAGTCCAACTTCTCCAAGAATGCTTGCTACATCGTTAGCAAAGACATACTGCTCCATGAGAGGTGTCGCACCCATACCATTGATGAGAAGGGCATAGCGTTCACCTGCCTTAGCCTCAAAGGCTTCAAGGAGTTTCCCTGTCAATTCTTCAGCTAACTGGCGAGATGGCTGCATAGACTCCTTACGATAACCTGGTTCACCATGGATACCAATACCGTACTCAATTTCATCCTCAGCTAGGACAAAACCAGGCTTACCAACCTCAGGAACGGTCGCACCACTAAGGGCCAAACCAATGGTGTGGATGTTAGGAACAATCTTATCAGCCAAGTCCTTGATTTCAGCCAGAGACTTACCTTCACGAGCCGCATGACCTAGGATTTTGTGAACGAAAATAGTACCTGCAACCCCACGACGACCTTGTGTATAGAGGCTATTTTCCACAGCAATATCATCGTCTACAACAACACTAGCAACCTCGATGCCTTCCATTTCAGCCAATTCTTGAGCCATCTCAAAATTCATGATGTCGCCAGAATAATTTTTAACAACCATGAAGACACCAGCTCCTTGGTCCGCTGCCTTGATAGCTTCCAAAATCTGATCTGGCGTTGGTGACGTGAAGACAGCACCTGCAATGGCTGCAGAAAGCATACCATCACCTACAAAACCTGCGTGAGCTGGCTCGTGACCACTTCCACCACCAGAAATGAGACCAACCTGACCAGCAGCCTGCTCATTTCTTGCGATGATGTCAAACCCCTCAACACGATGTACCAAATCACTGTGAACATAAGCCAAGCCATCTAGCATCTCTGTCACTACATTTTCAGGTTTATTGATAATTTTTTTCATGGGATTGCCTCCTTTTCAAAGGTATCAACTATTTGCACTTACATTGGCTTCCTTCTGTGATTGTTAATTCCCTTTAAATAAAGGACTTCAAGGCTTTTTGAGAAAGACAGCGTAATAATATGTAAACGCATACATTTTATAATTTAATTGTAGCATTTGCCTCTATCAATAGCAAGGCAAAAGGCAAGACCTCCATTTTCCTGACTTCTATCATTAAGTAGAAGAAAAATCTCATAGAAAGTCCTATTTTAGTCGCCAAAGCTATTGAAAAACCACCATTCAAACCTTATAATGGAATGACGAATTAAGCGATAAGGAGGTTCAAATGACCATCGATTTCCAAAGAGAGACAGAAACAGAAACTAAAAACGAAATGGATGCCGTCCTTCAGGCTGGCCGTGTCCTTATGGAGAGCGGTGCTGAGATTTACCGTATTGAAGACACCATGGGTCATATGGCCAAGTCTCTTGGCATCAGAGACTTTTCCACTTACGTGGTCAATCGAGGGGTTATGATCTCCGGACTCAACCGCTCAGGTCTTAAGGAGTCCCGTGTCCTAGCTACCTCAGCTCCTTCTATCCATCTGGGCAAACTCGAGGAAGTGAACCGCCTGTCTCGTGAACTGGCAGAGCAGCCCAATCAACCTGTCTCTAGTATTTTCCAAAAGCTGAAAACTATTGAGCAGAAGACTTTCTATCGTCCTTTAGAGGATATTATAGCCTGTGTCATTGGTGCTGGGAGCTTCTCGCTAGCCCTTGGAAGTAGCTGGATTGACGGAACTGCTGCGGCTATATCGGGACTTTTTGTAGGGATTGGTATGCAGCTCTTTTCTCGTTTTATTCATACCAGCTTCTTGCAGATTATCCTCTCTAGTGCCATTGCTGCTTTATCAGCCAATGTTCTCTACTATCTAGGAATCGGCCAACATCGTAGTGTGATTATTCTGGGAACCTTGATGATTTTGATTCCTGGGGCCTACTTTGTTAATGCCATACGAGAATTCACCCAGAACAACTACTATAGTGGTCTGGCCCTGATGCTGTCTGGGGTCTCCACTTGTCTGTCTATCTCTGTCGGTGTTCTTGCCATGATTTCACTTCTTCCCTTTGCGGAACAATTATCAGGCATGTTCTCAACACCATCTACCTCATGGCAGGAGGTCTTGATTCAGACCTTCATGGCAGGCCTAGGGACAGCAGCCTTCTCCGTGCTTTACCGAGTACCAAAGAAATACTTCTTAGACCTCGGAACCCTAGGTGCAGGCTCATGGCTCCTCTACCTCTTGATTTGGAACAATACCCATCACGAAGTCCTTGCCATCCTCTTCCCAGCCCTTCTAGTCACATTCACCTCACGCTTCTTGGCCCACTACCGTAGATGTCCAGCTACAGTCTTCCTAGCCTCAAGCATGTTCCCACTCATCCCAGGGATGAGCTTCTACCGTGCGGTCTACTTCCTCTTGATTGGAAATTCAGACCTAGGACTCAGCTTCCTACGGGCTTGTTTTCTGGCCTCATTTACCATCGCCATCGCCGTCAGTTTGACACAACAAATCCCTAGCCGCTATTTTGTACTAGGGAAGAAGAAATAAATTATTAAAAGCCAGTGGTTTTGTATGCCAGTGGCTTTCTTAGTATTTCGATTAAGTAATTGACACCAAAAAAGGTAGCCCTAAAAAGCTACCTCGCAAAATCTACTACAAATCAAAATATTCCTTAACATCTTTAGCATAGCCATACTGCTGGTTTAAACGCTCGATTAAGTCTTTGTTATGCCCTGGATAATTGTCATTTCTTCGTAATTCTTGATAAAGCTCAATATAAGGCAACTGTTTGTCTTTGGCTAACTGCAACTCTGCTTCATAATCATAGGCAATCTTTCGAAATTGGAGATTAGTAACACCATCTTCTTCGACATCGACTATGGCATACTGAGCCCTATGATTTTGCAGGGGTGACCAATCAAAATAGGGCATCCCAATCGTACCAGGATTAAGAATCTGTTGCCCCTTACTACCATAGCGAAGCAATTGCTTATGCACATGACCGTAAATTGCCATATCTGTTTGATTATCTAACAACTGATCAAAATGACTGGTATCGTTAGCTGGACGTAACTCGCCTCCGTAATTCTTCTCCGGTAAGTGATGCGTCAAAGAAAAACGAATCCCATTGATTTCCTTTTTCACAACCAGAGGAAGAGAACGTATCCAATCAACATATTTAGAATCTATCTCTTCCATCAAGTACTGAGTAAGTCGCAAGAGCTGAATTTCTTGAGGGTCCTCCAGACCATACTCCCCATCCAAAGCCTCCAAAACGCAATCATCCCAATTTCCTCTAACAGTCGCTGTTATCGGAATAGAAGACAGGAGTTTAAAGAGTTCATTTCTACCTGGTCCAGGTAACAAAATATCCCCCATTAACCAATATTCTGTTGCACCCAACTCTTGTGCATCCTTAATAACTGCTTCAAGAGCTGTTGTATTCCCATGAATATCTGACAAAATTGCAATACGATGTTTCATCTATACTCCTTTACTGATGGTCTACTAGGTTGAAACCAATACAACATCAACTATCCTTCCTTACTTTCACCCTCATACAAACATGCCACCAAGCGTTCAAAGGGCTCTATATACTCCCAATACTCAAAAGGGAGATTGGAAATCTTACTTAGATCATTATCATCAAAATGATACACGAGATGGCGTAGTATTTGATTTTCAATATAATGGATATCTCTCAACTGCCCGAGACTGATTGTATCCAATTCTATGATGTAGTGACACAAATCATCAAGTGCCTTTACATCAAATTTTTTCTCCTCGTGTAGGAAGTAGAGAAAGCTCTGATTCTCACCCCTTTTATTATCTTCTATCAGATTCCTTTTATGCTTCATTCTTGAATCCTTTCCTTAATAGCACCATTATAACACTAGAAAATGATTCCCCAAAACGACAACATAAAAAGAGAACCTGGGATGTTTCCATTCCAAATTCTCTTCTCGATTTACAAAATAGCAACACATCTTACCACAAACTAATGCGTTTGCTTGGTGCTAAATACATGGCGTCTCCTTCTTTGATTTGAGGGTAGGCCTCATAAAACTCAGGAAGGTTTTTAAGTTGTTGGTTTACACGCAACTCATTTGGTGCGTGGACGTCTTGTACCATGGTATATTTATTGTACTGTAGGCTGGCCTTTTGTTTCCAGATATCTGCGTAGTTCTCAAAGTAATCCTTGAGATTAGGTTTTGTCATTTCTGTTTTGAGCACTTGGAGTGTGGATGAAAGACCGCCAGCATCTGCGACATTCTCAGTGACTGTGAGTTTTCCATTTACCTTAGTCCCGTAAATTTCCAAACCATTCCACTGGTCTTCAAAAGCTTTGATTCTCTTGTCAAAAGCTTTAGTATCTGCTTTTGTCCACCAGTTATGCATGTCGCCATTCTCATCATAGTCGGCACCATTGGAGTCAAAGGCATGGGTAATTTCATGTCCAATCACGACACCGATACCACCATAGTTCTTTTCAGTACTTTGGTTCTTGTCATAAAATGGAGCTTGCAAAATACCAGCCGGGAAGTTGATACTGTTACTTTCTGGATTGTAATAGGCATTGATATCAAAGGCAGAACCAGACCATTTATTCTTATCAATAGGATCATCAAAATGATCAATGGTATAACGTTTTCCAAACTGGGCAATATCTTCTGACAGTTCAAAGAAGGACTTGTTCGAATCAAGATGTAGTTCCTTAGTACCGGGATCCACATCTTCCTGATAACCTACAAAAACCTTCATTTTATCCAACTTTTCGATGGCCTTGTTGCGTGTGCCTTCCGTTAACCAATCATTCTGTTGAAGACGGCCACGATAGACATTTTTGATTTTATCAATCATGCCTGTCACATCAGTCTTGGCTTCCTCACCAAAGTATTTACGTCCATAATAGACACTCATGACATCACTAAACAGATGGACACTCATCTCGTAAACCGTATCTTCCTTAGAAACTGGCTTCTGTGTACCCATAATAGCCATGCTAATCGATTGAAAATTCAAGCGGTAATCTTCTGTCAGAGAATTTGAGGCTGCCATAGCTTCTTGCACCAAGATCCATGATTTGATTTTAGAAAAATTGTCCTGATTGACGATCTTACTATAATTCTCAAAATACTTGGTATTAGGGACGTTGATGGTTTCTAAATCACGTCCCATAATGCCTTTAATGACATCATATAATTTGAAGGAACCAGAGTAGGCATTAATCTCTTCTGCTGTTTTAGGGTGAACTAAATTCTTACTTTCAGACATCTCTTCGTTACTGAGACTGTACTTAGCAATGATTTCGTCGAACTCCAGTGCTTCTTTGACAATGCGTTTACTATTTTTTTCGCTATACCCAAGCATTTCCAAGGCTTTTTGCGTAGCTGTTTCAATTGGAGTTAAATATTGTTTCTTGCTGGCCTCGTCTTTATAAATAGACACATCTGGCAATAAGATACTTGGGGGACTCAATTGGATTTGTTTTTGACTGGTATTCTCTGCGTTAGTTCCAACGTTGTAACCAAATGGAAGAGGAATACCCTTATCAGTCAGATTAGCAGATTTACTGGCCAAATCATTTAAATCCTTGATATCCTCAATCTCTTTTAGATAAGGTTTGAGAGGTTCAAGGCCATCTTTCTCACGTTGCTTGTAATCACTAGCAGCCTTGTAGAAGGTGATAAACTCAGACATCCCTGTAATATCTGACGTTTCCTTGCCCTCCCCTAAATTTTTGATATCCTTCTTTAACTTTCCTTTGATATCTTCATCTAAAGTATAAAAATTATCAATACTTGGAGAATCAGCAGGGATTTTAGTTTTTAGGAGCCAGTCCTTGTTAACAGCTTGGTAAAAATTTGAGGCTACCGTAGCATTCTTGTCAATCGGTGTCTCTTGTGGGACAAAGGTTTTATAGGCCCAAAAACCACCTCCTGCAAGAGCCAAGGCCAAAGCTCCCGTTATGGAACCAAGAATAATTTTCTTACGCTTTTTCATAGATACTCCTTAGAAAATTAGATTAATATACTTGTATTATATCATTAGAACACTTGTTTTAGCAAGCTGTTTTTGGGAGACAAAAAGAAGTAATCAGACGATTACTTCTCTTTATTTTCTTAAATAGCGAAAATTAGGTATCATGACACTCAAGATAAATCATCTAAAAGAAACTACCGAGTGATGTTAATCCTCTTGCTAGATTAAAGTTACGCTCTGATTTTTCTTGGAATTCTGTGAGCATCTTACTCAAGTCACTCACTCCAGAACTCAGTGATTTCCCTTTAGAAAGATTGCTGACTGCTAGAACTTGAATAGCTCTCCTTAATTCTGCAAGAAGTTCGTCATTATCCTTCTTTCCAACTTCGATTTCATTTTTAAACGTTACGAGCAACTCTCTCTCATTTTCAGTTGTTTCTGGATTTACAATCAGATTATAGATATTGTTTAAGATATCCGTAATTTGCGTGTTATTGCTTTTTGTCATCTAGATTACCTCCTATAACCTGTAGCAAGATTAGGTTGAGCAAGTGAATTAAATTGGTTAATTGTTTGTGTTGTCATGAGCAACGACCTCTTTCAATAGTTCGCTGTGACATCATTATACACATCTAACATAGCAAATTCAAGAATAATAATATCCTTCTGCCACAAATGGTCCAAATTTAGCACAAACAGATAAAAAGAAGTAAGCACTTCGAGCGGTTATTTTTCTATTGCTTTATTGACACAAAATCGTATGTCTAACGCTATTCCTTATATTTTTCTATCATTCTTTATGATACAATAGCATCAATTTATTTCTAGGAGGATAATATATGGCTTCTACTATTGGTATTGTAAGTTTATCTAGTGGGGTTATCGGAGAGGACTTTGTCAAGCACGAAGTGGACTTGGGGGTCCAACGACTCAAAGACCTGGGACTCAATCCTATTTTTTTACCTCATTCACTAAAAGGCTTAGACTTTATCAAAGAACATCCCGAAGCTCGTGCGGAGGATTTGATTCAGTCATTTTCTGATGATAGTATCGATATGATCCTATGCGCCATCGGTGGAAACGATACCTATCGCTTGCTACCTTATCTTTTTGAAAATGACCAACTACAAAAGTTTATCAAACAAAAGATTTTTCTTGGTTTCTCAGATTCAACCATGAACCATCTCATGTTGCATAAACTAGGAATCAAGACTTTTTACGGCCAATCATTTCTAGCAGACATTTGTGAGTTAGACAAAGAAATGTTGCCATATAGCCGCTACTACTTTAAAGAATTGATTGAGACTGGAAAAATCTCAGAAATTCGCCCTAGTAACGTTTGGTATGAGGAACGGACTGATTTTAGTCCCAAAGCCTTGGGAACACCTCGTGTCAGCCATGCAAATACAGGTTTTGACTTGTTACAAGGCAATGCTCAGTTTGAGGGAGAAATCCTCGGTGGTTGTCTTGAGTCTCTCTATGATATTTTTGACAACTCTCTACACGCAGATAGCACAGACCACTGCCAAAAATACAAACTTTTCCCTGACTTATCCGACTGGGAAGGAAAGATTCTATTGCTAGAAACAAGTGAAGAAAAGCCTGAACCTGATGATTTCAAAAAGATGTTGTGGACTTTAAAGGAAACTGGTATATTCGAGATCATCAGTGGACTCTTGGTCGGGAAACCTATGGATGAAACCTTCTATGACGACTATAAGGAGGCTTTAATGGACATCATTGATAGCAATATCCCGATTGTCTATAATCTGAATGTCGGACATGCCACACCAAGAGCGATTGTTCCCTTTGGAGTTCACGCGTATGTAGATGCAACAGAGCAAGTCATTCGCTTTGACTATCACAAAGAAAGCTGAGATGAATTTCTCAGCTCAGATTGAAGTAATCAGATGATTACTTCTCTTTATTTTCTTAAATAGCGAAAAATAGGTATTATGACACTCAAGATAAGAACTATAAAAATGCCCAAAACCATAATTGTAGTATAGGGATTAAAGCAGAGACTTATTAGCAAGGCAAGACTTATTCCAATCATTAGGTATCCCAACTTTCTCACTACTGATTTACTGCTCTGGTTATGATTTTTTGTAGCCAGGCCAATACTTTTAGGAAGATAATTTCCAATCACTAGAAAAATAAGTGCCACTAACCAAATCACAGTCAAGCGAACTTGAACATGGCCTCCTAAGGCAACAGTCAATATAAGACCTTGGATAAGCACAGCAGAAATTGGGAGCAACCATAGCATAAACTCTTTTAAGAATGGGATCGTTATTTGTTTAAAGAATGAAAAACAGAGATTATATATGATTAACGCAAGAAAAGGTAGGGCAACAATTGCTAGATTGCGGTTCATAAAGCCATTGGCTTGCTCTTCGACATTAAAGTGGATAGCAATCTGATTTGGTAGTTGTTTGTAAAAGACTAGTCCGACGATAACCGGTGTAAGTATTACTATATTACCAATGACTCTTTGTATATTATTTTTCATCTTCTTTTCCTCTAAGTGATTGAATCCAAGTTAAAATTTCTTCAAAAACGGTCAAGTTCAAACTATAGTAGATAAAATTCTTCTGTTTTTCTTCTTCAATAAGTCCCGCTTTTCTCAAGGTAGACAAATGATGGGAAACTGTTGCGGGAGCCAAGTCAAACTGCTGGCTGATTTCACCAGCGGACTTTGGTCCAGACTTTAGATAGTCTAAAATTTCTCTCCTCACAGGGGCAGAGATGGCTTTTAAGGTTTCAGATAAGCCCATGAGTTTCCTCCTTTCTCCAAATCCGACGTGTCAGAAGTCCCATACCTAACACATAAATAGCTAAAATAAGTTCGATTAGTAAGAGATTGCTGACTAGCCCTAGTTGATAAGCACCTGCCAAAAAATCAATGGCAGCATGGAGTATAATTGCCCAGAAATAGAATGAAAGTCTATGCTTAGTGACTGCTAGAAAATCCCAAGCTGTAAGCAAGACTTGTAACACCAAGGCAACTAGTCTTTCAAAGAGAGACATAAGCACAGTAAATCCCGTTAATTGGTTGACCTGACTCACAAGAGTTGAAGGTAACTCACTGGCCTGACCGGAATGGATGGCCTGTAAAACAATGATGTTAGTGAGTAAGCCCATCACCCCAAGTAAAATAAATTCACTAAGACCATGTCCAAAACCGTAGGCTACAATATCAGACGTCATCAAACTTCTTTTCTTTGCAAGTACCTTAAAAACCAAATAGCGAGTTGTTTCTTCAACAAGGCCAGCCATAAGCCCTCCATAAATAATGGTGAACCATTTAGAAGAGTGACCAAAGCTTGAAAGAACTAGGGCATTGATAGGTCCTTCAATCATCATGACAGGTAAAGCAAAACCAATCAGACCGACTAAAAAGAGCTTGATTGAAAATTGCCATCTTTTCTTCAGAACGATAAAACTAATGACGGCGATAACCAACATGGTAAGAATTGCCATAAAAAGGAATGTTTCCATTTGATTTATCCTTTCATTGAAACGGAGCATCAATACGACTTGAGTTAGAACACCTATTTCTATACTTTTCGAAATAGATTCTACGCTTTTCTGAAAGCACTGTCAAGGCTATTTCGAAAAAAATCGAAATAGTGATACAAAAAAAGACCGTTTTCACGATCTTTCTTCTTGAGAATTTTCCCTCATTCTCGGCTGTGTATTCTCTGGTCAGTCACATGAGCTACTACTGCTTACCTTCCTGGGACATATTCGCCAGTGTTAGCATCGTAGTAACGGCGTTGGCCGTTGACTGTGACGTAGGCACCTTTAACTTGGCGACCTGATTGGTCAAAGTAAAGGTGTTGGCCATTGATGACTTGTTCGCCTGTTACGGCATAACCATCTGCTCCGAAGTAAGCCCAGACGTTAGGCTCGATTTGGGCAAAGCGATTAGTTACAGGTTGACCGTCGTTTTCGTCATAGTACTTGTAACGGCTGCCGACCTTAACGGCCTTGCCCTTGTATTGGATACCATTTTCGTCAAAGTAGTATTCCTTGCCATTGATCGTCCACTTGCCTTTAAGGGCTTGGCCATCAGTATTGAAGTAAGACCATTGGTTTGGTGCAATCTCAGCAAAGCTGCTTGTGACAAGAGCTCCACTGTGCGCATCATAGTAATAAGTCTTACCATCTTCGACAACAGTTTTCCCCTTAACTTGGATACCATTTTTATCAAAGTACTTAAGGTATCCATGATCAGCACGAACTTGGCCGATAGCCAGTGAACCGTCTTGTTTGAAGTACATCCACTGGTCATCACCAACTTGGAGGTAGCGTCCGCTAGCAAGAATACCTGATTCTGGCTCATAGTAATACTTAATGCCGTTTTCCTCGATAATTTCACCCTTAGCTTGGCTACCATCTTCCTTGAAGTAATAGAGGTGACCATCAATGTATTGACGTCCTGTGACACGGTTACCTTCTTTATCAAAGTAGTTCCATGCCTTAGTTGCTGGGTTGTAGACAAAGATGCTGCGTCCGATTTCACCTGCTGGTGTGATGTAGCGAGCCTTACCATTTTCAAAGATAATAGAATCTGCACGATTGCTGTAGGCCGTACCAACACTACCATCTTGGTTAAAGTAATAAGTCTTACCGTCAATGACACGTGAGCCAGTCACAGTGTTACCATCAGCGTCAAAGTAATAACGTTTACCTGTGCTGCTATCTGTCGCAAAGACGTTACGTCCCATGTCACCCGTTTCAGCAACATAGTAATGCAATTTGCCATCATCTGTACGAACAACGCGATCCTTAGCTTGGATACCAGTTTCACGGTCAAAGTAGAAATGGTGGCCACTCCAATGAAGGTTACCTACTACCATTGTTCCTTGAGTCGTAAAGGCACGAACCTGCTTATGTTTGTCATCAAAATCAACGAAGGCATTCTTAACCATGGCACCGTCTAGACCATAATAGTAGGTATAGCCGTTGCTAGCACGACGAAGGGCGTTACGCAATTGGATACCATTGTCAAAGAAATAGTAATCCTTGTTATTGATGTTTTGGGCACCCTTAGTCATCTTACCGTCACCACCGAAGTAATACCAGTTACCGTTTCCGTCTTGAACAAATTCATTCTTAACGGTTTGGTTATCACGAAGGAAGTAAACATCTTGTCCACGACGTTGGAAGACTTGAGTGCTTGTGATGGCACCTGTATCGCGAAGTGGTGTTGGCAAGAGTTGGCTGTTAGCTGAAGTATTAAAGTACTGGTTAGTCTTGTCATCACGAAGGACATAGTTGATACCTCGTCCAAGGATATTAGTTCCGTTGAAGTACTTAGCAGACCATTTAGTAATCTTTTCATTCGTAGGCAACTGTTTTCCATTTGAGATTTGCACACGGTTGAAAATAGATGGGTACTTAGCTTTAAGCTCATCAAGGAAGGCACCACCGTATTTACCTTGATAGTCTGTACCATCTGTACGAGTATTAGCCACATAGGCTTGGTCAATGATTTGGTAACCTACTTGGTGGTTACCATAACCATTAACACGTGTCGCATTTACCACTTCTTTTCCTGGGAGGTTATAGATTTGGTCTGGCACCCAGTCAGCAATGGCTTGAATACCGTCTTTATGGAGGGCACGAAGGACGTTAAGAAGGTCCTCAAGTGAGCCGTATTTATTATTTTGACTCAAGGCCATATCGTAACGGTCATCAAAGGCATAACCATTATCAATTGTTGAGTCAAGGAAGGTGCCATCCTTACTTGAAACGTACTGTGGTGGAAGTCCGACTGACGTGATCCCCCAAGCTTTGAGCAAGTCAGTGTTCTTAGCCAAGACACGGTTCATGTAAAGTTCAGGTTGATCGTCCGCAAAGGCTTGGAAGTTTGAGAAGGCTTCATACATGACTTGCGAATCAAGGGCTGCTGAAGACTTGTAAACTTGACCGTCGCTATTGGCACGATTACTTGGCTGTGTACGTGCATCTTGATTAGCCTTAGCTCCGTATGGTACCCAGACACCGAGGTAACCTGAGACTTGGACATTTTCTACACCGAAAACATCGTTGGCATTGAAGGTCAAGTTCCCATTCCAGTCAGTACGTTTAAGAAGGTGTTTAGGCACATCAGAATCGTTGAGGTAGGTTGCTATACCATCCTTAGTCGTCAAAAGCAATGGGCGATAAAGCTGATTACGGTGTGCTCTACCCATGTTCATCGTTACAGTTTCATTGCTACCCAAGCGGAAATCATAGTTGTTGGTCATAATGACACCCATACCTTGCGTACGAGTTTCTGAAGTTCCCAAATCTGTTCTGTTATTGGCACCTTTACCATAACGAACAGATGTCAAGAGTCCATCATTTCCGACTTTCTTCACTTCCATATCTTGACCACCAGCTACATACTTGATACGAGCACGCAAGAGGGTGTCAATGGCATCAAAGTAAGGTGTCTTTTTAGCCATGTAGTGACCATCTTCACGGTAGAGGTCTCCGTAATAAACACGTGTTACAGAGTCCTTATTGGTCAACATGAGGGCATAGACAGATGGCAAGTTGTATGATGCATAAGTCTTGTGAGCCTTATCAATATCCTCATTGTAAATCTCGAAGGCTTTCTTGATTTCATCACGGGTGAAATTGTAACCAAACAAATTTGGATTGATACGATCACGGATGATACGTTGAATAATGGTTTGAGCTTCTGTATCATGGGCACGGGTGAAAATATAGTTAGCCATACGCTCACCGTTTTTATCATTGGCACCACGTGGATTCAAACTACTATTGATGAAAGCAGTCATGTCCCCAAGTTGCATACGTGTATTTTTATCACGCATCAAGAGGTTGGTAAGGGCATTACGAAGGGCATTATCAATCGGAAGTTGTGCTCCCTTAGTGTCTTTGTTGTAGTATGGGTCATTGGCAGACCAAGCTTCCAAGTATGACAAGTGCTTAATGGCATTGGCTTCAGACTTGTCAACACCATAGGCTGCTTTGAAGTAATCTGAAGCGATTTGGAGCAGGTCGGCGTCCACATTGTCCAAGGCATCGACACGCAAACCGTCAAAGTTGGCAGTTGGATCATTGGCCATGATGCTTCCAATATTCATCATAAAGTGGAGCCAGTTAAGTTGCTCTGCCTGAACAGCTGGGTTTGAGTTATCAATATCGTTGGCAAGCAAGAACTCAAGACCACCGATAGAATTGTCCTTGAAGTACTTACGTGTACCCGTCTGGTTAGTCGGTGTGCGGTTAAGCAAACGATAGTCAGAGTTGGCGTGACTGGTACGGTTGCCAGTATCACCCTTACTGTTGTTAAAGAGCAACTGTCCACCTTGCAAGTGGTCGTATGAACTATTTTCAGTGCTACTATTCCAACCTGGCTGAGTCTTGATGAACTGGTCGATACTTGTACGCAACCAGTTTGTGTTGCCTTCACGAGCGATACGTTCTTCAATCTTAGTCTGAACCATTTTGGCAGCTTGGTCTAGACTTTCCTGACTAGAGTTTGTTGAAAATGAGCCTGCACCAAGACCTTGATTTTGCATGTAGTTAAGGTAGTTAACCTGAGTTGACTTGTCAGGCCACCAAACCATCAAGAGTGGACGTTTGTCAGCCTCGGTTGAAGCCGTCCAAGTCTTACCATCCTTGAGAATGCTCTTTGGACGGTACCAAGCATCCGCTGTGATGAAGGTGTCAAGTTGGTCCAAAGACTTGTCATCGTTTTTGTAGAGCTGGTTTCCAGATGAAAAATCTACAGTTGCCTTGATAGGTTCTGTTGAAAATTCATCCTGTGACTTAGTTGCAAGAGCCCCTGTTTCAGCATCAAAGTAATAAGACTTACCGTCTTGCTCAAAAACGAAGTTTTTACGCACACTACCGTCACTATTGACATAGTATTGTTTGCCGTTGATCCATTGGATTCCAGTCGTTGTGTTGGTGTTGGCTTCACGAGTTTCTGCCAAGGCACGACGACTACGTGTACGAGCTTCTGTATTTGCCGTATCCGTTGTTGCTGCACGGTCTGTAGTGGCTGTTGTAGTATTGTTGGTTGTATCTGTAGTTGTAGCACTCGTATCAGCTGCAGCTGGTTGCACATTTGTGCTTGGTGCTGCTTGATCTGAGTTGGTATCAACTGTCGCTGCGTTTGTGGTAGGTGTGGCTGCTCTATCTGTCACACTTGTTGTCGTGCTAGTAGCATCTGCGACAGGGATGTTGACGCTAGCAGTATTAGCATCTGCTGTGATAGTTGGTGCTACCGTAGTTGCTGCATCATTAGTTGTGGCAGGCGTTTCTTGAAGTAGTTCCTGACTGCTATCACCCGACTGATTCGCAGGATTTTGCTCATCGGCCTGAACCTGTTGATCCGCCAACAAGGTTCCACCAGCAACAGTAACCATTGAAAGTGCTGTTACCCCAATTGTCACCCAATTCTTCTTCACTTTATGCATTTTAAAGCGTACTTTTTGTTCCATATTATATACCTTTTTCCCTTATATTACTTCTATCATAAGCTATTTGACAAGGGAATACAATTACACAACTATAATGTCAGCTTAATGTATAGCCCCTGGTTTTCTAAGAAATCAGGCTCAAATGAATGGTAGACGAAACGAGGAATTGGTAACTAACGGTATCATTAGGTTATAGCCCCTCCAAGCACTCCTTGCACCCCAACAATCTTAATTTATTTTTAAATAAAAAATAGCATAAAAATCTAGTTATCCGCATAAAAACTGGACTTATCACACTTTATCAAGGTCAAAACCACTCAATTTACTACTAATTTACTACTTATGAATGAGCTTTGATACGACGATTTATCCTTGAAAAGTGAAGATATAAAGATACTTCCAATAAAATTTGAATATTTAATAGGTAGACACTTCAAAAAATGAGGTGTCTATTTTTTTACCCGATTTTGAAAGGAAGTGAACTTATGAAAACAAAAAATCAAGAATCAAAAGGTCGTTCCCCACTCTTTAAGACCATCAAACATTCATTCAGCCAATAAAAAAGAAAGGATAGGTAAAAATATGGAACTTAAATTTGTGATTCCCAACATGGAAAAAACATTCGGCAATTTAGAATTTGCTGGCGAGGATAAAGTCGTTCAGCGAAGAATCAACGGACGGCTAACTGTCTTATCAAGAAGCTATAATCTCTATTCTGATGTTCAAAGAGCAGATGATATTGTGGTGGTGCTTCCTGCTGAAGCTGGCGAAAAACATTTCGGCTTTGAGGAACGTGTGAAGTTAGTCAATCCACGTATTACCGCAGAGGGCTACAAAATCGGCACTCGTGGTTTTACAAATTACCTTTTACATGCTGACGACATGATAAAAGAATAAAGAAAGAGAGGAAAAATGATGAGATTAGCAAATGGCATTGTATTAGATAAAGACACGACTTTTGGAGAATTGAAATTCTCTGCTCTACGTCGTGAAGTGAGAATCCAAAATGAAGACGGGTCGGTTTCAGATGAAATCAAGGAACGTACCTATGACTTAAAATCCAAAGGACAAGGACGCATGATTCAAGTAAGTATTCCTGCCAGCGTGCCTTTGAAAGAGTTTGATTATAACGCACGGGTGGAACTTATCAATCCCATTGCGGACACCGTTGCTACTGCCACCTATCAAGGAGCAGATGTTGACTGGTATATCAAGGCAGACGATATTGTGCTGACAAAGGATTCTAGTTCATTCAAAGCTCAACCACAAGCAAAGAAAGAACCGACACAAGACAAATAGTCGCTAGGTAGAAAGGAGACTTTTTCGCATGAAACAGCGTGGTAAAAGGATTCGCCCATCTGGTAAAGATTTAGTCTTTCATTTTACGATAGCGTCACTCCTGCCTGTTTTCCTGCTGGTTGTCGGACTGTTTCATGTGAAGACAATCCAGCAGATCAACTGGCAGGATTTTAACCTATCACAAGCAGATAAGATTGACATTCCCTATTTAATTATCAGTTTCAGTGTCGCAATTCTTATCTGCTTGCTGGTAGCGTTTGTATTCAAACGGGTTCGCTATGATACGGTTAAACAACTTTACCACCGTCAAAAACTGGCAAAGATGATACTTGAAAACAAGTGGTATGAATCTGAACAGGTCAAAACAGAGGGTTTCTTTAAAGATAGTGCTGGTCGTACAAAGGAAAAGATAACCTACTTCCCTAAAATGTATTATCGACTTAAAAATGGCTTGATACAGATACGGGTGGAAATCACGCTGGGAAAATATCAAGACCAACTCTTACACTTGGAAAAGAAATTAGAGAGTGGCTTGTACTGTGAGCTGACGGATAAAGAGTTAAAGGATTCCTATGTGGAATATACTTTGCTCTATGACACCATAGCCAGTCGTATTTCTATTGATGAAGTAGAAGCTAAAGATGGTAAACTTCGCTTAATGAAAAACGTATGGTGGGAATATGATAAGCTCCCTCATATGTTGATTGCTGGTGGTACAGGTGGCGGTAAAACTTACTTTATACTGACACTGATTGAAGCCTTGCTTCATACAGATTCAAAACTGTATATTCTTGACCCGAAAAATGCTGATCTTGCGGACTTAGGTTCTGTGATGGCAAATGTCTACTATAGAAAAGAAGACTTGCTTTCTTGCATTGAAACATTCTATGAAGAAATGATGAAACGTAGTGAGGAAATGAAGCAGATGAAGAACTATAAGACTGGCAAAAATTATGCTTACTTAGGTCTCCCGGCACACTTCTTAATCTTTGATGAATACGTCGCTTTCATGGAAATGCTGGGAACAAAAGAAAACACCGCAGTTATGAATAAGCTGAAACAGATTGTCATGTTAGGTCGTCAAGCTGGCTTCTTTCTAATACTGGCTTGTCAACGTCCAGACGCAAAATATTTAGGCGACGGAATCCGTGATCAGTTTAATTTCAGAGTGGCTTTAGGTCGTATGTCTGAAATGGGCTATGGCATGATGTTTGGCAGTGACGTACAAAAGGATTTCTTCTTAAAGCGAATCAAAGGTCGTGGCTATGTTGATGTAGGAACAAGTGTCATATCAGAGTTTTATACTCCCCTTGTACCAAAAGGATATGATTTCTTGGAGGAAATTAAAAAGTTATCCAACAGCAGACAGTCCACGCAGGCGACGTGCGAAGCGGAAGTCGCAGGTGTGGACTGATCTTGCTGGCTGGTGTGGCAATAGCCACGCCAGCACTTAACCCCCCGTTTCTAATTCCGAGAATACATTTGAAATAAAAAAGAATGCTGACAAATCAACATTCTTTTTATGTTCACTTTGATAAACATTATAAAATTTGTCTGTTTAGCTACCAAAAAGCTACCAATAAATTTGTAATTAGTTTTAATAAGTTTAATTGTGATATATCTTATTACCAAGTTTCTGATAAATTAAATAAGGAATTGGCATTGAAAGAATAACTTCTATAACTATTAGTAACGTTATAGCGACTATAGAAGCCACTCTCCCCTTTCAAATATCTTTAAGCATAACCTTTTACCAATTAAAATTTCTAAGATTATCTTGAACTGTTTGGATGGAATCATCGCTAATTTGATTTCTTTTTTGTGTTTCACTATCTAATGATTTTAGATATGCAATATAAATATCAACTAAACGATTATATTCATATGTACTAAGTCTTTTCATTTGTCCATGGATAAAGTCAGTAGCTAGGTCAAATTTTTCATCAATAATAAGTTGGTTGAGATAATCATTTCCATTTATTGTTCGCCCCTCTTCATCCTCTACAACACCTAAATCAATTAAAATGGTCTCTAGTTTAAAAACCTTTCCAATCATATTAGCTGTACCTCTTATTTGACTCAATAACCAATCATTATTAAATACCATATGTTATTCCTCCTAAATCTTATTTCTCTTTAAATTATACTATTGATAACCTTTATATTAGCAATTGCCATAATGGTGCTTCCCTATAAAATTCTATTTTATTTATTATAACATATATACCCATGCTACATAAAGCTATAACAGAAACATATTACAATCTTGTAATTACTGTAAGTTCCTCGCACTATATTAATCTTTCTTGTTAGCAAGAAAATTTTCTAAAAAAGTAATAATTTCTTGTTTGTCTTCTTCAGTTAGTTCATACTTTTTCAATAAACTAACAATTTCTTCTAGCCCGTCATCGCGTCCTTTTAAAATCTCAAAAGACGTACCAAAGATTTCAGCTAATTTTTCTACTGTTTCATCTTTCGGATTTCTCCCTCCGTTTTCCCACCTAGCATATTGTGCTTGAGCTACACCCAATTTTTTAGCAACTTCTAATTGAGTAAGTCCTGCTTCTAGTCGGGCTTTTTTTATATTGTCTTTTAACAATTTATAATCCCTTTCGTTTTTCTATTGACTTATAACCAAAATGGTTGTACTATGCTTATATAACCAAAATGGTTATATAAAACAAAGCATCCAAAATAAGTGATACTAGTTAGCTTTATGAGTATGCAAAAACACCCCAGAAAGCTCTGCAAAGCGTTCTGAGGCTTTCGTTTAAAACCAACGCAATTATACCAAAATGGTAATAAAAAGTCCATAAGAAGCTAAATATGGTTGGATTGAGGATATTATGACATCTACACAATAAAAGACAACAACATTAGCAATACTCATTCTTTCTATTCGCCTAGTTTAGAAATGTCTATTTTAGTAAATGATGAGGTATTTAATGACATTAGAGATGAGGAAATTGAGCTTCGAGTACTTGAACTGCTCTCGGCTTTTCTAGACAAGTACTTTAGCTAATTTTTTAACCAATTAAATTGAAGGTTGGGAGGCAAGTGCAAGGGCGCAAGCCGAAGGCAAAGCGCCCGAAGCACGAAGTACTTTCAACCTTCAATTTAAAAGCTGGCGTTTCTAACAGCCAGCAAACCGATACACTTAAGACAACGTCCTAAGTAACGAGTCATTGGCAAAAATCAATAGTAGCAACGAATTACGCATATTTTAAGCATAGAAAGGAGGCGTTACAGTTGAAAAATACCATTCAATCTCTACGAGAATATCAAAGTCAAGTAGATTTATCAAAACTAGAAAAATCTATTTATATCAGCATTGACCGATTAACAGTAATCTTTGATAGTGAGAACCAATCACTTAGACGAATATTTCGTGAATTACGAAAATCACTCGATAATATAATTCAAGAATTTAGTATTCAAGAAAATCCAAAAGAAGACTATTTTACTCTTTATAAAACGATAAACGAAGATAGTATAAATCTAGTTTTCTTTCAACTATCGGATTATGGTGGTTATCAAGTCATACGCCTAGACTTCAACCCAAACTCACTAAAAGAATTTGAGGGGTTACAAGTGTGGAGGCAGATTATGAATTATGCTCGATTAAATCGATTAGAAATTAGACTGTCACGATTAGATCTTGCTTTTGATATCTTTAATAGGCCAGAAATAGTTTTTTTACAACATATCAAAGGAGGGGTTAGTCATAAAATATTCTACGGTAGAGGGGGAAATATAGAAAGTAAATACTGGGGTGCAAGTGGTAGCAACGTTCAAGTACGTTTGTATGATAAGAATATAGAGGTATTAAGTCATAAAAGAGCTGATAAATTAAATATAGAGAGTAAGCCTTTTTGGTGGCGATTAGAGTTCCAACTTCGGACAAAGGCTATAAATGAAGAAACCATTTCAGAGATTTCTAAACGATTGGAGAATTTTAGCTTTTTTAGTCTTTCAAGTGTTCCAGATGATAGCAAAGCATTTGCTTATATCTTTCTCCATGAACCTGCACTCTTACCCGAATTATTCCCCTATCTGAAACCTAACACTATAAGAGTTAAAAAGACTAGACTTAGAAAACATTTAAAAGCATTTGATAGTAGCTCATTTTCTTTAGAGCTACAAGATGCACTTAAAGAACAAACCCAACGATTAAATAATGAACTAAAGCAATTAATAGGAGAATTCCTAGAACTTACTAGTAAAGGAGAAATTGACTTATGAACGATAAACTAACTATGACAGTACAAGAAATTATGGACTTAGGTTTTTCAAAATGGACTGCTTATAATATTTTACGACAAGCAAAACATATTATGGTTGAGCGTGGTTTCGATTTCTATAACAATAAAGGACTTGGAACTGTTCCAGTATCAGTTGTAGCAGAAATACTTGGATTGGAGGAACTTCATGTCAAAAACTAGATACACTGGTGTTACTAAAGATGATAAAACTGGGAAATATACTTATTATTTTAAAGCTGGGGTTGACCTAGCCACTGGTAAACCTTATCAAGAACGTAGACGTGGTTTTCAAACCGCAAAAGAAGCCTTTGAAGCACGTACAAGAGCCTTAAATAAGATACAACAAAAAGGAGGAATTAAGCATACTCAATGGACTTTTAAGCAGTTTATGGAAGAAGTTTTTATGCCAAATTATTACGCTACAACAAGTCCGGATCTCGAACACAGACGTCAAGTTATATTCGATGAATTTATTCAATACTTTGGTAAGAAAAAACCTAGAGAAATTACTACTTATGATGTGATTAATTATAGAAACGGTTTATTAGAGAGATATTCAAATTCATATGCAAGAAACAAGATGACTTTGCTTAATCAAGTTTTGAAAAC
Organism: Streptococcus sp. cx1; assembly: GCF_052384325.1. Classification (NCBI taxonomy): domain Bacteria; kingdom Bacillati; phylum Bacillota; class Bacilli; order Lactobacillales; family Streptococcaceae; genus Streptococcus; species Streptococcus sp. cx1. The sequence continues at coordinate 60,983 of NZ_JBQSUN010000002.1, read as the reverse complement.
TGCAAAAAAATATGGGTTGATTTTTCATGAAATCCCCACAAGTAATATCAGTCCAATTCCAATCATAAAAAAACATATAGATTTTTGGACAAAAGACGAGTTCCAAAAAGTAATACAATCACTTGATAAAAATAGTTATTTTGAGCACTTTGTTTATACACTTTTTTGGCTTTATTATTTTACAGGAATGCGTGTAAATGAGGCGACTGCTCTTTATTGGGAAGATGTAGATTTTGAAAAGAAAACTCTAGCAATCAATCATAACTTACAGTACATCAACCGTAATAATTGGGTTCGGCGTAACAAACTAAAAACTGAAAGCTCCAGACGAACCATTGGCCTTGATGATAATACTCTAAACGTACTTAAAGAATGGAAAGAACGACAAGCAAAAGTTGACAAGATACCGTTCATTCTATCACTTGATGGAAACCCATATCGTAAACGTAGTATTAGAGACCAGATTCTAAAATATTCTAAACGTGCAGGAGTAAAATACATTCAACCAAAAGGTTTAAGACACTCCCATGCGTCATTACTTATTAATGAATATAATGTAAATGCTCTATATATTCAAAGACGATTAGGTCATTCTGATGTCAAAACTACACTTAGCATTTATAGTCATTTATACCCCAACGCTGATTCCGAATTAACAGATAAACTCAATCTCATATCAAGTGATTTTATCGACTAAATCTCTTTGGCTACCAAAAAAGAAAACACACCTCAAAAGCCTCATTTTAAAGGGCTTTTTTCATATTTTCCCACTATGACTAAATTCCGAGAATCAATCTGAAATGAAAAAGAATGCTGATAATTCAACATTCTTTTTAAGTATTATTTGCAAAAAACAAGATATTTTGTCTGTAAACCTAATACTAAAAATATAATAGCAGCTAAATAAAAAAATTGTTTTCCCATCTCTACCATCTAACTACAAATTAAATAATTTATAACTAGTATTCTTTTTTCTCCATAATCATAACGGACAATTTTACTGCAACCCCTATGATTAATATGCTTACAACTAAAATTCCTAAGCAAATCATTGATATAGAATTCTTACTAAAAATCTCCATTAGTTCTGCAAGAAAATTTGACTTTTCTTTTAACAGTGTTGATAAAGCAAATATTAAGAAATAAGTGATTACCATAATGAGTCTACCCTTTTCAGCACCATATTTAAGAATAAATGGTAATTGAATGGCAGGCATAAGTATACTAGCAGCTAATGTAATTAAAGCAATAAACACTATATTATCCAATGACATTTGATTTTTTATCATCAACAGTACAAAAATGCAGATTGAACCGACCAAACCAAAGGCAAATGCAAAGAAAAGCTTGCTCAACACATAACTGCTCTTTTTTATTGGCATAGAAAATGCAAACTGTTCGAAATTTGATTTTGTATCATAACCAAAGGCGATTGCAGTAAGTATAAGCGGAATCATTGCACATATTAACGGAACCATAAACAATTCATTTTCATAAATTCCATATACAGCCAGTGCAATACTGATAGTAACCGTTAATAATAATGTCTTTTTTAAAGTAGCTATATCTTTCAAAATTAATGCTGTCATTATTGTCTCACTCCTTTCACAAAGTAAATCATAATATCCTCAATTGACGGTTTTTGTAACTTGATACCATCAGGTACAAGACTCTTTTTAACAAGTAACTCTTGCCCAAAAGAATGTATTCTTCTTCCTACAATGGCTTCTTCATCAATGTTATTTACTTCTTCATTGGATAAAGTACATATACCGTAGTTTTCTTTTAAATCATCTTTTGTTTCCATAAATAAGATTTTTCCATTGTGAATAAAAGCAATGTAATCTGCCACTTTTTCTAAGTCAGATAAAATATGGGAAGAAATAAGAATTGTATGATTTTCATCTTGCATAAAATCTAATAACAAATCCAAGATTTCCTCTCTTACAATTGGATCAAGCCCACTTGTTGCTTCATCTAAAATCAAAAGTTCAGCATTGTGAGATAAAGCAACAGCCATTGAAAGTTTCATTTTCATACCACGAGAATAATTTTTAATCGTCTTTTTATGTGGTAAATTGAATTTTTCAACTAATCCATAAAACTGCTTTTTATCCCATTTTGAATAAACTCTATAACAAAACTTTTCAACATCGATTAATGTCATTTCTTCCGGCACTAACAAATCATCAAATACCACTCCAAGTTTATCTTTCAGTTCAACACTATTAGGATTTTCCTCATCTAAAAGTCTTATATCGCCAGAGTCTTTTCTTAAAAGCCCAAGTAACAATTTTATAGTTGTACTTTTACCAGAACCATTCTGTCCGATATATCCAACTATTGTTCCTTTCGGAATAGTAAGATTTACCGGTCCTAGTTTAAAACTGTCAAATGTTTTTACTAAATCTTTAATTTCAATAGCATATTTACTCATATTCACCCTCCACATAACTCTTTAACATTTCTATCAATTCATCACTGGATACATCTGCAATTTCTGAAAGTTCAACTACTTCTTGAAGCTTCGATTCAATTTTCTTTAAGTATTCTTCTCGAATTAGTTCTTTATTTTGTGCTGCAACAAAATTACCTTTTCCTTGTACCGAATTTATAAACCCGTCTAACTCTAATTCATCAAAAGCTCTTTTTGCAGTTAACATACTTACTCTTAATTCTTTCGCTAAGAATCTTATCGAAGGTAGTTGTTCTCCCACGTTCAAATCTCCAGAAATGATTTGTGCTTTAATTTGATTTTTTATTTGCAGATATATTGGATCATCACTGGAATTATTTATCTGTATATTCATCCTCAACCCCTACTGTTATTTGTGCTCTTACTGTTATTATTATAGCATAACAGTTAAAACATTTCAACATCTAAAAAAAGCAGACAAAATTTTCTTTGCCCGCTTCTTCTCATTACTATCTAAATTGTCATTTATACCCAAACTCTGATTCCGAATTAACAGATAAACTCAATCTCATATCAAGTGATTTTATCGACTAAATCTCTTTGGCTACCAAATTAGCTACCAAAAAAAGAAAACACACCTCAAAAGCCTCATTTTAAAGGGCTTTTTTTCATATTTTCCCACTATATCTAACAGGGGGGTACAAATCGACAGGAAACAGTCAAAAAAACATTAGAAAATCCTTTGGTTACAAGGGATTTACAAAATTTCAGCGTATGTCAAATGGGCTTTAAAAGTTGACATACGCCTTTTTGATTGGAGGGATTTTTACTGAATGAACAAACTTGGTTACAGCATTTAAAAGAAAAACGCTTGGCTTATGGACTATCTCAAAACCGTTTAGCTGTTGCGACTGGTATTACAAGGCAGTATCTAAGCGATATTGAAACAGGAAAAGTCAAGCCATCAGAGGATTTACAGCAGTCCCTTTGGGAAGCTCTGGAACGCTTCAATCCCGACGCTCCCCTTGAAATGCTGTTTGATTATGTAAGAATTCGCTTTCCGACAACAGACGTACAGCAGGTGGTCGAAAACATCTTACAACTGAAACTGTCCTATTTTCTTCATGAGGACTATGGTTTCTATTCTTATTCAGAGCATTATGCTTTAGGCGACATATTCGTCCTTTGCTCCCATGAACTGGACAAAGGAGTTCTGGTGGAATTGAAAGGTCGTGGGTGCAGACAATTTGAAAGCTATCTTCTGGCACAACAAAGAAGCTGGTATGAGTTCTTTATGGACGTTTTGGTGGCTGGCGGTGTGATGAAACGCCTTGACCTTGCCATTAACGATAAGACAGGGATTTTAAATATCCCTGTACTCACTGAAAAGTGCCAACAGGAAGAATGTATCTCCGTCTTCCGCAGTTTTAAAAGCTATCGCAGTGGCGAACTGGTACGCAAAGAGGAAAAGGAATGTATGGGAAACACCCTCTATATCGGTTCATTACAAAGTGAAGTTTATTTCTGTATCTATGAAAAGGACTACGAGCAGTACAAGAAAAATGATATTCCCATTGAAGACGCAGAAGTAAAAAACCGTTTTGAGATTCGATTGAAAAATGAGCGTGCCTATTATGCAGTCCGTGATTTACTCGTCTATGACAATCCAGAGCATACCGCCTTTAAAATTATCAATCGGTATATCCGTTTTGTAGATAAAGACGATTCCAAACCTCGTTCTGATTGGAAACTGAATGAAGAATGGGCTTGGTTTATTGGGAACAATCGTGAACGATTAAAACTAACCACAAAACCAGAGCCTTACTCCTTCCAAAGTACGCTGAACTGGCTATCTCATCAAGTTGCCCCGACCTTAAAGGTTGCGATTAAACTTGATGAAATCAACCAGACGCAGGTTGTAAAAGACATTCTCGACCATGCGAAACTGACAGACCGACACAAGCAGATTTTGAAGCAACAGTCAGTAAAAGAACAGGACGTGATAACAACAAAAAAATAACTCAAATACAAATTCATTGAATATAGAGAGGAGAACATTTTTATGAATTTTGGACAAAACCTTTATAACTGGTTTCTATCAAACGCTCAATCACTGGTGCTTTTAGCAATCGTTGTGATTGGCTTGTATCTTGGCTTCAAGCGTGAGTTTAGCAAACTGATTGGCTTTTTAATTATTGCGATTATTGCGGTTGGCTTAGTCTTCAACGCTGCTGGAGTAAAAGACATTTTACTAGAGCTATTCAATCGCATTATTGGTGCTTAAATAAAACCGTTCTTTTGTGGAATATAAGTGGTTTTCTTATGTTCCGCAAAGGAATGGTACACCAAACGAAGTGCGGTAGGGATTTTTGAATCTCTACAAAGAAAGGACGTGAATATATGGACGATATGCAAGTCTATATTGCGAATTTAGGCAAATACAATGAGGGCGAATTGGTCGGTGCGTGGTTTACCTTTCCCATTGACTTTGAGGAAGTCAAAGAGAAAATCGGCTTGAATGATGAATATGAGGAATACGCCATTCATGACTACGAGTTACCCTTTACGGTTGACGAATACACTTCCATTGGCGAACTCAATCGACTATGGGAAATGGTATCGGAATTACCCGAAGAATTACAATCGGAGCTATCTGCTCTGCTCACTCATTTTTCAAGCATTGAAGAACTAAGCGAACATCAAGAGGATATTATCATTCATTCCGATTGTGATGATATGTATGACGTGGCACGCTACTACATTGAAGAAACGGGTGCTTTAGGCGAAGTACCAGCTAGTCTTCAAAACTATATTGATTATCAAGCCTATGGTCGGGATTTAGACCTTTCAGGAACGTTTATCTCAACCAATCATGGGATTTTTGAAATCGTCTATTAAATCTGTCGGTACATTACTACTGGCAGATTTTCTATTTTACGGGGTGGCTCAATCAGCTACCCCTATTTTTTATGAAAGGATTGATTACATGAAGAAAATACGAAGCTATACCAGTATCTGGTCTGTGGAAAAGGTACTGTATTCTATCAATGATTTTAGACTTCCGTTTCCCATAACCTTTACGCAAATGACATGGTTTGTCGTGTCACTCTTTGCAGTGATGATACTTGGCAACTTGCCCCCTCTTTCCATGATAGAGGGAGCATTTCTCAAATACTTTGGGATTCCTGTGGCTTTCACATGGTTTATGTCTACAAAAACTTTTGATGGTAAAAAGCCTTATGGATTTTTGAAGTCTGTCATTGCTTATGCACTGCGACCAAAGCTGACCTATGCAGGAAAAAAAGTAACGCTTGGCAGAAACCAGCCACAAGAAGCCATTACAGCAGTTAGGAGTGAATTTTATGGCATATCCAATTAAATACATTGAAAACAATCTCGTCTGGAATAAAGACGGGGAATGTTATGCTTACTATGAGCTTGTTCCTTACAATTACTCATTTCTAAGTCCAGAACAGAAAATACAAGTGCATGATTCTTTCAGACAGCTTATCGCACAAAATCGTGATGGCAAAATTCATGCTTTACAAATCAGTACAGAATCCAGCATACGTTCTGCACAAGAGCGTTCCAAAAATGAAGTCACTGGCAAGCTCAAAGCGGTTGCCTATGACAAAATCGACCAACAGACAGACGCTTTAATATCCATGATTGGCGAAAATCAAGTGAACTACCGTTTCTTTATCGGCTTTAAGTTGCTTCTCAACGATCAGGAGTTTTCTATGAAAAGTCTTACCGTTGAAGCAAAAAATGCTTTGTCTGATTTTGTCTATGATGTGAACCATAAGCTGATGGGCGATTTTGTTAGTATGAGTAATGATGAAATCCTGCGTTTTCAGAAGATGGAAAAGCTCTTAGAAAATAAAATCTCTCGTCGTTTCAAAATCCGCAGGTTAGATAAGGACGACTTCGGCTATCTGATTGAACACCTTTACGGACAGACAGGCACTGCCTATGAAGAGTATGAGTACCATCTATCAAAGAAAAAGCTGGATAATGAAACGCTGATTAAATACTATGACTTGATTAAGCCTACTCGCTGTTTGGTGGAAGAAAAACAGCGATATTTGAAAATCCAGCAGGAAGATGAAACCGTCTATGTAGCTTACTTTACCATTAACAGCATTGTCGGAGAACTGGACTTCCCGTCCTCTGAAATCTTCTACTACCAGCAACAGCAATTTACATTCCCGATTGATACGTCAATGAATGTGGAAATTGTAGCGAATCGTAAAGCCCTATCTACTGTCCGCAATAAAAAGAAAGAACTGAAAGACTTGGATAACCACGCTTGGCAAAGTGATAATGAAACCAGCTCCAATGTGGCGGAAGCTCTGGAAAGTGTGAATGAGCTGGAAACCAATTTAGACCAAAGCAAGGAATCTATGTACAAGCTGTCTTATGTGGTAAGGGTATCAGCAAATGATCTTGACGAACTCAAACGTCGTTGTAATGAAGTGAAAGATTTTTATGACGATTTAAGCGTAAAACTGGTACGACCATTTGGGGATATGCTCGGCTTACATGAAGAATTTTTACCTGCCAGCAAGCGTTATATGAATGATTATATTCAATACGTGACCTCTGATTTCCTCGCTGGTTTAGGTTTTGGTGCTACTCAAATGCTGGGGGAAAATGAGGGGATTTATGTTGGCTACAGCTTAGATACTGGACGCAATGTCTATCTGAAACCTGCTCTTGCCAGTCAAGGGGTTAAGGGTTCAGTAACCAATGCGTTAGCGTCGGCTTTTGTTGGTTCGCTGGGTGGTGGTAAATCCTTTGCGAATAACCTTATCGTCTATTATGCGGTGCTTTATGGGGCACAAGCAGTGATTGTAGACCCAAAAGCAGAACGTGGCAGATGGAAAGAAACCTTGCCAGAGATTTCCCATGAAATCAATATCGTCACTCTGACTTCTGATGAGAAAAACAAAGGCTTACTTGACCCTTATGTGATTATGAAAAATCCCAAAGATTCTGAATCACTGGCTATTGATATTCTGACATTCCTTACGGGGATTTCCTCTCGTGATGGGGAACGCTTCCCAATCCTTAGAAAAGCCATTCGTGCAGTAACCAATAGTGAAGTACGAGGGTTGATGAAAGTGATTGAGGAATTACGGGTTGAGAATACGCCACTAAGTACCAGTATAGCCGACCATATCGAAAGTTTTACAGACTATGACTTTGCACATTTATTATTCAGTAATGGTTATGTGGAGCAGTCTATCAGCTTAGAAAAACAACTGAACATTATACAGGTTGCGGACTTGGTACTTCCCGACAAGGAAACTTCCTTTGAGGAATATACCACTATGGAGCTTTTATCCGTTGCTATGCTGATTGTCATTAGTACCTTTGCTTTAGACTTTATCCATACAGACCGAAGCATTTTCAAGATTGTAGATTTAGACGAAGCATGGAGCTTTTTACAGGTAGCACAAGGAAAAACACTATCTATGAAGCTGGTTCGGGCTGGTCGTGCTATGAACGCTGGGGTATATTTCGTGACCCAAAATACAGACGACCTCTTAGATGAAAAACTGAAAAATAACCTCGGCTTAAAATTTGCATTTCGTTCCACTGACCTTAACGAGATTAAAAAGACCTTAGCCTTTTTTGGTGTAGACCTAGAGGACGAAAACAATCAGAAGCGATTGCGTGATTTGGAAAACGGGCAATGCCTTATCAGTGATTTATATGGTCGTGTCGGTGTGATACAGTTCCACCCTGTATTTGAAGAACTGCTCCATGCCTTTGATACCAGACCACCTGTGCGAAAAGAGGTGTAAATGTGAAACCATCAATAGTAAACAGAATAAAATCAAACTGGACGCTGAAACGTCTAGGTAAAGTGGCAATGACAGTGGCTTTCACACTTGTGATTGCCATTTTTCTTTTAGCCATGCTGGGAACGGTGGTTCAAGCTGCGGGCTTGGTAGATGATACGGTCAATGTGGCAAATGAATACAGCCGATACCCACTTGAAAACTATCAACTGGATTTTTATGTGGATAATAGCTGGGGCTGGCTTCCGTGGAACTGGTCGGACGGGATTGGAAAACAGGTCATGTATGGACTATATGCCATTACCAATTTTATTTGGACAATCAGTTTGTATGTTTCCAATGCGACAGGTTACTTAGTACAGGAAGCCTATTCCTTAGACTTCATTTCCGCTACAGCAGATTCCATTGGTAAGAATATGCAGACCTTAGCTGGTGTGAGTGCAAACGGATTTTCAACAGAGGGTTTCTATGTTGGATTCCTCTTACTCTTGATTTTGGTTCTTGGGGTTTATGTTGCCTATACGGGACTGATAAAGAGAGAAACCACAAAGGCAATTCATGCCATTATGAATTTTGTGCTGGTGTTTATCCTATCGGCTTCCTTTATTGCCTACGCTCCCGACTACATTAAAAAAATCAATGACTTTTCATCAGACATCAGTAATGCCAGTTTATCACTTGGCACGAAGATTGTCATGCCCCATTCCGATAGTCAAGGCAAGGACAGCGTGGACTTAATCAGAGATAGCCTGTTTTCCATACAGGTTCAGCAACCGTGGCTACTGCTTCAATACAACAGTTCAGACATTGAAAGTATCGGTATTGACCGTGTGGAAAGCCTGCTCTCCACCAGCCCAGATTCCAACAATGGCGAAGACAGAGAAAAAATTGTTGCGGAAGAAATTGAAGACAGAAGCAATACCAATCTAACCATTACAAAGACCATTAACCGTTTAGGTACAGTCTTCTTCCTATTTGTCTTCAATATTGGGATTTCCATATTTGTATTCCTATTAACAGGAATCATGATTTTCTCGCAGGTACTTTTTATCATCTATGCTATGTTTCTGCCTGTGAGCTTTATTTTAAGCATGATTCCATCATTTGATGGTATGTCAAAACGAGCCATAACAAAGCTCTTTAATACCATTTTGACACGAGCTGGAATCACATTGATTATTACGACAGCATTTAGTATTTCAACCATGCTCTATACCTTATCGGCTGGTTATCCGTTCTTTTTGATTGCTTTTCTACAGATTGTGACCTTTGCAGGAATCTACTTCAAGCTGGGCGATTTAATGAGTATGTTTTCTCTACAGAGTAACGATTCTCAAAGTGTGGGAAGTCGTGTGATGAGAAAACCTCGTATGCTTATGCACGCTCACATGCACCGTCTACAGCGGAAACTTGGACGTTCCATGACTACTCTAGGGGCTGGGTCTGCCATTGTTACAGGTAAAAAAGGACAGTCGGGTTCGGGGAGTTCTGCAAGGACACAAGCAGATCACTCCCGACCAGACGGAAAGGAAAAATCAACACTTGGAAAACGTATCGGTCAAACCATCGGTACAGTAGCTGATACCAAAGACAGAATGGTAGACACTGCTAGTGGTTTGAAAGAACAGGTTAAAGATTTGCCGACCAATGCAAGATATGCAGTATATCAAGGAAAATCCAAAGTAAAAGAGAATGTCCGTGATTTAACCAGTAGTATTTCTCAAACCAAAGCGGACAGAGCCAGTGGACGCAAGGAACAGCAGGAACAAAGGCGAAAAACCATTGCGAAGCGTCGCTCTGAAATGGAACAGGTCAAACAGAAAAAACAGCCTGCTTCTTCTGTTCATGAAAGACCGACTACAAGACAAGAACAATATCATGATGAACAGACCTCAAAACAGTCTAATATTCAGACTTCATATAAGGAATCTCAACAAGCCAAACAAGAGCGTCCAGCAGTTAAGTCCGATTTTTCAAGTCCAAAAGTGGAACGCCAAGGCAATACCGTTCAAGAAAAAACCGTTCAAAAGCCAGCAACTTCAACCACTACAGCAGATAGAACTTCACAACGTCCAATCACAAAAGAACGTCCGTCTACTGTTCAAAGAGTACCACTACAAAATACAAGAAGTAGACCACCAATCAAAACCGCCACCATTAAGAAAGTCGGTAAGAAACCATGAAGTTGAAAACTTTAGTGATTGGTGGTTCTGGATTATTCTTGATGGTCTTCTCACTGCTTCTGTTTGTTGCCATTTTATTTTCAGATGAACAGGACAGCGGAATTTCCAATATTCATTATGGAGGTGTGAATGTTTCCGCAGAAGTGCTGGCTCATAAGCCTATGGTAGAAAAATATGCCAAAGAATATGGCGTTGAAGAATATGTCAACATACTTCTTGCGATTATACAGGTGGAATCGGGCGGTACTGCGGAAGATGTTATGCAGTCCTCGGAATCCCTCGGTCTTCCACCTAATTCATTGAGTACAGAAGAATCCATTAAGCAAGGTGTGAAGTATTTCAGTGAATTATTAGCCAGTAGCGAAAGGCTCAGTGTAGATTTAGAATCGGTTATCCAGTCCTACAATTATGGTGGTGGTTTCTTAGGGTATGTGGCTAATCGTGGAAATAAATATACCTTTGAACTGGCTCAAAGTTTCTCAAAAGAGTATTCAGGTGGCGAAAAAGTGTCTTACCCCAATCCCATAGCCATACCTATCAATGGGGGCTGGCGATACAACTATGGCAATATGTTTTATGTGCAACTGGTAACGCAGTATCTTGTCACAACAGAGTTTGATGATGATACGGTACAAGCCATCATGGACGAAGCACTGAAATATGAGGGCTGGCGATACGTTTACGGTGGAGCTTCCCCGACTACTTCTTTTGATTGTAGCGGACTGACACAATGGACGTATGGAAAAGCTGGAATTAACTTACCACGAACCGCACAACAGCAATATGATGTGACCCAGCATATCCCACTATCGGAAGCACAAGCTGGCGATTTGGTTTTCTTTCATTCTACCTATAACGCTGGCTCTTATATTACTCATGTTGGGATATACCTTGGCAATAACCGTATGTTTCATGCAGGCGACCCAATCGGTTATGCCGACTTAACAAGCCCCTACTGGCAACAGCATTTAGTGGGAGCAGGACGAATCAAACAATGAGAAAGGAAGATTTAATGATGAAATTTAGAAAAAATCAGAATAAAGAAAAACAGATACCAAAGGAAAAGAAACCTCGTGTCTACTATAAGGTCAATCCTCATAAAAAGGTTGTGATTGCCTTGTGGGTACTTTTAGGGCTTAGTTTCAGCTTTGCGATATTCAAGCACTTTACAGCTATAGATACTCATACTATTCACGAAACAACTATCATAGAAAAGGAATACGTTGATACTCATCATGTAGAAAATTTTGTAGAGAACTTTGCGAAAGTCTACTATTCATGGGAGCAATCCGATAAGTCCATTGATAATCGAATGGAAAGTCTAAAAGGCTATCTGACAGATGAACTTCAAGCTCTCAATGTTGATACAGTACGCAAAGATATTCCTGTATCGTCTTCTGTAAGAGGATTTCAGATATGGACGGTAGAGCCAACTGGCGACAATGAGTTTAATGTAACCTACAGTGTAGACCAGCTCATTACAGAGGGAGAAAATACAAAGACCGTCCACTCTGCTTATATAGTGAGTGTCTATGTAGATGGTTCTGGAAATATGGTACTGGTTAAGAATCCGACCATTACCAACATACCTAAGAAATCAAGTTATAAACCAAAAGCCATTGAAAGTGAGGGGACGGTTGATTCCATTACAACCAATGAAATCAATGAGTTTTTAACGACGTTCTTCAAGCTCTATCCTACAGCGACAGCCAGTGAACTTTCCTACTATGTGAATGACGGGATATTAAAACCAATCGGAAAAGAGTACATCTTTCAAGAACTGGTAAATCCTATTCACAATCGTAAGGATAATCAAGTCACGGTATCGCTGACAGTGGAGTATATCGACCAGCAGACCAAAGCAACGCAGGTATCTCAATTTGATTTGGTACTTGAAAAGAACGGGAGTAATTGGAAGATTATAGAATAACAAATATTGGTACATTATTACAGCTATTTTGTAATCACGTACTCTCTTTGATAAAAAATTGGAGATTCCTTTACAAATATGCTCTTACGTGCTATTATTTAAGTATCTATTTAAAAGGAGTTAATAAATATGCGGCAAGGTATTCTTAAATAAACTGTCAATTTGATAGTGGGAACAAATAATTGGATGTCCTTTTTTAGGAGGGCTTAGTTTTTTGTACCCAGTTTAAGAATACCTTTATCATGTGATTCTAAAGTATCCGGAGAATATCTGTATGCTTTGTATGCCTATGGTTATGCATAAAAATCCCAGTGATAAGAGTATTTATCACTGGGATTTTTATGCCCTTTTGGGCTTTTGAATGGAGGAAAATCACATGAAAATTATTAATATTGGAGTTTTAGCTCATGTTGATGCGGGAAAAACTACCTTAACAGAAAGCTTATTATATAACAGTGGAGCGATTACAGAATTAGGAAGCGTGGACAGAGGTACAACGAAAACGGATAATACGCTTTTAGAACGTCAGAGAGGAATTACAATTCAGACGGCGATAACCTCTTTTCAGTGGAAAAATACTAAGATAAACATCATAGACACGCCAGGACATATGGATTTTTTAGCAGAAGTATATCGTTCATTATCAGTATTAGATGGGGCAATTCTACTGATTTCTGCAAAAGATGGCGTACAAGCACAAACTCGTATATTGTTTCATGCACTTAGGAAAATAGGTATTCCCACAATCTTTTTTATCAATAAGATTGACCAAAATGGAATTGATTTATCAACGGTTTATCAGGATATTAAAGAGAAACTTTCTGCGGAAATTGTAATCAAACAGAAGGTAGAACTGCATCCTAATATGCGTGTAATGAACTTTACCGAATCTGAACAATGGGATATGGTAATAGAAGGAAATGATTACCTTTTGGAGAAATATACGTCTGGGAAATTATTGGAAGCATTAGAACTCGAACAAGAGGAAAGCATAAGATTTCATAATTGTTCCCTGTTCCCTGTTTATCACGGAAGTGCAAAAAACAATATAGGGATTGATAACCTTATAGAAGTGATTACGAATAAATTTTATTCATCAACACATCGAGGTCAGTCTGAACTTTGCGGAAAAGTTTTCAAAATTGAGTATTCGGAAAAAAGACAGCGTCTTGCATATATACGTCTTTATAGTGGCGTACTGCATTTGCGAGATTCGGTTAGAATATCGGAAAAGGAAAAAATAAAAATTACAGAAATGTATACTTCAATAAATGGTGAATTATGTAAAATCGATAAGGCTTATTCCGGGGAAATTGTTATTTTGCAGAATGAGTTTTTGAAGTTAAATAGTGTTCTTGGAGATACAAAGCTATTGCCACAGAGAGAGAGAATTGAAAATCCCCTCCCTCTGCTGCAAACGACTGTTGAACCGAGCAAACCTCAACAAAGGGAAATGTTACTTGATGCACTTTTAGAAATCTCCGACAGTGACCCGCTTCTGCGATATTATGTGGATTCTGCGACACATGAAATCATACTTTCTTTCTTAGGGAAAGTACAAATGGAAGTGATTAGTGCACTGTTGCAAGAAAAGTATCATGTGGAGATAGAACTAAAAGAGCCTACAGTCATTTATATGGAGAGACCGTTAAAAAATGCAGAATATACCATTCACATCGAAGTGCCGCCAAATCCTTTCTGGGCTTCCATTGGTTTATCTGTATCACCGCTTCCGTTGGGAAGTGGAATGCAGTATGAGAGCTCGGTTTCTCTTGGATACTTAAATCAATCATTTCAAAATGCAGTTATGGAAGGGATACGCTATGGTTGCGAACAAGGATTATATGGTTGGAATGTGACGGATTGTAAAATCTGTTTTAAGTACGGTTTATACTATAGCCCTGTTAGTACCCCAGCAGATTTTCGGATGCTTGCTCCTATTGTATTGGAACAAGTCTTAAAAAAAGCTGGAACAGAATTGTTAGAGCCATATCTTAGTTTTAAAATTTATGCGCCACAGGAATATCTTTCACGAGCATACAACGATGCTCCTAAATATTGTGCGAACATCGTAGACACTCAATTGAAAAATAATGAGGTCATTCTTAGTGGAGAAATCCCTGCTCGGTGTATTCAAGAATATCGTAGTGATTTAACTTTCTTTACAAATGGACGTAGTGTTTGTTTAACAGAGTTAAAAGGGTACCATGTTACTACCGGTGAACCTGTTTGCCAGCCCCGTCGTCCAAATAGTCGGATAGATAAAGTACGATATATGTTCAATAAAATAACTTAGTGTATTTTATGTTGTTATATAAATATGGTTTCTTGTTAAATAAGATGAAATATTTTTTAATAAAGATTTGAATTAAAGTGTAAAGGAGGAGATAGTTATTATAAACTACAAGTGGATATTGTGTCCTGTATGTGGAAATAAAACACGATTAAAGATAAGGGAAGATACTGAATTAAAAAAATTCCCCCTCTATTGTCCGAAATGCAGACAAGAAAATTTAATTGAAATAAAGCAGTTCAAAGTAACTGTGATTACAGAGCCAGACGCAAAGACGCAGAGCCGATAAAATGAGATTAATACAATCTCATTTTATCGGCTCTTTCCGTTATGTATGGATTCTTTTAATTAGTCTTCGATGTTTCTTGCTTCGTTGATACCGCTGGCTAAAGATTCCATTAAGGATAGTTCTTTGTCTGTAAAGCTATCCATGTATTTCTCTATCTGTAATCGTCGGGTGCTTTTTACCAAGTTATTAGCAGGTAGGGGTCCCGAGCGCCTACGAGGAATTTGTATCGATAAGAAATAGATTTAAAAATTTCGCTGTTATTTTGTACATTTAACTTGACGGTGACATCTCTCTATTGTGAGTTATTAGTGGTACAGTTTTCAACCGTTTTAATTATAAAAAAGTGGTGCATTTTTAAATTGGCACAAACAGGTAACGGTTATTGCAGGTGTATTTCTTATCTATGGGTTTAACATGGATTTTATCATTAAAATCATGAGTATTGTCCGAGAGTGATTGGTCTTGCGTATGGTTAACCCTAAAGTTATGGAAATAAGACTTAGAAGCAAACTTAAGAGTGTGTTGATTGTGCATTATCTTAAAATTTTGTATAATAGGAATTGAAGTTAAATTAGATGCTAAAAATTTGTAATTAAGAAGGAGGGATTCGTCATGTTGGTATTCCAAATGCGTAATGTAGATAAAACATCTACTGTTTTGAAACAGACTAAAAACAGTGATTACACAGATAAATAAATACGTTAGATTAATTCCTACCAGTGACTAATCTTATGACTTTTTAAACAGATAACTAAAATTACAAACAAATCGTTTAACTTCTGTATTTGTTTATAGATGTAATCACTTCAGGAGTGATTACATGAAAAAAAATATAAAATATTCTCAAAACTTTTTAACGAGTGAAAAAGTACTCAACCAAATAATAAAACAATTGAATTTAAAAGAAACCGATACCGTTTACGAAATTGGAACAGGTAAAGGGCATTTAACGACGAAACTGGCTAAAATAAGTAAACAGGTAACGTCTATTGAATTAGACAGTCATCTATTCAACTTATCGTCAGAAAAATTAAAACTGAACAGTCGTGTCACTTTAATTCATCAAGATATTCTACAGTTTCAATTCCCTAACAAACAGAGGTATAAAATTGTTGGGAATATTCCTTACCATTTAAGCACACAAATTATTAAAAAAGTGGTTTTTGAAAGCCATGCGTCTGACATCTATCTGATTGTTGAAGAAGGATTCTACAAGCGTACCTTGGATATTCACCGAACACTAGGGTTGCTCTTGCACACTCAAGTCTCGATTCAGCAATTGCTTAAGCTGCCAGCGGAATGCTTTCATCCTAAACCAAAAGTAAACAGTGTCTTAATAAAACTTACCCGCCATACCACAGATGTTCCAGATAAATATTGGAAGCTATATACGTACTTTGTTTCAAAATGGGTCAATCGAGAATATCGTCAACTGTTTACTAAAAATCAGTTTCATCAAGCAATGAAACACGCCAAAGTAAACAATTTAAGTACCGTTACTTATGAGCAAGTATTGTCTATTTTTAATAGTTATCTATTATTTAACGGGAGGAAATAATTCTATGAGTCGCTTTTGTAAATTTGGAAAGTTACACGTTACTAAAGGGAATGTAGATAAATTATTAGGTATACTACTGACAGCTTCCAAGGAGCTAAAGAGGTCCCTAGCGCCTACGGGGAATTTGTATCGATAAGGAATAGATTTAAAAATTTCGCTGTTATTTTGTACAATAAGGATAAATTTGAATGGTACCATAAACGACCGTTTATGGTACCTTTTCATTTTCCTGCTTTTTCTAAATGTTTTTTAAGTAAATCAAGTACCAAAATCCGTTCCTTTTTCATAGTTCCTATATAGTTATACTTAATGAGTTATGGTACATTTAAATTATAAAATTAAGGAGGTTTTTTTATGATTTTTGGCTATGCTCGAGTGAGTACGGATGATCAAAATCTTAGTTTACAAATTGATGCACTTACTCATTATGGAATTGATAAATTATTTCAAGAAAAAGTAACTGGTGCGAAAAAAGACCGACCGCAATTAGAAGAAATGATCAACCTACTACGTGAAGGAGATTCTGTTGTCATTTACAAGTTAGATCGAATTTCACGATCAACTAAACATTTGATTGAACTTTCTGAATTATTTGAAGAACTTAGTGTCAATTTTATATCTATTCAAGATAACGTAGATACTTCAACGTCTATGGGAAGATTCTTTTTCCGAGTTATGGCTAGTTTAGCAGAACTGGAACGGGATATTATTATTGAACGAACTAACTCTGGTCTTAAGGCAGCCAGAGTCCGAGGAAAAAAAGGGGGCCGTCCAAGTAAAGGTAAGCTATCAATTGATTTAGCTTTAAAAATGTATGACAGCAAAGAGTATTCTATTCGTCAAATTCTTGATGCCTCTAAATTAAGCAAAACAACCTTTTACCGTTACCTCAATAAAAGGAATGCTTAAGATATGGCTATGAAAAGAATTTTAACTACTTCACAGCGTGAACAACTTCTTTCTGTAGACCACTTATCAGAAGAGGATTTTAAAGCGTATTTTAGTTTTTCTGATTATGATCTGGAGGTTATTAATCAACACCGTGGAAAGGTCAATAAACTAGGATTTGCGATACAACTTTGTTTGGCCCGGTATCCTGGGTGTTCTTTAAGTAATTGGCCGATTAAATCAACCAGACTAACTTCTTATGTGAGTCGACAGCTCCATCTTGATGCAATTGATTTAAATTCATATGATCATAGAAATACACGTGCAAATCACTTCAACGAGATCTTAGAAGTATTCAACTATCATCGATTCGGTAGTGCTAATACACAAAAACAGTTAATAGAATATTTAATTGAACTAGCTTTAGAAAATGATGACTCTATCTATCTAATGAAAAAAACAATTGATTTCTTAACTCGAAAAAGAATTATTTTTCCATCTATAGCTACACTTGAAGACATTATAAGCCGCTGTCGAGATAAAGCAGAAAACAACTTATTTTCAATATTACTCTGTTCATTAACAGATATACAAATTGAAAAACTAGAGAGTTTGTTTCAAATTTATGAAGAGACGAAAATAACTAAACTCGCTTGGCTAAAAGACATTCCAGGTAAGGCAAATCCAGAAAGCTTTATGAGTATTTGTAAAAAAGTGGAAGTGATTGCTTCCATGGGACTCGGGACAATTAATGTCTCCCATATTAATCGGAACAGGTTTCTTCAGCTAGCTAGACTAGGGGAAAATTATGATGCATATGACTTCTCCCGTTTTGAGCTTGAAAAAAGATACTCTTTACTTATTGCTTTTTTAGTCAATCATCATCAATATCTGATCGATCAACTGATTGAGATTAATGACCGCATTTTAGCAAGTATTAAACGCAAAGGGACACGTGATTCACAAGAACAGTTAAAAGAAAAAGGAAAATTGGCTACTAAAAAATTGGAACATTATGCTTCTTTAATTGATGCTCTTCACTTTGCAAAAGATAATGATAGTAATCCTTTTGACGAAATTGAACGAATCATGCCTTGGGAAGATTTAGTACAAGATGGAGAAGAAGCTAAAAAAATTACAGGTAATAAAAATCATGGCTATTTAGAAATGGTTCGAAATAAAGCTAATTACCTCCGAAGATACACGCCAATGTTATTGAGGACCCTTTCGTTCAAAGCAACTCCGGCAGCAAATCCAGTCCTCATGGCCCTAACTCAACTAACTGATTTACACAATAGTGGTAAAAGAAAAATACCGGCAGATACTTCTACTGATTTTGTGAGTAAAAAATGGAAAAGCCTTGTTCGGCCAGAAGAGGGGAAAATAGATCGGTCTTACTATGAGTTAGTAGCTTTCACCGAGCTAAAGAACAATATTCGATCAGGAGATATTTCAGTTGAAGGAAGTATGATCCATCGAAATATTGATGATTACTTAGTTGATTTATCTGCTTGTATTGATTCAGAAACTATTCCAGACACGTTTGAGGACTATTTAAAGGATCGGGAAATAATTTTAGATTTACAGCTTCAATTTTATTCGACAGTTGATAAGAGAATTTCAAGAGCAAACCTTAAAAAGTTGGAAAAAGTTACACCTAGCGAAGCAGAAATATATAGAAAAAAACTTTATTCAATAATTCCTAAGATAAGGCTTAGTGATCTTTTAATTGAGGTGGACAGTTGGACCAACTTTTCACAAGAATTTAGTCATGATTCTACAGGGAAACCGCCGAGTGAACAAGAAAGAAAAATTATTTTTGCTGCTTTGCTGGGTTTAGGGATGAATATTGGTCTTGAAAAAATGGCCCAATCAACTCCTGGAATTTCTTATTCTCAGTTAGCCAATGCCAAACAATGGCGCTTTTATAAAGAAGCTCTGACTCGTGCTCAATCTGTTTTGGTTAATTATCAGTTAAAGCTTCCTGTTGCAGACTTTTGGGGTGAAGGAAAAACCACTGCTTCAGACGGAATGCGCGTCCCAGTGGGCGTCTCAGCTCTAAAATCCGATGTTAATCCACATTACAAAAGTATGGAAAAAGGAGCTACAATGATTCGATCAATAAATGATAGGCATACGACTCATCATATCGAGGTTGCTTCAACTAATACAAGGGAAGCTACTCATACCCTTGATGGCCTACTTTATCATGAAACAGATCTAGATATTGAGGAACATTTTACTGATACAAATGGGTATTCTGATCAGGTGTTTGGAATGACCGCATTACTAGGCTTTGATTTTGAACCTCGCATCAGAAATATAAAAAAATCACAATTATTTTCTATCAAATCACCTTCCTACTACCCTAACTTATCAGAAGATATAAGCGGAAAAATCAATGTAAAAATTATTGAAGAAAACTATGATGAAATTAAACGAATCGCCTATTCGATTCAAACAGGAAAAGTATCTAGTTCTTTACTATTAGGAAAGCTAGGCTCATACGCACGTAAGAATAGAGTAGCTCTTGCACTGAGAGAACTAGGTCGCATTGAAAAGAGCATTTTTATGATAGATTATATTACAGATAGTGAGCTACGGCGAAGGATCACTCATGGACTAAATAAGACAGAAGCGATTAATGCTTTAGCTAGAGAACTATTTTTTGGGCGACGCGGAAAATTTATGGAGCGCGATATTCGCCGACAACTTCAAAGTGCTAGTGCGCTTAATGTGTTAATAAATGCAATAAGTATATGGAACGCCGTCTACTTACAAGCAGCTTATAATTATCTCGTCAAAATAGATCCCGAAGTAACTAAGTATATGAAGCATGTATCTCCTATTAATTGGGAGCATATCACTTTTCTTGGAGAGTATAAATTTGACTTGTTATCTATTCCTAAACACTTAAGAGAATTGAATATAAAAAATAAATAGGCCTTGAAACATTGGTTTAGTGGGAATTTGTACCCCTTATCGATACAAATTCCCACTAAGCGCTCGGGACCCCAGGTAAGAAAAATTCATCAACGGAAACATGAAGTAACGATACAAGGTCATAAAGAACTTGTATGCTGGGGTGTTGCCCTTTATTTTCAATATTAGTTAAGTACCGTGGGTCAATTTCAATCAATGCTCCCACTTGTTCACGAGTTAAACCTCGTTTCAATCGAGCTTCTTTAATGGCTAAACCAAAGGCTCTAAAATCATATTTATCTTCTTTTTTACGCATAGTAGACCACCTCTATACATTTTATTGTTCCTACTGAATTAAAAACAGGTATAGAAAAACGTGTTATATGGTTTATAGGTTTATATTTAATAAAAAGCACTACTAAACGCCAATAAAAAAAACCGTTATATGGTAGTGCTATTTACGCTGTTAAAATATTGTATATTACTTCCAAATGGCGGTTTGTTGGAGGTCAACGTCGCCATGAAGTACATCATATACAATAAATTTCCTTACATTGGGTTCTTGTCAAAAAAAGTCGTCTATCTGCAATAGATAAGTACGTCCACCAATGTGGTTTTATAAATCATATAGATAGAATAACAGAAGCATGTAAACAGAGAAATAAATCTGTTTATATGCTTTTTTGGCTATTCAGAACTTTTTTACAAAGTTTATTTATCAGTAATGCAACAAATCCCCCTTTCACATTGGGACTAAGAGTGAAAGGAGATAAACGAGCAAGGCTCACTTCCTTTCCTAGACAGAAAGGGGGTGAGAAACATGAAACCATCTTCTTTTCAGACCACAATAGAAAATCAGTTTGACTATATCTGTAAACGTGCTATGGAAGACGAGCGAAAGAATTATATGCTTTATCTTTCAAGGATTGCAAAGCGTGAGGTGTCCTTTTCGGATGTTGGCGATTATCTTGTTAGCCAGTTTGCGACAACAGATAACTATTCAACTGACTTTCAGATTTTTACACTCAATGGGTTATCAGTAGGCGTTGAAAATGATTTGTTGAGTGAAGCATTACGTGAGTTGCCAGACAAGAAACGTGAAATTCTACTGCTGTTTTACTTTATGGACATGAGCGATTCAGAAATTGCAGACCTGTTGAAATTGAACCGTTCTACTGTCTATCGGCATAGAACCAGTGGACTAGCCTTAATTAAAAAGTTTATGGAGGAATTTGAAGAATGAAAACACAATATCCTATGATTCCCTTTCCTCTCATTGTAAAGGCAACAGATGGCGATACCGAAGCGATTAACCAGATTCTACATCATTACAGAGGGTACATAACGAAGCGTTCCCTACGACTTATGAAAGATGAATATGGCAATCAAAGTATGGTCGTTGATGAAGTCTTACGTGGAAGAATGGAAACCAGACTGATTACAAAGATTTTGTCATTTGAAATTAAGTAATATCCTCTCTCCTTTCGTGGAAGCGTGCTAAACCATTCCACGCTTCCCGAACAGGGAGGTTTGTTATTCCACCAAAGCATATTGAGCTTTCAATGTGTTTTGATAGGCTAACGAGCCATTGTTCTTTGAAAACTGAATAAAAGTAATCGAATACGTTTCGATAAGAAAAGAGCCAACGGAACTAACCGCCATGACCTATCTTATAAAGATAGCGAGCGATTCATGTTAGTGATCCGAGAAGCAATCTTTAGCAGGATTGCCTGCAACGACATTCTTATCGTGATAATGATACTCCCATACAGTCAATAGTCCGAGCGTGATAAAACCGTCGCAGGCAATGAGTATGGCTACATGAGAACCATGCAGGGGTGGAACTCCCGTGAGCTTTGCTAAAGCTGTTCGATTGCTGGTAAAACAACTTTTATGAAATCCGAATAAGTGATTTGGAAAGGAGGATTTTATGAAGCAGACTGACATTCCTATTTGGGAACGTTATACCCTAACCATTGAAGAAGCGTCAAAATATTTTCGTATTGGCGAAAACAAGCTACGACGCTTGGCAGAGGAAAATAAAAATGCAAATTGGCTGATTATGAATGGCAATCGTATTCAGATTAAACGAAAACAATTTGAAAAAATTATAGATACATTGGACGCAATCTAGCGTCGCCAAAGGGTCTTGTATATGATAAAATAGTATTAAGTCGTATCAAGGCTCTTTCCATAAAGGAAAGGAGCAAATGCCATGTCAGAAAAAAGACGTGACAATAAAGGTCGAATCTTAAAGACTGGAGAGAGCCAACGAAAAGACGGAAGATACTTATACAAATATATAGATTCATTTGGAGAACCGCAATTTGTTTACTCGTGGAAACTTGTGGCTACAGACCGAGTACCAGCAGGAAAGCGTGATTGTATCTCACTTAGAGAGAAAATCGCAGAGTTACAGAAAGACATTCATGATGGTATTGATGTTGTAGGAAAGAAAATGACACTCTGCCAGCTTTACGCAAAACAGAACGCTCAAAGACCAAAGGTTAGAAAAAACACTGAAACTGGACGCAAATATCTTATGGATATTTTGAAGAAAGACAAGTTAGGTGTAAGAAGTATTGACAGTATTAAGCCATCAGACGCTAAAGAATGGGCTATTAGAATGAGTGAAAATGGTTATGCTTATCAAACCATCAATAACTACAAACGTTCTTTAAAGGCTTCATTCTATATTGCTATACAAGATGATTGTGTTCGGAAGAATCCATTTGACTTTCAACTGAAAGCAGTTCTTGATGATGATACTGTCCCTAAGACCGTACTAACAGAAGAACAGGAAGAAAAACTGTTAGCCTTTGCAAAAGCTGATAAAACCTACAGCAAAAATTATGATGAAATTCTGATACTCTTAAAAACAGGTCTTCGTATTTCAGAGTTTGGTGGTTTGACACTTCCAGATTTAGATTTTGAGAATCGTCTTGTCAATATAGACCATCAGCTATTGAGAGATACTGAAATTGGGTACTACATTGAAACACCAAAGACCAAAAGTGGCGAACGTCAAGTTCCTATGGTTGAAGAAGCCTATCAAGCATTTAAGCGAGTGTTAGCGAATCGAAAGAATGATAAGCGTGTTGAGATTGATGGATATAGTGATTTCCTCTTTCTTAATAGAAAGAACTATCCAAAAGTGGCAAGTGATTACAACGGCATGATGAAAGGTCTTGTTAAGAAATACAATAAGTATAACGAGGATAAATTGCCACACATCACTCCACATAGTTTGCGACATACATTCTGTACCAACTATGCAAATGCAGGAATGAATCCAAAGGCATTACAGTACATTATGGGACATGCTAATATAGCCATGACGCTGAACTATTACGCACATGCAACATTCGATTCTGCAATGGCAGAAATGAAACGCTTGAATAAAGAGAAGCAACAGGAGCGTCTTGTTGCTTAGTAGTACAAATGAATTTACTACTTATTTACCACTTCTGACAGCTAAGACATGAGGAAATATGCAAAGAAACGTGAAGTATCTTCCTACAGTAAAAATACTCGAAAGCACATAGAATAAGGCTTTACGAGCATTTAAGAAAATATAAAAAGATAATTAGAAATTTATACTTTGTTTAAAATAAAAAACCTTCATTTCTAAGATAAAATAAAGGCTTTGTGGGAGGTATTAGCGAATGACTGTGAAAGCATGTGTGGCTAATGGGTTAGGAGGTTGCGCTGCTTTCCATGTTTGGTAGTCCGAAAAACTCTTGATTGGTGTTTTTACTCACTTTCTATTTACTACCACCTACTAGTGAAAAATGCACCTATGGTTTTAATAATTGCATAGAGGAATGCTTTTTTCGTGTTCTGGAATCTGTTTTATAAATGTAATAATTCGAAATTAAAAGAAATAATATGACAATGATAATCCAAGCCAAGATAAGCATGATTTTCCTCCTCTAAAAAGCCAGTTACACCTTGAGTTTAACGAAGATAGTTCCCCATAACTACCCCTAACTCTATTTTCTACATACAAATATAATACCCTTTATAACACGTCTATGGCTCCTTCTTTTGAATATGAGAGGGATAAAATTATTAGGATTTAATCGTGAAAAATCACCTAAACAAAAAGCAAAACGTTATCTTCACTAAAAAACCAGCAAACGCTGGCTTTTTCGTCTATTTAATCATCTAGAGTTCTGATAGGAAAATAATAATAGTAATTTATATAGGAAAAGGAAAAATTCGCTCTAGATTTTTAAAGTACATCTTAATTAGCGACGCTGTCTCAATTCACCAGTTTTGGCATCGCAGAAAAGGCGTTTACCACCAACATAGACATAACGTCCTTTCACTTGACGACCTGAACCGTCGAAGTAAAGTTGTTTGCCATTGATGACCTGTTTCCCAGTCACTGCTTGACCTGCTGCGTTAAAGTAATACCAGCAACCACGGCCAGCTTCGACAAAGCGGTTCACCACTTGCTCACCAGTGTGGGCATCAAAGTAGCATTTCTTACCTTGGACAGTGAGCAATTTACCTTTGACTTGAGCACCGTTGCTACCAAAGTAGTAAACTTTATTGTTAATGTTTTGAAGACCTGTTACTTTGTGACCATCTTGGTTAAGGTAAGCCCATTGGTTAGCCGCGATTTGAATGAATTGGTTGATGACTGCTTGGCCAGTAACGGCATCATAATAGCGTCCTTCAGCCCAGCCACCTTTTAATTGGCTATGGTCTTTATTGAAGTAATAGAGTTTACCATCAATCACTTTTGCACCTTGAACGAGGCAACCAAAAGCATCCGCATAATACCAGTTGTTATTTTCAAAGATAAAGCGTGAAACAGCCATTTCACCTGTTTGAGCTGAAATGTAGTATTGCTTGTTGCCTTGTTGCATCATCTGACCTTTGATTTGACGGCCTTCTGAGTCAAAGCAGTATTCTTTACCATTGATGATACGTTTTCCTGTCACAGCGTAACCATGTTCATCTAGGTAGTACCAAGCTTGGTTTTCTTTATTTTGAACAAAGGTATTTACAGCCATATTACCAGTATCAGGGATGAAGTAACGGATACGGCCATCTGAGAAGCGAATAAACTTGTCTTTAGCTTGGATACCTGTTTGTGTATCAAAGTAGAAGGTTGTGCCACCCATTTCAATGAGACCAGTAGCCATGTGACCATAACAGTCGAAATAGCGGACATCCTTACGATAACCTGCAAAATCGTAGAAACCGTTGATAGCTTTCACACCATTCTTATCGTAGTAATAAGTGTAGCCATCGCTACCTTTAACAAGTGAGTCACGAGCTTGGAGACCATTTTCAAGGAAGTAATAAGCCTTTCCATCGATAACCTTTTCGCCTTTGACCTTTTGACCATATTGATCGTAATAATACCATTGATTTTCGCCTACACGTACAAATGATGACTTGGCATTGTTCGAATCAACACTTGGTTTAGTCTCGCCTGAGATGATTTGGTAACCTGAGTTATTTTGTTGATTTCCTTGCGAAATGATAGTGACATTAGCATTTGAACCGCTTGATTGACCTACTGTCACATTCGGAAAGAGTTTATTTGAATTCGAAACGATAGTCACATTTGGCGTCGTTCCTGAAGCCGTGATGGTAATTGTCGTGTTTCGACCACCATTCCAATGAATGCCGTTTGAGTCAGACGAACTTGTCGTAATTGTCGCAAAACCGCTAGCTGACGATGATGAAGACCATGAAGATGACGACGAGTAAGAATACCAAGCTGAACTTGATGAGCTTGACGAACTTGACGCACTAGCACTTACTGATGCTGAGCTGCTACTTGATTGGTAAGCAGAACCCGTTTGTGATGAATTAGAGTTTTGTGTTCCTACGACTTGAGAAGATTGTGACGAACTCACTTGACCAGCTCCACCACCTACCACATTCTGTGATGAGCCTCCTGTTGAGGCAGATGATGAAGACTCGTAGCTTGAGCTTGTTTGACTGCCATAGTTAGATGACACTGCTGACAAATGGCCAGCATCTTCTGTCAAGGTTGGCGAATAGCTTTCATTAATCAATGAAGCACTTGATTCAATGCCTGCATCTGTTTGTTCAAAACCGTCACCATTAGGAAGTGACACTTCGTCTGCTTGTGCCGATTGGTCCGCTAAAAGTGCTCCACCCGCAAGTGCAACCATCGACAGCGTACTAACTCCGATAGTCACCCAGTTTTTCTTGACCTTGTGCAACTTAAATCCAACTTTCTTTTCCATAACATACACCTTTCAATATAACTTTATTTCTCTATACTATGTTAAGGGATTTTGGAAGCGAATACAATTACAGATGCATAACCCTAGTCTCATAAGACTAACCTTCTACCCATAATCCATTTGAAGAAACAAGTCTAAGATATATACCTATAGCCTTTATATGTTAGAAAACGTTACCAAAAAAACGTTCGGATTTTCTTAAATTCACACAGAAATTTCGATGTTTAGCCGTTTTATCTCCCCCTTCATTAGAGGACTGAGTATAGTTTAAAGCGAAAGTAAGCAGTTTATTGACGATTCTATTAATCAAACTCATTGTTTGCTTACAATCCACTAGACATTTCGAGGGAAATGATAAAAGAAAAGTACTTGAAAGAAAATACTTCAAGTACTTAAAAGTTTTGAAATTATGTGGAAAACTACTGATTTTCAATCTATAAGCTTCTGGGATAGTCTCAAAAATACATTTTTTCTACCTACTTATCGTTTTCTGACCCAAGCTCCAGTATTGGCGTCATAGTAACGGCGTTGGCCTTTAACCCAGACGTAACGGCCTTTGACCTGACGGCCAGAAGCGTCAAAGTAGAGGTGTTGGCCGTTGATGACTTGTTCACCCGTTACGGCTTGGCCTGAGGCGTTAAAGTAATACCAAACGCCACGAGAAATTTGGATAAAGCGATTGGTCACAGCTTCACCACTATTGGCATCAAAGTAGTATTTCTTTCCTCTGTAAGTCAGAAGTTTCCCTTTAGCTTGGACCCCATTGCCTTCAAAGTAGTAAAGTTTACCATTGATATGTTGGAGACCAACTACTTTTTGACCGTTTTGGTTGAGGTAAGCCCATTGGTTGGCACCGACTTGAACAAAGCGGTTGGTTACGGCCTGACCTGAGTCACCATCATAGTAACGGCCGTTGGCCCAGGCGCCCTTGACTTGGCTATAATCATTGTTGAAATAGTAGTGATTACCATTAATGACTTGAGCACCTTTAACTAGCTTACCATTGCCATCGACATAGTACCACTTGTTGTTCTCAGTCACAAAGCGTGAACGGGCAATTTCACCGCTATCGCCATCAAGGAAGTAACGTTGGTTATTGATAGTGACAAAGTGTCCTTTAACCTGACGTCCTTCATTGTCAAAGTAATACTGCTTACCATTAATGGTATGAAGACCTGTTACGGCATAACCGTTGCTATCGAGGAAATACCAAGCCTTGTTTTCAGGATTTTGCGCAAAACGGTTGACTGCGAGATTTCCTGTATCTGGAATGAAGTAACGTGTGCGTCCGTCCGCAAAGCGGATGAACTTGTCTTTGGCTTGAATACCTGTCTTTTCATCGAAATAGAAGGTTGTGCCATACATGTCGTGGAGGCCACGATACATTTGACCGTTGCCATCAAAATAGCGAACATCTTGGCGAGGACCCGCAAAGTCATAGAATCCATTAAAGGCCTGAACCCCTTTAGGATCGTAGTAATATACGTGACCATCACTGCCTTGGCGAAGGACATGACGTAGCTGGAGACCATTGTCTAGGAAGAAGTATTTCTTGCCATCAATGACCTGTTCACCTGTGACCATGTTGCCGTTCTTATCAAAGTAATACCACTGGTTGGCACCGACTTGAATGAAGGTATTCTTGGCAAGGTAGCCACTCGTTGAGAAGTATTGGACCTTATCTCCCACCCTACGGAAACCAGTTGCTGTGATTTCAGTCATTTGTTTAGGAAGGAAGGTTTGACCTGCCTTAAGGCTGAAGTATTGGTTGGTAGCGTTATCTTGCAAGACATAGCGAGCTCCAGTACCTTGGATATTGCTTCCATTGAAATACTTGGCTGACCATTGCGTGATTTTCTCATTGGTAGTCAATTTACGGCCGTTTGAAATCTGCACGCGCTCAAAGATTGCTGGGTATTTTGCCTTCAATTCATCGAGGAAGGCACCACCGTACTTGCCTTGGAAGTCATTTCCAAAGGTACGTGTTTTAGCTGCGTAGAGGCTATTGTAGATTTCAGCATTTGGACGTGGTGTACCGTAGCTGTTAGTACGAGAAGCTGTTACCACTTCTTTTCCAGGAAGATTGTAAATTTGGTCTGGAACCCAATCAGCAATGGCTGAAATACCTTCAGCGTGAAGGGCACGAAGGGCATCCATGAGGTCTTTGAGCGAACCGTATTTGTTGTTCTTACTCATGGCAATATCGTAACGGTCTTCGAAGGCATAGCCATTTTCAATGATAGAATCCAAGAAAGTACCGTCCTGACTAGACACGTATTGTGGCGCAAATTCAAAGGAAGTAATTCCCCACTCTTTGAAGAGTTTGGCATTTTGAGCAATCACACGGTTGGTGTACTGACTTGGGGTCTTAACGAAATCTTGGAAGTTTGAGAAACCTTCACAGATGACTTGTGAGTCGAGAGCTGCTGATGATTCAAAGACCTGCTCACCCTTCTTAGTCGTCGAAGCCTTGGTGAGGGCATCTTGGTTTTCTGAAGCACCTACTGGCACCCAAACCGCTAAATAGCCTGAAACTTCAACGGTTGAATGACCAGTAATATCGTCTGCCGTGAAGGTCAAGTTCCCTTGATTGTCCGTATAGCGAACCAATCCAGCTGGCACATCAGAATCCTTGAGGTAGGTCGCAAGACCTGTCGATTTGCTGAGAAGTAATGGACGGTAAGCCTGATTTTTGTGGGCAGCTCCCATATTGACCACCAAATGATCATTTGCTCCCAACTTCATATCTGGACGGTTGGCTGTAAGGACGAGCATTCCTTGGTTGCGTGTTTCGGCAGTACCAAGCTGGTTGGCTTCTTCTGCTCCTTTACCATAACGCACAGATGACATGATTTCATAGCCATTAAGCTTAGTAACCTTCATGTCTTGACCACCTGCTACATATTTGATGCGAGCACGGAGCAGGGCATCGATGGCATTATAGTATGGTGATTTTTCAGCCATGTATTGGCCATCGTCGGTAAAGAGATCACCGTAGTAAACACGAGTGATACTATCCTTGTTGGTCAACATTGTGGCATAGGCAGCTGGGATATTGTACTGGGTGTACTTTTTATCAGCCTTGCGCATGTCCGCATTGTAGATTTCAAAAGCCTGTTTGAGCTCATCCATAGTGAAGGTGAAACCATCTGTTTTTGGATTAATCTGCTTGCTGATGATATTAGCCAAAACAGCTTGCACTTCACTATCATGGGCTCGCACGAAAATATAATTGGCATCACGTGGCGTGTGTTTCTGCTCACTTGAACGATTGTTAAGAGAGTTAGTAATCACGCGCTCCAAGCTGCCACGGTAATTTCTCTTACGCAAGAAAGTCGTCAAAAGCGTTTCACGTAGTGGATTGTCGATAGACAACTGAGCACCCTTGGTATCCTTGTTGTATTGATGATCGTTGTAAGACCAAGCTTCAAGGATTGACAAGTGGGCAATAGCGTTGGCTTCATTGTCTGCGACACGGTATTTTTCCTTGAAGTAGTCAGAAGCAATCTGCAAGAGGTCCGCATCCACATTGTCCACCGCATCGATACGAACACCGTCAAAGTTGGCACTTGGATCATTGCCAAGGATAGAACCAATATTCATGATGTAGTGGAGCCAGTTTAGTTGTTCAGCCTGAACAGCTGGGTTAGAGTTGTCGATATCGTTTGCCAAGAGCAACTCGTAACCACCATTTGAACGGTCAATATGGTATTTGCGTGTCCCCATTTGGTTAGTCGGTGTGCGGTTCATGAGGCGGAAGTCTGAATTGGCATGACTTGTCGCACTATTATTGAGGAAGGTCAGTGCTCCTCCTTGCAAGTGGTCTTTACCAACTAAGAGATTGTCCTCACTCTCAGAGTTCCAGCCAGGCTGTGTTTTGATGAAATCTGACATCAACTGGCGAAGCCAAGTGGTATTGCCCTCGCGACCAATACGTTCCTCAATTCCTCGTTGCACCGTTTCGGCAGCAGCTGCCAAGTCATAGCTCATCATGTCAGTCGTATAGGCCTTATCACTAAAGCCTTGTTGACTCATATAGTTGAGGTAGTTGACTTGTGTCACCTTGTCTGGCCACCAAGTCATCAAAAGGGGACGATAATCTTTCTCAGTTGAAGCTGTCCAATTCTTCCCATCCTTCAAAATCTGTTTTGGACGGTACCAGCTATCAGCCGTCAAGAAATTATCCAAGTTTTCAAAACTCTTACTTGACGTATCATAGGCCTGGTTATAAACCGCATAGATAGAGTTATTTGGAATGGCATCGGCACGATACAAAGGTTTACTTTGATCCACCATAGCCCCAGTCTCATCGAAATAATAAAGACGACCATCAAGTTCAATCGCTGTGTTCTTTTTCACAACGCCATTTTCAACATAATACTGCTTGCCATCGATAGTCTTCAAATTTGAAGCTACTGGTTTATAGTCAAGACTTGGCTGACTTGGTTGAACAGGTTTGTTTGGTTGAGACGGTTGACTTGGTTGAACAGGTTTGTTTGGTTGATTTGGCTGCGTTACAATAGTCACATTTGGTCTTGTGCCATTTGGACTTGTCACCGTCACGTTTGGCTTAGGCGTGTTTGGCCCTGTGATAATGGTTACATTTGGTGTCGTACCGCTGGCCGTAATCGTGATGTTAGTGTTACGGTTAGCATTGATACGAATAGTGCTATCAGCAGTGCGTGTGGCGATTGCTGGTGCAGCATTGGTCAAGACTCTAGGTCTTGCTTGTTCTGTCACATTAGGAGTAGACTGAGCACTTGTTTGCCCAGCTACTTGAGTCATAGCCTGACCTTGTGAGGTCTGTTCCGTAGTCTGTGTCTCTTGGGCACTGGCTTTAGTTTGCGAAGAAACTGCCACTCCCTGACTGGCAACTTGACTAGTTTGTGCTTGAGCAGTTGTTTCTTGGCTAACCGCACTTGTCACCACCTGAGAGTTTGTTTCGTGACTTACGCTGGCTGTTGCTACTGCTGACACACTTGCTTGAGCACTCGCTTGCTCAGTAACAGTTGTGGTCGTCACTAGACTGGCAGTGTCATCCTCACTTAGTTGCTGTAAGCCATCACCATTTGGCGTACTTGTCTCATCGGCCTCTACTTTTCCTTGAGCTAGGAGACTTCCACCTGCCAAGGCAACCATTGAGAGGGTCGTCACCCCGATAGTTACCCAGTTTTTCTTAACCTTGTGTAGTTTAAAACGTACCTTATTTTCCATCTATATCAATCATCCTTTTTCTGTTGTTGTCTCTACTCTATGATATATTCAGACAAATTACAAATAGGAAAAAGTCATCTTTTCTTCATAAATCTCTGCCACGCGCTCAGTTTTATTAACTTTGATTACTGAAAATGAGACCTTACACCATATGTAAGGTCCTAAATAGAGTTTTTTTGCTTCTCAAACTCCTTCAAGTGCTTATCTTCAAAGGCTTTTGAAGATTAAAGCAAGCTTCAATTAACCTTAAGAGATAGCAAAACTATGAGAGAAGTAGCCCCTAAAAAGACAATTCTGAAAAGAAAATTTTAGATAGAAAGACTCTATTTTTTCATCTGACTAAGATCGTGGTCTGTCTATGAGGAACAAAAATTAAAAATATAAATGATTTACACAGGTGAATTCTTATTTGACTAACGAAACTAAATATAGAATCTTTTATGTCAGTTCTTTAACATTTTTGATAATTCCGTTAGTTTCTGTTGTTTATTCTTAAAAAAGGATTATAATGAAGCTAGGTGAATATGTAAGCGTTTTAATTTTGCTTTAAAGGACACTTGGGGGATTATCTAAAAGATTGACATTAGTTACCTAATGCCTAAATAAGGATTATAGTAGGATAACCATTCCTGAGTCACTTTGAACCATCAAACTAGGGCTCATAAAAAGAATACAGCATCATTTCAAACTAGAGCTCTAGAGGGGACGCCTCATACTAGTAAGCTCTAGTTTTTTGTGTCTTAGAAGCCCAAAATAAACGAGATCTTCTATGCTTAGAAAGGAGGAAAATTCCGAACGGCTCTCGTTTTTCTAGAATCATTTCGTCAGGACTCATGTTTGCCTCGAACAGTCTCGTAATATAGAAATTGAGGAGGCTTGGAGAAATAAGGATTGTCACAAAAAGATTAACTTACATCGTTAGGGACTCCTCCCCAATGCTCACTTTTCATAAACTCTCATGACAGCCCTTATTTTGCAGTATGTAAAAAGTTTAAAATGAAAGGAGAATTACCATGGAAAAGAAAGTACATTTTAAACTTCACAAAGTTAAAAAACATTGGGTAACTATTGCAGTGACAGGACTTGCTTTGGGATTGAGTTTTGCAGGACTCAGCTACGCTTCAGCTGAAGAACAACCTACACCTGTTAATGAAGCAACTGTTGAAGCCATCATCAAAGAAGGCGCTATTGACGTTGAGGCTCCAGCAAGTAATGAAGCCACAACTAAACCTGTAGAAAACACAGCTGCTACCGCTTCGAGCGAGGTTGCCACTGTGTCAGAAACACCAGTGGTCACCTCTGAAGGGGCTTCAACAGAAACAGTCTCTGAAAAACCAAGCTCTGAAGTCACAAGCACAGCTAGTTCGGAAGCAGCTAATTCTGAAACTACACATTCTGAGGTAAGTGCAACGACTAGTGAGAGTGTTACAACTGAGAATTCGTCACCAACAACTAGTGATACTGATACCCCTAATTCTCAAGTTCCCTCTGCTGAAAATAATATCACTGGCGGTCACTACTACAGTGATAAACAGGGGAATTGGTACTATGAAGATGCTAATGGGAAAAAACTTACTGGAGACCAAACGATTGATAACGTAAGAGTCTCCTTCTGGGAGGACGGAAAACAAATTAAAGGACCACAAATCGTAAATTACAAACTATACCGTTATTTTGATGATAATACTGGTCAACTACAAACCAAACGTTATCTAGAATATAAGGGAAACTGGTACTATGTTGACAAGGATGGTATTCCTCTCAAGGGGGAACAAACCATTGATAGGCAAGAAGTTTATTTTGATTATGACGGAACTCAAGTCAAAGGAGACTTTAGTGAAAAGTATTCTGGTAATCTTGATAAGATGCACTATTATGACCCTAACACCGGAGCTAGAGTTAGAAAAGAAGGTCTCGTTCAAGATAAAGAAGGAAGAACCTTTTTTATCAATAATGACGGTTCTAAATATACAGGAACTCGTATGATTGATGGTAATCTTTATTATTTCGAAATCAACTCTGGTGTCATGCAAAAAGGAATCAGCATAGAGCTAGAAGATGGAAAGACTCTTCCAACTTCTAATAAATATGGAACGCCCACAAACATTACCCGTCGTTACTATTTTGACTCAGAAACCGGTCAGTTAGTCAAAAAACAAACAATTAAAGAACATGATAAATGGTACTACTACGGTGATGATGGAAATGCTATTCGTCCTAAAGATGGGGAAACCCTTATTAATGGACAAATCGTCTATCTCTACTCAAACGGCCGTCAAGCTAAAGGAGAACTTGTTCTTGATAATGGGGTCCTCCGTTACTATGATCCTGATTCTGGAGCTCGTGTTGTAAATACAAGCCTAACGATCAATGGGATGACTTATAACTTTGATGAAAATGGAATTGGTAAAGATGCTCCAAACCCTAACGGCTACTATAGCGATGAACAGGGTAACTGGTATTATAAGAATGCAAGCGGAGAAAACCTTATCGGTTCCCAAATCATTAAGGGACAAAGAGTATTCTTCCGGGATAATGGACAACAAGTCAAAGGGGCCTATTTAGATATATATAATGACCTTAAAGGTTACTACGATATCAATACAGGAAATCTCGTAACCAATCGTTACGTTGAAGTTAATGGTAATTGGTACTATGTTAATAAATACGGTAGCCCACTAAAAGGGGCCTACATTATTGATGGACAAGATGTTATGTTCGATCCCCATGATGGTAAACAGATTAAAGGAGGATTTGTAAGAGATCCGAAGTTTATCTCCAAATATTATTACATGCCTAAGTACTACTATGATAAAGACAATGGTTGCAAAGTAACCCATGCAGGCTTTGTTAATGAAAATGATTCAACCTACTACCTTGATGATAAAGGACAAATAGTTCTTGGGCTTCAGGAAATTAATGGCGATTTCTATTACTTCCGTCCAGAAAATACGTATAAACACTATGACATTGGAGAAATGTTACGAGATCGTTTTATCTATGAAAATAATAAGGTCTATTATGTTGATCATAGTGGTAAAATCTTGAAAAATCGCTTTTTCGAACGTAATGGAACTGGAACTTGGTATTATTTTACAAAAGATGGTACAGCTGCAACAGGAGAAGTTGAAATTAATGGTCAAAAACTATACTTTGATAATCCTTGGGGTTTTCAGACCAAAGGAAGGGTTGCTCAAAACGGTAAATTCTATGACAAAGATTCTGGTGAACTAGTGACCAATACTTTTAAAGAAGTATTGACTTCCGTTGGTAGTACCATAAATGGCGAAATTTTATATGCAAAGGACTGGTATTACCTTGATAGGGAAGGCCGACCACTAAAAGGACCTCAAACACTTGATTATGTCAAAATGTACTTCTTCCCTAATGGAGCACAGGTTAAGGGACGTTTTGCTCCTGATGGACACTACTATGATAAGGATACTGGTGCACTTGTAACAAACCGTTACGTCCATATCTATAACTGGAAATTTCAAGATAAATACGGTAATCCTGTCGATAACTTTTTTATCAAGTACCCACATAATTTTATTTTTGGTCTCAATGATAACACAATACCAGTAGACATTAGTCACTACCCACTTTCAAGCAAAGACTTCGATTGTGAGGACTATTTCTACTACGTTGATGTCAATGGTGATAAAGTTACCGGTGAGCAAACCATTGACAATGTCCCAGTCTACTTCCACAGTAACGGTAAACAAGCCAAGGGAGAGCTAGTCACCGTCGATGGTAAAATCCACTACTACGATGCTAACTCAGGTGCCCGTTTGTCAAATATTGACATTACTATCAAAGGGCAAACCTATCATTTTGATGCGGATGGAAACGGAACACTCATTAGTTAATGAAGTTATAAATACTCCTTCTCAATAACGACAGTTCAAAATGAAAGGAGAATTATCATGGAAAAGAAAGTACATTTTAAACTTCACAAAGTTAAAAAACATTGGGTAACTATTGCAGTGACAGGACTTGCTTTGGGATTGAGTTTCGCAGGACTCAGCTACGCTTCAGCTGAAGAACAGCCTACCGCTGTTAATGAAGCAACTGTTGAAGCTATCATCAAAGAAGGTGCTGTTGACGTCGATGCTCCAGCGACTAGTGAAGCCACAGCTAAACCTGCAGAAAACACACCTACTACCGCTTCGAGCGAAGCTGCCACAGTATCAGAAGCACCAGTAGCTAGCTCAGAAGTTGCTTCAACAGAAACAGTCTCTGAAAAACCAAGCTCTGAAGTGACAAGCACAGCTGGTTCAGAAGTAGCCAGCCCGGAAACTACACATTCTGAGGTAAGTGCAACAAATATACCTACAAACAACGAAAACCTCATCATAAGTGCTTCTCCCGATAAAACAACTTTAGATACTTCACAAAAATATGGTGATTTCACCATCACTGTTGAAGCGGAAGGTATCACAAAAAAGACAGATAAAAGAGAGAGTTTCGTTTCAGATGCAAATGGTGTTACCTATTATGTAGATTCAAAAGGGCAGCTGGTTACCGGACCAAAAGTAATCAACGGTTTCCAATATTACTTTAACGATGACGGCACTATGGTAAAAGGGCAGCTTAGGAAAGTTGACGACAAACTGCACTTTTACGATGAAAACGATGGCAAGCTAGTAACAGACCGTTTTATTACATTCAAAGACAACCACTATATTCCAGAAGAAAACTATAGTAAAGTTGTTTACTTCAATGAACCTGCTTATATCGAACCAAACTATTATGTAATGCCTGGACTAGAACGTTACTATTTCGATAAAAATGGTAACACTCTTAAGAAAGGTCGTCAGACAATTTTAGGTAACGACTATTACATCTATGACAATGGCCAAGTTGCTGTTCATAGACTAATGGAATTAGATCACAAACGCTACTACTTTGATGACAAAGGGGCCTTAGTCAAAAATAAACAATATCCTATCATCGAAAAGGGTTTATGGAAGTCTATGCCATATGTATTTTATTCAGACAACGATGGGGTAGCACATTATCTCAATAAACAACTAAACATTGTGACTTATCCATTCCCAACTTACTATACTCTTCCTTCAGAAAATAATAGAGACTATCCAAAAAATCAATTTATGATGGACTACGAAGGTCGTTGGTATTACTTCAACAAAGACGGATTTC
The DNA here is from genome assembly GCF_052384325.1 of Streptococcus sp. cx1. Taxonomy (NCBI): domain Bacteria; kingdom Bacillati; phylum Bacillota; class Bacilli; order Lactobacillales; family Streptococcaceae; genus Streptococcus; species Streptococcus sp. cx1. The sequence continues at coordinate 24,084 of NZ_JBQSUN010000002.1, read as the reverse complement.
CTGTCACTGGACCTAAGACTGTTGATGGCTTTGAACTCTACTTCCATGAATCATATCGTCCAGAAGGACATCAAGCTAAAGGCGAATTCATTAATATTGATAATAAAATCTACTACTTTGACAAAGACAATGGCCGTAAAGTCAAGGACACTTCCTTTGAGTTAAACGGTATCCATTATATCGCAGATAAAGAAGGGAACATCACTATCCAAGGTGATTCTAGATTCCATAACCAATATGTCAGCGATGATAAAGGCAACTGGTATTACTACAACTCCGATGGCAATAAACTCATTGGCGAACAAACCATTGATAACGTCAAAGTCTACTTTAAGGACAGTGGAGTCCAAGTTAAAGGACACTTCGCTCCGAATGGACACTTCTATGACAAGGATAGTGGTGAACTTGTTACCAATGCTTATGTAGAAGACAATGGAAACTGGTACTATGTCGATGAAAATGGTCAAAAACTCATTGGAAACCAAATTGTTGATAGTTATCATGTTTGTTTTCACAGTGATGGTCGTCAACTAAAAGGTGAGGCTAGCTACTCAAATTCAGGTCTACCAAAACATTACTATGATTTGCATAATGGACAAATGGTTATCAACTCTCTTATTCAAATCGATGGTAAGACCTATAAAGCTGATAATGAAGGTAAACTCTCTGAAGTACCATATGCTTTAAACTATCGCAACCAAATTGTTACCGACGAATTTGAAAACAGCTATTATTATGACTACCAAGGAATGATGGTTAAAAATCAATACGTTACTATCTATCACCTAGAGAATGACTATCTTAACCCTAAAATTAGAAAAGTTACCTATTATGCAGGATATGACGGAAAATTCCTTCACGGTCCCCAAACAATAAATGGTGTTGCTGTTTATTTCAATGCCTATGGTGAACAAATCAAAGACCAGTTTGCAGACGATGGTTACTATTATGATAAAGATACCGGTTCTCGTGTTAATTTAGGAGTCAACCAATCAGTTATGATAAATGGTAAATGGTATTATCTTGACCATAACGGAAAGCGATCTAAAGGTGAGTTTATTAAACAAGGAGGAAACAAATACTACTACGATAAAATTAATGGTAAGCGTGTCATTGGAACACTTTTTGAAGTGAACGATAAACTTTATATTTCAGATCAAGAAGGTGTCATTACTGAAAAGAAAGATGATATCAAAAAAAATGGACTGTTCTATGATGACTACCACAATATCCATTATATGAATGATAATGGTCATCTAGCTAGGAACTTATACGTTCCTTCTAACCACAATGGATTTAGCGACGATACAAAACCATTTTACTATTTTGGTTCCGAAGGAATAGCTTTAAAAGGGGAGCATACTATTAATGGTGAAACAGTATTCTTCGATGAAAATGGAGAGCAAGTAAAAGGAGGTTTCGCAAAAAACGGTAAATATTACGATAAACATACAGGTAACTTAGCAAGAAATACTTTCAGAGAGCGTACTGTAAGAATCGCTCGTGAATGGCGTGCTAATGGTATCTCAACTACATTCCGCTACTACCTAGATAATAGTGGCTACAAGGTGTCAGGTTATCAGACTATTAACGGTGAGGACTACTACTTCTACCCTGATGGACCACAGTTAAAAGGGGATTTCGCACCAGATGGTAGATATCACGATAAAGACACTGGAGCTTTAGTCACAAAACGTTATGTTCAAATAAAACCATGGCATTTTATCACCGACCTAGGTAATGAGCCTATCGACCATAATTATGTTCAAGTATTTCAATTCGATAGATACCCTAGTCTAGCAGACACCTCAACTGGTGCAATTACTAGATATTTTGGTAAAAAATATTCTAATAGTTGGTACTACGTCGATGAAAATAGTCAAAAGGTAACTGGACACAAAACTATCGATAATGTGAAGGTTTACTTTGATAAAGATGGTAAACAAGCTAAAGGTATTGTTGCTGATGATGGTTATTACTATGACAAGAATAGTGGTGAACTTGTTGACTTAGGACATGACAAATTCGTTGACGTTGACGGTTATCGTTACTATGTTGGTAGTGATGGCAAATGTTATAAGGGTGAACAAAAGATTGGAGATGATTACTACTATTTTCACGATGATGGTAGACTAGGCTACGATGAATTGCGAACAATTTGGGCGGGAAATGACTACTACTATCATTATTATTACCCAAAAACTGGAAAACGTGCTAAAAATGTTGACATTACTTTTAATCACTCAATTCGTTACAAGGTGAAAGCTGAGCTTGTTCATTTCGATGAAAACGGTGATGGAAGGGTTATTAAATATATTTACGAATAATATTTATTTCACACATATAATTCCAATTTGTCTTTCAATGAAAGGAGAATTATCATGGAAAAGAAAGTACATTTTAAACTTCACAAAGTTAAAAAACATTGGGTAACTATTGCAGTGACAGGACTGGCTTTGGGATTGAGTTTTGCTGGCCTTAACTATGCTTCAGCTGAAGAACAGTCTACCCCTGTTAATGAAGCGACTGTTGAAACCATCATCAAAGAAGGCGCTATTGACGTTGAGGCTCCAGCGACTAGTGAAGCCACAGCTAAACCTACAGAAAATACACCTGCTACCCCTTCTAGCGAGACTGCTACAGTATCAGAAGCACCAGTAGCTACCTTAGAAGTTCCTTCAACAGAAACAGTCTCTGAAAAACCAAGCTCTGAAGTGACAAGTACAGCTAGTTCGGAAGTAGCGCATTCTGAAACTGCACATTCTGAGGTAAGTACAACGACTAGTGAGAGTGTTACAGCTGAGAATGCGTCACCTGTCGGTGATATCCCAATCGAAAATACCACAAGAGGAACTGACCGTTCTGCCTTTACTGAAAAAAGGAATGGATTTGTTACCGAAAAAGAAGAACGCATTGAAACAGAAAACTATTTAGGTAGTCTTATTACCACAAGACATCCTTATTACGTAACTTATTACTACGATAACAACGGTAATAAGCTTATGGGATGGCAAGATATTAATGGAGAACGCTATTATTTCAAAAAAGAGCGAGAACATCCTGGTTTCGAAACCATTGATGGAAAACTCTATTACTTTACAGATAGTGCACGTATGCTCCATGATGAATTTGTTGAAGAAAATGGTCAAACTTACTATCTAGGTAGCGATGGCGTGCGAGTTTCTGGCTTACAAGATATCAAAGGACAAACCTATTACTTTAATCCTGATAGAAACGGCCAACTTAGCTACGGCTTGAACGTGGTTGGTGACAAGCTCTATCTGTTTGGAGATGCTGGCAAAGAAAATGCAGGACAATTAGTTAAAGACACACATCTCAACAACGGTGATTTCAAACTCAATATTGATCCTAATGGTATCGTTACAGTGGCAAATAACCATCCCGCTTTTCTACAAGATAATGGTGGTCACTGGTACTATATGGATAAAGATGGAAAACTTATGACTGGACCACAAACTATTGACGGCTTAACCTATTACTTTGACTCAGATGGTAGACAGGTCAAGGGTGAACGCCGTAAGGTCAATGGCAAATCATATTTCTACGACCCAGATAACGGCGCCCTTGTGACGAACCGTCTCGTCACCTTCAAAGCTGGACGATTCATTCCTGAAGAAAACTATGCTAAAGAAATAAGATTTGACTTTGCTCCTTATGCAAATTATGACAACAACGAACATCCTGAACTCGAACGGTATTATTTAGGTGCCGATGGCCTACCAGTCACAGGATGGCAAACCATCAATGGTAATAAGTACTTTTTCCAAGATGATGGAAATATGGTCGTGCACAGATTTTTCAATAACTATTACTTCTACAATGATGGTACCATTGCTAGAAATAAACGATTGAATATTCCTACACACTATATTATGAGAGAATTTCCAAATATCTATGAATTTGATAATGATGGGGTTGGTAAATTCATTTCTAGTGATTTTAAGGACCTTCGACAAAAGACTGCTTATTTTGTCCAAGATAAAGATGGGTATTGGCATTACTACGACGAAATTGGATGGCCAGTGAATGGTTCAACAACTGTTGATGGCTATGACATGTATTTCCATTTAGGAACTGGTCGCCAAGCAAAAGGAGAGTTAGTTGATATCAAAGGCAAGGTTTACTATTTTGATAAAGATAACGGTCGAAAGGTTAAAGATACAACTTTTGATTTCGATGGTAAGACCTATGTGGCAGACCAATCTGGTGCCCTCAGCATTAAAAGTCAATCAACTGAACGAAACCGCTATATTAGTGATTCCGAAGGTAACTGGTACTATGTCAATGACAAGGGTTACCTCCTCCTTGGTGCCCACACCATTGATAACGTCAACGTTTATTTCGGCACCAATGGTGTTCAATACAAAGGCCATTTTGCTCCTGATAATCACTATTACGATAAAGATAACGGTGCTTTAGTAACAGATAGATTGGTTGAGGATGGCGGCAAAGAGTTTTATGTTGATGAAGAAGGAAAGAAGTTTAACGGTACTAAATATTTGGACGGAATTCAGTACTACTTTAGCTACGGTGAAAAAGTGAAAGGTGAGTTTGATTATCCATACCGTGGTGATCATTATTATGACAAAGAGACTGGTGCCCTTGTAACTGGAAAATACTTCGAACATAAGAATAACTGGTATTATGCAAATAGTAAGGGAAATATTCTGACTGGTAGAAGAGTCATCGATGGCAAGCATGTCTACTTCTACGATGATGATTATGGACAATATAAGGGCATACAAGCTAAAGATAAACTCATCATTTTAGGTGGTAAGACTTACTATTATCTTCCTGGCTCTGGTAATCGTGCTGATAATGTAACCTTGACAATAAATCACGTTACTTATTACTTTGATAATGACGGGGTTGGCCATATCCTTCGATAGTCATTTACAAGTGGCTATGGATTTCAATTACTAAACACAAAAGGAAGTCGACAGTTGGTCAACTTCCTTTTTCATATAATCAATCACTGTCATTCAAACAGAACCCAATTATGACATTTTTTTAACATTTACGATTATCTTGTAAAAAAACTTGTTTGTAATTAAAAAAGTATTATAATAAAGGCAGGTGAGCATGTAAGCGTTTTACTAAAACGTTGAAAGTGTACTACAGAGGGATTAGGATTAGGAACTTGGCTTTAGAATTCTAACGTCAAAATAATTTTTTATGCATGAAAACTGGTCCTTAGGCACTTTGGCATGATAATCTAAGGCTCTTTTCATACACACATCTGTCTATAATACAAAACTAGAGCTTTAGAGAGAATGCTTCAAACTAAAAGTTCTAGTTTTTTGTATTTAAAGACATATGCCATAGGCTGGATTCAATAATAAAACGAAAGGAGAGAAATAAAAGTATTAGGATAAATAAGTGAAGACACTTGTTTCTAGATATGAATTACACAGCATAAGCATATTCTCCTTGCCACACGTTTGACGTGCTCCCCTATAAAATCTTCTTATGGTCATGACATGAGAGATTTAGATATGGGACTCAGTCGTTTTAACAGATTTGCCTACTTTTAACACTATTTTAACGGCGAGCTCCTTTATAACCACCCAAACATCGGTGTTCATTTTATGAAAGGAGTCTATTATGAATACTGAAATGAATTATCCATGGCACGTGTACAAGAAGCACCTTGTGGCACTTTCTTGTGTAACCGCACTAGCTGCTTTTTCCCTAGTTGCTCGCCCTGCATTTGCGGAAGAAGTAAAAGCATCTGATACGAATGCTAAGACCGAAGTTGTCGCACCTGCTATAGAAAATGTAGTGGCTACTGTTGAGACTAAGACACTTGATGAAAATCCAACAGCAACTACAACAGATGCACCAACAGGCACAAGCATTATCAATAGCGAAGCTACAAGTGTTACCACTGATACTACAGCTATTCCTGAAACAGCTAAACCCGCTTCAGAGGCTTCAAGTACAGTTATCTCTGAAACAAATTCAACAAGATCAGAAATACCTACTTCTAAAACAGGAGCTACAGTAAGTGAAACTGCTAGTATAGAAAACGCTAGATATGAGGACATCTCAGAAAATCGACTTAAGACTGATGTTTCTTCCTTCAATAACGATGAAAACACAGAAATTCAAGACGAAGATCCTGAAGAAAATATTACAGGTGGTCAATGGTATAGTGACGTACAAGGTAGTTGGCACTACAAAAAAGACGGTAAAGACCTTATAGGCGCACACGTTGTTGACAATCAGCACGTGTATTTCCATGAAGATGGTAAACAAGCCAAAGGTGAGTCTGTCCAACGTAATAACCATTATTATTTCTACGACCAGAATCTAGGGCATAGGATAACTGAACAGTTTGTCAAGGTAGCTGATTTTCCTCACGATGAATACCGTTACTTTGGTAAATATGGTGTGGCTGTAACAGGCTGGCAAGATATTAATGGAAACCGTTACTATTTCTATCCTGACACTGCGTATAGAGTCTCCATTCCTTGGTACCAAGGAGATTGGGATGACTTCCATAAAGTTTACATTGATAGCAAGCCATACTACTTTGGACATGATGGTGAACTTTGGCGAAACCGCTATGTCAGATCTCTAGGGGGAATTCCTGGTGGCTATAAGAGCATGGATTTCGGAACATTTTACCTCGGCGATGACGGACAATACGTTACAGGCTGGCAAAAGAAAGGCGAAAAAGAATATTATTATTTTGAATACGGACGACAAGCTCGAGGAATCGGATTCAACAACAATGACAGCCAAACCAATGTTATGGGGCAATTTATTAGGTTCCCAGAAGGTATCCGTTACTTTGAACCTTATACTGGTGAACTTGTCAAAAATCGTATGATTTATAACGACAAGAATATGCTTTTTGAATATTCACATGGTTATATTCCTGGATGGCTCTATTTCGATAAAGACGGTATTGCAGTAACTGGACTTCAACAAGTTTGGGGTGAATACTACTACTTCCGTGATGCTGCTGGTCTCCCAATAAGAGTTCAGGGAGAAATTGTAGACTACAAGGGACATAAGCTTTACTTCGATCCAAACAATGGTCAAATGTGGCGTAATCGTAATGCCAACATTGATGGAAAAAATTATCATATTGATGAAAACGGCTACCTTACAGAGATTTAAGTCATCAATCAATTGTAATTAAGTTATTTTTGCATTATTTCAGTTTTTAGACTGAAAAGATTTTAAGATGAAGGGGAATTTATCATGATTACGAAAAGGACTAACCCAAAGAAACACCTTGTTGCTTTATCCTGCGCAACTGCTCTAGCTACTTTTACTTTAGTCGCACGCCCTACATTTGCGGATGAAGTAAAAATACCTGAAGCGACAGGCCAACCAACTGAGATTCTTGCACCTGCACAAGAAACTGTAGTAACTAATGTTGAGGTCAAAGCACCTACTACAAATCCTATTTCAACTAATACTGAGCTACCTACTAGTACAAGTACGGTTCTTAGTGAAGCTCCTAGCAATGAAGTCGCATCATCTGAATTAGCAAGCGAATCACCAGTAGAAATCACTTCTGAACAAGAAATTAGCAATCAAGATAATCAGGCAAATAAAGCTACACCAATTAAAACGGCAACTTCAGAAGCCTCTGCTACAAAGACTTCGTCAGAAAAAGTCACTGAACCTGTTCCTGTCGAAGAAACAAAAACACCTACAAAAAACAGTGAACAACCTGCCCCAATCGATGAAAATGAAAAGCCAGTCACACCTTCTGTAACACTTGAAAATGCACCTCATATTTCTGGTGGACATTATTATAGTGATGATAATGGTAACTGGTATTACAAGGATGCAAATGGCAAAAATCTTGTAGGGCTGAACTATGTGGATAATGTTCCTGTTTATTTTAGTCAAGACGGTATTCAAATCAAAGGTGGTTTTGCAGAGGATGGCCGATACTATGACAAAGATTCTGGTGCTCTCGTAACTAAGGCCTTTAAAGAACTCTTAACTTATATTGGTCGTGATGATATCAACAATCAAAACATCTATACTACTGATTGGTACTATCTTGATGCCGACGGACGGCCACTTAAAGGTCCTCAAAATCTTGATGGTACAAACATGTACTTCTTCCCTAATGGGGCACAAGTTAAGGGACGTTTTGCACCTGACGGACACTACTATGATAAGGACTCTGGTGCGCTCGTAACTAATAGCTTTGTTCATGTCTACAACTGGAATTATCAAAATCAAGACGGAAATCGTGTGAATCACTTTGTCATCACCATTCCTAATAATTCAGTCATTGGACCTAACGGTGAAAACCAATTTTTGGACATGAGTCATTACCCACTTTCTAGCAATGATTTGAATCGCGAAGATTTCTACTATTACGTAGATGACAAGGGGGATAAACTGACAGGACCTCAAACCCTAAACGGCATCCATGTCTATTTCGACCAAAATGGTAGACAACTTAGAGGTGAGTTTGAATTCGACGAAGATGGTACCGTTCATTACTACGATGCGAAAAACGGTGCACGCGCTGAAAATACCATTGTTAGAACAAATACTGGTGCCTTCAAATTCGATGCAAATGGTAATGGACGTTTGATGGGGCCTGGTGAAGAAATAGATACTCCCGTCACTCCTACAGTCACCCTAGACAAAGCACCACGAGTTTTTGGTGGTCACTATTATAGTGATAACGAGGGCAACTGGTACTACAAGGATGCAAACGGTAAAAACCTCATCGGTCTCAACTTCGTCGACAACATTCCAGTCTACTTCGACAAGGATGGCAAACAAGTCAAAGGACGTTTTGCAGAAGATGGCCGATACTATGACAAAGATTCTGGTGCTCTCGTAACCAAACGCTATCTTGAAACCCAAGATGGTGACTGGGTTTACGTCAATGATAAAGGTGATAAACTCAAGGGAGAACAAACTATTGATGGTGTTAAAGTCTACTTTGATGATTTCACTGGTGTACAAGTCAAGGGACATTTTGCACCAAATGGTAAATACTATGATAAAGATTCTGGTGCTCTCGTAACCAATGCTTTTAAAGAAATCTTAACTTACATTGGTCGTGATGACATTAACAATCAAAATATCTATACTACTGCCTGGTACTATCTTGATGCTGATGGTAAGCCATTAACAGGACCTCAAACCTTTGGAAATAGTCACTTTTACTTCCTTCCTAACGGAGCACAAGTCAAGGGACGCTTCGCCCCGGATGGACACTATTATGATAAAGACTCTGGCGCTCTCGTCACTAATAGCTTTGTTCATGTCTACAATTGGAATTACCGAAATCTCGATGGTGATCGTATCTTCCACTTTACTATCACCATTCCTGGAAATGATATCGTAGGTCAGGATGGACAATATCCAAGAGAAAGTAAAGATTTAGATCGTGAAGATTTCTACTACTATGTTGGTGCTAAAGGGGATAAACTGACAGGACCTCAAACCTTAAATGGCATCCATGTTTACTTCGACCAAAACGGTAAACAACTTAGAGGTGAATTCAAATTTGATGATGACGGAACTGTCCACTATTACGATGCTAAGAATGGCGCACGCGCTGAAAATACCATTGTTAGAACAAACACTGGTGCCTTCAAATTCGATGCTGACGGTAATGGACATTTGATGGGACCCGATGAAGTATAAGAATAGTATTCAAATAACAACTATTGATATCGCATAATTACTCTCATTTAGAAATCGCTAAAAAGGAAGTCGACCAACTGTCAACTTCCTTTTTACCTATTTTTGATAAATTTTTCTCTACTTTAAGAAAACTTTAGGTTTTGCTTTATATACTATAACCATCCTAAAACTTTTCTTTTTCATAATCTCCTAAATCCAAGGCTCAGGTCCTGGATTTTTTGTGCGATCAAGAAATAAACGATGTCATAGGTTTTGAGCTATTTCTTATATTCTTTTGCCTGATTAATCATATCTAGGAAATAAGCATGTACCCTTTCGTCACCCGTTAATTCTGGATGAAAAGAGGTCACTAACATCTGCTTTTCTCTAGCTGCCACAATTGCCCCATTGACTTGAGCTAAAATCTCCACTTCTGCTCCAACAGCTTCAATAATTGGCCCACGAATAAAGACCATTGGGATCTCCCCTATTCCTTTAAATTCAGCATCTGTGACAAAACTCCCCAATTGGCGACCATAGGCATTTCTGGCTACATTGATGTCCATGCTTGCTAAATGTTTTGTTTGGTCTCCCACTATGGTTTTAGCTAACAAAATCAGACCTGCACAGGTTCCAAATACAGGTAGTCCCGTTTCAATTTTTGCCTTAAGCGGCTCAAACAAGTCTAAATCATGCAAGAGTTTCCCCATAACTGTTGACTCGCCACCTGGAAGGATGAGCCCGTCCAAATCAGCGTGAGCTTCCCAATCCTGTCGATTTCTGATTTGAACCGTTTCAACCCCAAGTGCTTTCAAGACCTGCTCATGTTCTGCAAAAGCACCTTGCAAAGCCAGTATTCCAATTTTTGTCATCTATTTTCCTCGCTCTGCCATTAAGATGTCAATTTCATCCTTGTTGATACCAACCATGGCTTCCCCCAAATCTTCTGACACTTGCGCCAAAATATCTGGACGATTATAGTTAGTCACTGCTTTGACGATAGCTTCCGCACGTTTTTTCGGATCTCCAGATTTGAAAATCCCTGAACCAACAAAGACACCTTCAGCCCCCAGCTGCATCATAAGCGCAGCATCTGCTGGCGTCGCTACACCACCTGCCGCAAAATTGACAACGGGCAACTTGCCATGTTCATGGACATAACGGACCAAATCAATTGGCACCTGCAAGTCTTTAGCAGTAATATAGAGTTCATCTTCTCTGAGATTTTGAATACGGCGAATTTCTTGATTCATGAGTCGCAAGTGGTGAACAGCCTGAACAATATCACCAGTACCAGGTTCACCCTTGGTACGAATCATAGATGCCCCTTCTGAAATACGGCGAAGAGCCTCACCAAGGTCCTTAGCTCCACAGACGAAAGGCACATCAAATTTGGTTTTGTCCACATGAATAAGGTCATCGGCCGGTGTCAAAACCTCACTCTCGTCGATATAATCAATCTCAATCGCCTGCAAAATCTGTGCTTCCACGAAATGACCAATACGCACCTTAGCCATCACTGGAATACTAACAGCGTCCTGAATTTCCTTAATCATCTTAGGATCACTCATACGTGACACACCACCCACTGCACGGATATCGGCCGGAATGCGTTCCAAGGCCATGACTGCAGCCGCTCCTGCCGCCTCAGCAATACGTGCCTGCTCAGGATTTTGAACGTCCATGATGACGCCCCCCTTAAGCATCTGTGCCAAATTTTTATTTAAGTCGTAACGATTTGTCATTGCAATCACCTCTCATGTTTTTATGCCCTCTATTTTACACAGGATGATTTTTGAAGAAAAGAGTCTTTTTCTCAAACTGTATGGGGACAATTACCCTTTCAAGCATATCTATAGACGAAAAAATAAATAAATTAGGAAAACTCTTTTATAGGCTACAACTATCACGAATATAAGAATCTTTTTATAAAATCATGGCGTTTTTGTATCCGTTTTCTATTGAGTTTATTAGAAAATAAGATTAAAATATAACTGTAAATTAATTTTGGTTTTCATGTTGTTTTAAATGTCACAACATGAATTTACCAAGTCACCATATAAGGGGAAAAATTATGGAAAACAAAGTTCGTTTCAAACTTCATAAAGTTAAGAAACATTGGATCACAATCGCTGCCTCAAGTTTGGCTATTGGGGCTTCACTAATTGGACTAGGACAGGTCGGAGCTGATGAAGTCAAGCCTGAAACAACTGCCGTTAACAGTCCTGAAAATGTCGTCTCTGACAGCAATCTTGAGACTAGTGCTAGCCTTATAACAAGAACCGAAGTAGCTCCAGCAAGCACTACTGTTAATAATGTTCCTAGTGGGACAGTCTCAACTGACACTGCTGTTAATAATGTTCCTAGTGGGACAGTCTCAACTGACACTGCTTCTACTAATGCGACTAGTCAGCCTACAGAAACGACTACTACACAGCCTGCTAACGAGACTGATAAAAAGGGTGAACCCGCTCAATCTGGTGAGACAGCTACAACCGATAGAAGTGTTGAAACCTCATCTGAAACAAGCGATAACGTAACTACTTCACAGGAAACACCTTCACAAGGTGGCAGATTCACTTCTGATGAGCAAGGTAACTGGTATTACCTAGACAGCGAGGGCCACAAACTAACTGGCCTACAAACCATCGATAGCTTTAACCTCTACTTCCATAACAATGGCATCCAAGCAAAGGGTGAAAAGGTAACCATTGATGGCAAGGATTACTACTACGATAAAGATAATGGGCGTAAGGTAACTGATACAAGTATTGAAGTAGATGGTAAAACTTATCTAGCAGATGCTGATGGTATCCTAACCGAAAAAACACAACTACCTACTCAGGTCGTGACCGGTGGTCATTTCCAATCTGACAACCAAAAAGATTGGTATTACTACACTGCCAACGGTGAAAAATTGACTGGTTGGCAAAATGTTGATGGTGTCATCCTTTATTTTGATAAAGATGGGAAACAAGTCAAAGGACAAGAACGAGAGATTGGTGGAAAATACTATCGATTCGATGAGAATGATGGTTCTCTATTAACGAATCAGTGGCATCACACTTCAATTTTCAATGGCTATAGGACAGAACCTCAATATACAACTTATACTAATTACTTAGGCGAAGATGGTGCTGCATTTATTGGATGGCATACCATTGACAGTAAACGTTATTATTTCAAACCTGACGGACTTTTGGCTAAAAATGATACTGTCACAATTGATGGGAAGATTTATCTTTTTGATTACCAAGGACAATTGGTCAAGAACAAATATGGCATTGTTGAAACTCCTTCAATGTTCCATGCAAACACTTCTACCTACCGTACCAATGCTAACGGCGAAGTCTTAACTGGTAAACAAATTATCGATGGAAAAGAATATATCTTTGCTTCAAAGGGTCAAGTTCTTGATGGTATCATAGGTTATGACAGCAAACTTTATCTAGTCACAGATAGTAAAATAGAAAAAAACTATTTTGGAGCCCTTTTTTCAAAAAAAACATTTTGGGGCGGGCCTAGTTTCTCTGGAATCTATGGAACTGATAAAAACGGCGTCCTCCTAGAGGGCATCCAACGAGGCTCCGATGGTTACCTTCACTACTTCCAACCAAAGGTGGAAAGTATTAACAAGCCTACGTGGAAAGAAATCGATGGCAAGCGCTATCGTCTAACAAAATCATATCGAACAGAAAGATATGCTGGTATGTACACCACTATTATCCTTACTAACGACACTTTGAAAGTCGATGATAAGACCTACACAATTGATAATGAGGGAGTAGTGACTGAATTTACGGCTAAAAACCAATTTGTTCGCGATGATTTCTGGAACTGGTACTACTACGACAAAGAGGGCAAACTCCTAACAGGCCGTCAAACCATTGATGGTGTTCAACTCTACTTTGATAAAAATGGTAAGCAAGTCAAAGGTAGCCTAGTAGACATTGATGGTAAAACTTACTACTTTGACAAAGACAGTGGGGCTATGTGGACCAATCGTAGTCTAACTCTCAATGGAATGACCTACGAAATTGATGACCAAGGACGTGTGACATCGTCACTTCGAAATACCTTTGTTCAAGATAAAGATGGTGACTGGACCTATCTCAAAGATAAAGGGCAAGTAGCTACTGGATGGCAGACTATCGATGGTGTTCAACTCTACTTTGATGGTACGGGGAAACAAATCAAAGGTGAGCGTACACTTATAGATGGGAAGTACTACTATTTCGATAAGAACAGTGGCGAGCTCCTCCGTAATGCATTCCATTCCTTTAGTTCCTCATATAAGCTCTACTTTGGAAATGATGGTGCTCAAGTTTTCGGATGGTACACACTAGATGGTCATCGTGTTTACTTTAAAGAAGACGGTCTACAAGCTAAAGATAAGGTACTTTCAATTGATGGCAATTATTATTACTTCAATCAAGATGGCCAACTTCTTGTTAATGGTTCCGCTAAATCATATAATAGTTTATATCTTGCAGATTCAGAAGGAAAATTATTATCCGGATGGAGAGAAATTGACGGTAAGACCTATTACCTAGATCCAAGCAACCAATATCGCTATATCAATACAACAGAAACCATAAATGGCAAGACCTATCTTTTCGGTTCTTACGCAGAATTATTACGTAATGAAACTAATTCCGGTTACGTTTCAGACGAAAATGGAATCGTTCGAATAGGATTCTACCGTACTGATAAAGGATACCTATGCTATCTTGAGCCTAGGGTAATCGAGTTCTACCAACCAACTTGGAAGGAAATCGACGGTAAGCTCTATCACTTTGAAAAATCAACCTCATTAGGGAAAGATTTGTACGGTTCTCCAATCACAACCAAAGCAACACTAGAAAAAGATGGCAAAACTTATGTCATTGATGAAAATGGTGTAGCGACTGAGAAAATGAATTAAAGTGGAAGAACAAGATATTTCTTCCACTTTAAGAAAACTTTAGGCTTTGCTTTATATACTATAACCATCCTAAAACTTTTCTTTTTCATAATCTCCTAAATCCAGGGCATAGGTCCTGGATTTTTTTGTTTTTAGAAAAGTCTGTAGCAACTAAAATCATCCCCTCTCTCACTCGCATCACAATGTAATCGTTTTCTTATTTTTGTCTAAATTTCTTATTTTTTCTTGAAGGTCTCTAAAATAGCGCTATAATAGGACTTAGGAAATGGAGGAAAAAGTATGAAAGTACATTCTAATTTTACTGGACCTAAGTCCAAAAAACGTTTGATTGCATTCTCATGTGCAACTGCTCTTGCAAGTTTTGCCTTTATCGCAAGACCTGCCTTCGCTGAGGAAGCTAAAGCTGATAACTCATCAAACCTTGATGTGACTGCTGCTACCACTGCCAATGTGGAAACCACAGCAGACCTCGTAGAAACAAAGGTTGTCGAAGCTCCTGCTACTACTGAAAATGTGGCTAGCACAGAAAACACCACAAATGTCTCAGAACAAGCCTCAACTTCTACAGCAAGTTCTGAAACTGCCAGTGAAACAGCTTCAACAACTGCAAGCGAAAGTCAAGCACCTGCGGAATCAGCCACAGGCCAAACACGTGATGCTGTAACTACAGACCGAGCTGCCAATGAGACAGCTTCAGTACCTAATGAAACAAACGTCACTGGTGGTCAATACTATAGTGATGACCAAGGCAACTGGTATTATAAAGATGCCAGTGGTAAAAACCTCGTAGGCGAACAGACTATCGATGGCCAAAATGTTTATTTCCGCAGTAATGGGCAACAAGTTAAGGGGCCTTTACTCGATAGGAATAATAATCTATTTCGTTACTACGATGTTGATACTGGGCAACTATGGACGAATCGATACCTTGAATCCCAAGGTAATTGGTACTATTTAGGTAAAGATGGCTATCCACTCACTGGAGAACAAACTATCAATGGTCAAGAAGTCTACTTCGATTATAAAGGTGTTCAAATCAAAGGTGACTTTAGCGGAGAGGACTATAGCTATCCAGATCAAACTTTCTATTACGACTCTAACTCTGGTGCAAGGGTCCGAAAAGAAGGTCTAGTTCAGAATAAAAAAGGCCAAACCTTTTACATCAAGAACGATGGTTCTAAATTTACAGGAATACGTGAAATTGATGGTAATATCTACTATTTCAAAGCACGTGAAGCTGCCTCTCCTGTTGATACCGGCGTCCTACAAAAAGGAATCAGCATTTTACTAGAAGAAGGGCAAAATTCACCACGTACTTATGGTTTTGGTACCCCTACTAATATTACCCGTCGCTACTATTTTGACTCAGTTACTGGTCAAGCCGTTAAAAATCGCTATGTCCAAGAAAATGATGGCTGGTACTATTATGGTGCAGATGGAAATGCTATTCGTCCTCAAGATGGTGAAGTCAATATAGACGGTCAAATCGTTTACCTATATGCTAATGGTCGTCAAGCTAAGGGAGAGCTTGTTCTCGACAATGGTGTTCTTCGCTACTATGATCCTAATTCTGGAGCACGCGTCTCTAACACCACTCTAACAATTAATGGTATGACCTATCGATTTGATGAAAACGGCGTAGGTATGGATGCTCCTAACCCAAATGGTTATTATAGCGACGATAATGGAAACTGGTATTATAAGAACGTAAATGGAGACAACCTCACTGGTGCTCAAATCATTAACGGTCAAAAGTTATTTTTCCGCGACAATGGTCAACAGGTTAAAGGTGCTTATGGTGATTCCTACGGTGATTTATACGCATTCTACGATATTAATTCTGGAAATCTTGTAACCAATCGTTATGTTGAATACATGGGTAATTGGTTCTATGTAGGTAAAGACGGTAAGCCAGTCAAGGGAGCTCGAAATATCGATGGACAAGATGTCTTCTTCAACTATCGAGGGGTACAAGCTAAAGGAGGATTTGGTCAAGATGGCGTCTATATGCCTGAGTACTATTACGATAAAGATAATGGTCGCAAAGTAACCAAAGCTGGGTTTGTTAAAGATAACAGAGGCTTAACTTACTATCTTGACGAGAAAGGTAACAAAGTCCTTGGACTTCATGAAATCAATGGTGATTTATATTACTTCCGTCGAGGAGGTGCCTATAAGTACACCCAACTGGGTGACATGTGGCAAGACAGTATTAATTACATCGATGGTAAAATCTACTACTTCGGTCATGACGGTAGAGCAATTAAAAATCGTTTCTATCAATGGGGTAATTACTGGTACTACTTCTATGCGGATGGCACAGCCGCAACCGGTGAAGTTCAAATTAATGGGCAAAAGCTCTACTTCAATACAAGTAATGGTAGACAAGTTAAAGGCGCTTTTGCACCAGATGGTCACTACTACGATGAAAACTCTGGCGAACTAGTCACCAACCAAACACGTACTATCAAAGGTGTAACTTATCATTTTGATGAGAATGGTAATGCGACTAAAGTTTAAGATATCCCTTACTTTAAGAAAACTTTAGGCTTTGCCTTATATACTATAACTATCCTAAAACTTTTCTTTTTCATAATCTCCCAAATCCAGGGCGCAGGTCTTGGATTTTTTTTGTTTTAGAAAGGTCGTAGCAACTAAAATCATCCCCCTCTCACTCGTAACGTAATGTAATCGTTTTCTTATTTTTATCTAAATTTCTTATATTTCCTTGAAACTCTCTAAAATAGCGCTATAATAGGACTTAGGAAAAAGGAGGAAGAATTATGAAAGTACATTCTAATTTTACTGGACCTAAGTCCAAAAAACGTCTGATTGCATTCTCATGTGCAACTGCTCTTGCAGGTTTTGCCCTCATCGCAAAGCCTGCCTTCGCTGAGGAAGCTAAAGCTGATAACTCATCAAACCTTGATGTGAACGCTACTACCACTGCAAATGTGGAAACTACCGCAGACCTCGTAGAAACTAAGGTTGTCGAAGCTCCTGCTACTACTGAAAATTTAGGCACCACTCAAAGCACTACAAATGTCTCAGAACAAGCCACAACTTCTGCTGCAAGCTCTGAAGTTGTCAGTGAAACTGCCTCAACAACTGCAAACGAAAGCCAAACTCCTACAGAATCAGTTGCAGGCCAAACACGTGAAGCCGTAACTACAGACCGAGCTGCCAGCGAGACAGCTTCAGTACCTAATGAAACAAACGTCACTGGTGGTCAATACTATAGCGACGACCAAGGCTACTGGCATTACAAAGATGCTAGCGGTAAAGACCTGACTGGACCACAAACTATTGATGGCGTTAAGGTCTACTTCAATCCAGGCGGTGTTCAGGTTAAAGGGGGATTTGGCTGGGACGGTCACTATTATGACAAAGATTCTGGTGCTCTTGTTACTAATAAATTCGTTGAAGAATATGGTAGAACCTATTACGTTGATGAAAATGGTAATAAGGCAATTGGTTCCAAAGAAGTTAATGGAGCGTGGTATTACTTTGATCAGTATGGTGAACAACTTAAAGATAGATTTGCTTCTGATGACCGTTATTACGACGAAAACGGAAAACAAGTTGATTTCGGGACAAACCGCTATTTTGAATTAAACGGAAAATGGTACTATGCTGGAAATGATGGTGCTATTTTAAAGGGACCACAAACCATAGATGGAGTTAAGGTTTACTTCGACCAAGGCGGTGTTCAAGTGAAAGGTTATTTTGCCAGAGACTATTCTGACAATAATAAACGCTATTATGATAAAGATTCTGGTGCACTAGTCACTAACAACTACGTTATTGCATACGATAACTATACCCACCAAAATGAACGCTACTATGTGGATGAACAGGGTGTTCGTGTAAAAGGTGCTAAAACTATCAATGGTAAACAGGTTTACTTTACATATGATGGAAGACAAGTCTTCGACAATTTTGGTGACGATGGCTACTTCTATGGGCAAGATGGTAACCGAGTCGACCTAGGCACAAACCGTTATGTTCAAATTAAAGGCAACTGGTACTACATCGGTAACGATGGAAAAATCTTGACAGGTGAACAAACTATTGATGGCGCTCATGTCTACTTTGGCTATAACGGTATCCAAGTGAAAGGAGATTTTGACTACAACAAACAATTTCACGATAAAGACTCTGGAAATCTAGTTACTAATCGTTTCGTAACAGTTAAAGACAAAACCTACTTTATCGGTGCCGATAGCAAGGCCATCAAAGGAGCAACCGTCATCGACAACGTTGAATACTTCTTTGACAAAGAATCTGGCGCACAAGTTAAGGGAAATTTTGCTAGTAACGATAAATACTATGATGGAATTACTGGTGCGCTCGTAACCAATAGCTATGTCCAAGTTGGTAAAAACTGGTACTATGTAGGAAATGACGGAAAACCACTTAAAGGCTCTCAAACCATTAACAATGTTCCTGTATACTTTGACCCTTATGGGGGTAGACAAGCCAAAGGTATCTTTGGTAACGATGGCTACTTCTACGACAAAGATTCTGGTGCTAAAGTAGATTTGGGAACAAATCGCTATGTCCAAGTTAATGATAATTGGTACTACGTCAATGCTGAAGGTAAGATTCTAAAAGGGGACCAAATCATTGATGGAGTTCAAGTCAATTTTAATCCATATAACGGTATTCAAACTAAGGGGGAATTAGTTGATTCTAATGGTCGAGTAATCAGTGAAGAGAACTACAATACTTATGAAGCACCTAGTAAGTTCTATGATAAAAATTCTGGAGCTCTTGTAAAAGGTCAATACTTCAGCCATGATGGTAAATGGTACTATGCAGATGCACAAGGTAATATCCTTAAAGGCTCACAAACCATTGATGGGGTAGACGTTTACTTTGATGATGATGGTGTTCAAGCTAAAGATACTGTTCTTAATGGTTACTACTACGATAAAGATAGTGGTGCAGGGAAAGAACTCCCTCATGATCAGTTTATAAAGATTGGTGACGATTTATACTACCTTAGCAGTAATGGACGAACTGGGAATATAAATGTTGACGGGAAGAATTACTATGTTGAGCAAAACGGAAAGGTCCTTCGTGGTTCCTTTAACATCTATCAAAATCCACCTTACTATGATGATGAAACTGGCGAAGCTGTAGAAAAAACTGGTTTTGTTAATTCTCGTGGTAGTTGGTTCTACCTAGAAAATGGTAAAAAAGTCGCAGGTTTTAAAAAAATTGATGGGAAACTTTACTATTTCTCTGCCAATCCAATGAACAAATACGAAACGCACGAACAAGTTCGAGGAAAATTAGCTAGACCTAAATTTTACATTTCATTCCCTGACAATCCAGAAGAAAACCCAACTTACTACTTCGACGCCGAAACAGGTGCTGCGGTAACCAACCAATTCGTCTATGCAGATGGACACTGGTACTACTTCGGTAAGGATGGTAAGGCCCTCCTCTTCGATCAAGTGATCAATGGTCAACACCTCTACTTCGATTATGAAGGTAAACAAGTGAAGGGCGATTTCGTTACAGACTACAAGGGTACTCGTTATTACGATGAAAACTCTGGTGAGCTCGTCACCAACCAAACACGTACCATCAATGGTGTGACTTATCATTTTGATGAAAATGGACGTGCAAAGCAATTGTAAGAAATGTAAGAAAATCGACTAAAATTTTCTCACAAGACATCTAAACTAAAGGAAGTTGATTAATTTCAACTTCCTTTTTAAAATCCACGAAAATAATTTTTGTCTACTTTAAGAAAACTTTAGGCTTTGCTTTATATACTATAACCATCCTAAAACTTTTCTTTTTCATAATCTCCTAAATTCAGGACTCAGGTCCTGGATTTTTTTGTTTTTTATGAATCTTGGATTTAGTAAGAACTGGCAACATCTCACTTAATATGCAGATAAATATATGTTTTTCCCTTTTATCCACCCCTTCACATTAAAAGAAAACCTTTTTATTTTTAATATTGAAAAGGCTTTCTTATTGTCTTATAATATAAATTAAAAGGGGGTATTTATTATGGAAAAAAATGATAAGGCCAAAAAACACGCATCTAAAAAGTATCTTATTGCTTTTTCATGTGCATCTGCTCTTGCTAGTTTTGCACTTATTGCCGGAGCTGCTTTTGCGGATGAAGTAACTGCTAGTGAAACACTCAAGAATGACACGACAGCAAGTGTTACTGCCAATCTTGAAACAACAGCAGATTTAGTTGAAACAAAGAGTACTGAAGCAACATCTTCTACTGAAAGTTCAACAGATGCTCCAGAGTTAGTAAGTTCGGAATACACTAGAGAACCGGCCTCTGCAACCACTAATGAGAGTCAAGCTCCTACTGAAACAGCCATCGTTGAAGCACACGCCGTTTCAACAAGAGACAGTGCTGCTAGTGAAACAGCTACGGCAACTCCTGTTATCAATGAGGACGTAAACGTTACAGGCGGTCAATATTACAGCGACCAAAACGGCAAATGGCATTACAGAGATGCCAATGGTAAGGATCTGACTGGACCACAAACCATAGATGGGGTTCAAGTCTATTTCGATAAAGAAAATGGCATACAAGCTAAAGGCGTTTTTGCTAAAGACCCTAATGATGCTAAAAAACTAAATTTCTATGATAAAGATTCTGGTGCTCTTCTCAAAAATCAATTTATCGTTGCCTACAGCAACGATACAAAACAATATGAACGCTATTATCTAGATGATAAAGGGAATCCCGTGTATGGTGAGTATCGAATTAATCGTCGATCATCCTACTTTGACGATAAATTTGGGACTCAAATCATTGACCGCTTTGCTCCTAATGGACACTTTTACGATCAGGATGGTGTTTTCGTCAATTTAGGAACCAATCATTTTGTTGAAATCAAAGGAAAATGGTACTATCTCAATGATAGAGGACAAATTATAAAGGGCAGCCATATCATTAATGGGGCTCAGCTCTATTTCGATGAAAATGGTGTTCAAATAAAAGGGAATTTTGACAAGGATAACCGCTATTATGATGAACACACTGGTAAGCTAGTAACTAACCGATTCGTAACAGTTAAAGACAAAAACTACTTTATTGGCGCAAAAGGTATACCTGTGAAAGGTGCTACTCTTATTGATGGTAAAGAGTACTACTTCGATGATAAGACCGGTGCTCAAGTGAAAGGTGTGTTTGAAAGTAATGGTAAATACTACGATACTTCAACTGGTGCACTCGTGACCAACCGTTATGTCAATGTAGATAAATATTGGTACTATGTTGATGCTGAGGGCAAACCATTAAAAGGTTCACAAACCATAAATAATGTTCCTGTCTACTTTGATTCTTATTATGGGCGACAAGTTAAAGGTGATTTTGGAGACGACGGTTACTACTATGATAAAGACTCTGGTACGAGAATTACACTCGAAAAAAATCGTTACCATAATATTAATAACCATTGGTATTATGTCGGTTCAAATGGCAAAATCCTTAAAGGCGACCACATCATCAATGGTGTTCAGGTACATTTTGATAGGTTCTTTGGAACACAAGCTAAAGATGGCTTTGTAGATAAAGATGGTATTAGTGTTCTCTATGATAGCTTTGTTGTCTTTGGTATCCCAGTTAAGTATTATGACAAGGATACTGGTGAACTTGTTAAGGGGCGTTACTTTACAACTCGAGGTAAGTGGTTCTATGCAGATAAGCAAGGCAATATTCTAAAAGGTGCTCATACCATTGATGGTATCCCTGTCTACTTTGACGATCACCTCGGAACACAATTCAAAAACGTAGTTAAAAATGGCCACTACTATGATAAGGATACCGGTGAACAGAAGGAAGTCCCACGGAACCAATTTGTTCGTGCTGATAATGGGCTCTTCTATTATGATAAAGATGGTAAACCACTTTCTGGTTCTCATACCATTAATGGTGTAACCTATTCGTTCTATGAAAATGGACAAGCCCGTCAAGGAACTTTTGGGCCTTCCGGTTCAGGACCTTTCTACGATGAGGTTACTGGAGCAGCAGTCAGAGAAAAAGGGTTCCATCAAGTAGGTGGCGATTGGTACTATACTGATGAAAATGGTAATAAACTTCTCGGTCTTCAAGAAATCGATGGGAAACTCTATTATCTCGATAATACAGAGTCTACAAGCTTAGTTACTGGTTATCTCGCAAAAGATAAAGTGCTTAGTCCTGAGCAAAAAGAGTCTACTAGATATCCTCGGACATCTAGTAGTACTATCATCGAACCTAAAATCTACAGTTACTACTACTTTGACGCTGAAACAGGTGCTGCTGTAACCAATCAATTCGTTAATTGGAAGGGCAACTGGTACTACTTCGGTAACGATGGTAAGGCTCTTCTCTTTGATCAAGTTATCAATGGTCAACACCTCTACTTTGATTATGAAGGTAAACAAGTGAAGGGTGATTTCGTTACAGACTACAAGGGAACTCGTTACTACGATGAAAACTCTGGTGAGCTCGTCACCAACCAAACACGTACCATCAATGGTGTGACTTATCATTTTGATGAAAATGGACGTGCAAAGCAATTGTAGAGAATGTAGGAAAGTAGCCTAAATTTTTCTCAAAATATATCTATACTAAAGGAAGTTGATTAATTTCAACTTCCTTTTTAAGCATTTTCTTTAATCACATATCAAGAATAAAAGTACAAAATCAAGACTCCAATTTTGTACTTAGGTTAAAAAATAGATCAAAAAAGGTCCTCCCCCAACCTATAGGGAAGAACCTCTTTTTTTGAAGACTAATTTTTTATTTTAACTAACTATTTAGAAGAAGGGAAGGATTCTCTTTGTTATTAGTCTTCTTTCTTACGACGACGGCCCAAAAGACCTAGTCCAAGACCTGTAATCAAGGCTGACAAACCTGTCACTTCTGCAATATGTCCACTTTCTGTTCCTGTCTCTGGTAGAACTGCTTGTTCTTGAGGTTGAGCAACTTGTGGAGTTACTTCTTCAATAACAGTTGGACTTACTGGTTGTTCTGGTTTAACTGGTTGTTCTGGCTCCTCTGGTTTCTTAGGTGTTGGTACCTTAGGTTGTTCTGGAGGAGTTACAGGTTTATCAGGAGTAACCGGAACATAAATGATTGGTGTATCTTTACCTGGATCCTCTGGTGTTACAGGTGTTCCTGGTTGGATTGGTTGACCTGGTTTCGTTGGATCGTTTGGATCTGGCAAGTATGGCTTGTAACCTGGAATATCTGGCACAACCGGTTGACCTGGTTTCGTTGGATCTGTTGGATCGTTCGGATATTTAACACCTGGTGTTGATGGGAAGTTTGGATCATTTGGTGTTTCTGGTTTTGGAACCAAGTTTCCAAGTGGTTTGTAAGTAACAGTTTCTTCAAGGTTTTCTTGAGTAACTGTCTTAGAAGCAACACTTGCTTTATCAGCGTAGTAGCCTGTCAAACCTGGTGTTGGAACTTCAGCGTAGGCTGTCTTATCTGATGCCCATGGTGTCGCTGAAAGTTCTTTACCTGTAACTTTATCCAAGGT